>CALLDR010000039.1 GCA_937997955.1 uncultured Emergencia sp. | reverse complement strand
AAAAATCAATTAATGTTGCGCGTTCTTCATCGTTTTCCAGATAAAATCGATTTTTGGATTACAAAAAAAGGATTTAATTACATAATAATACATAAATCCGGCAACGTTTCTCTGATTTTTGACAAAAATCAGCCGGTTTTAGTGTTTTGAAGGCCGGATTGGAAGGTAACGCGCAACATTTGCCCCAAAAATCAAAAAAGGTTGCTGATTCGACTGCTCTATGTCCCATGTATTCAGACTCCGATCAGATTCTTGTCTATGTTTTTCATGTGTAGGCCCTGGCCGCATCTTGCTTTCATCTTGCCAAGGCGGGCAAATCGTGATACACTGAATGTCGAAAGGCGGGCAGCTGTTTCAAATGAGGCTTCCCGACGAAAGAAAGAGGAGCAAAGAACTATGGATGAAAAAACAGTATTATCTGCGGACACGCTCATTTTGGCAGTCAGCTTCGGAACCAGCTATCACGAGACCAGGCAGGCTACCATCGGAGCCATTGAAGACGCTCTGCGGGAAGCGTTTCCCCAGTATGAGGTGAGGCGGGCGTTTACCAGCCAGATGATTATCAATAAGCTGAAAAAACGGGACGATCTGCACATCGACAACGTGAAGGAGGCTCTGGACAGGGCGGCGGCGGACGGTTTCAGGCATCTGATCCTGCAGCCGACCCATCTGATGGACGGTCTGGAATACAACGATGTGCGGGAAGAACTAAAAGAATACGAAAGTGTCTTTGACAGCGTCGCTCTTGGCGCGCCCCTTTTAGACAGCGATCAGGACTTCTCCCAGGTGATCCGGGCGGTCACGGACGCGACAAAGGCTTACTGCGACGGCCGGACAGCCGTTGCCTTTATGGGCCATGGCTCAGAAGCCGAGGCCAACGGCGTATACACCAGGCTGCAGGAAATGCTGCGCGCGGAGGGTTTTGATCAGTATTTTATCGGCACCGTGGAGGCGGAGCCGGATCTGGGCCACATCATGGAGATGATGAAGGAGAACGGCCTGTACGAAAGAGTTGTGCTGCAGCCTTTGATGGTGGTTGCGGGGGATCACGCTACCAACGATATGGCGGGGGACGATGAGGATTCCTGGAAGAGCGTCCTGACGGGAGAAGGCTATCAGGTGGAGTGCGTCCTGAAAGGACTGGGAGAGCTGGAAGCTATCCGGCAGATGTACGTGGATCACGCAAGGACAGCTCTGAACGCCGCGGTTCATCATCGGGCCTAAGGCGCCAGCGGAAAAAACGCGGCAGCCGCGTAAGAAAAATCTAGAGGGAGGGGGTATCAAACCCGCTCCCGGCCATCAAACAGGAGCATCTTTTGCTCCGTTTTTTTATGCCTTGACGCTCATATACCTCTGCGATTTTTCAAAAAGCGGGCGAATACGCGGGGAAAATACAATTTTGGGTTATCATAATTTCTTCTTGACAAAGCTACCATACAGGGGTATACTACACGTAGCAAAGCAAAACCGCACGTTGGTGATATCCAGCGATATAAAGGAGAGAAAATTATGAGCGATATGACAGAAAAAGTCTGTCCCGCCTGTGAGGAAAAATCCAAGCACAGAGAAGGATCAGAATATAAAGCTTTGATCACTCGTCTGAACAAGATCGAGGGCCAGGTCCGCGGGATCAAGAAAATGGTGGAAGATGACCGCTACTGCATCGACATCATCAACCAGGTGGCGGCAGTGAGCGCGGCCATCAATTCCTTTAATAAACTCCTGCTTTCTGAGCATATTAAATCTTGTGTGGTGGAGGATATCAAGAGCGGCAGCAGCCAGATGGTGGACGAGCTCTGCGATACCCTGCACAAGCTGATGAGGTAGGCGAGAATGAGAGAAGCAAAGAGGAGGTAAGCAAAAGAGGTACATTGATGAAAGAAAAATTCAGAGTAACGGGAATGACCTGCTCTGCCTGCTCTTCCCGGGTGGAGAAGACCGTATCCAAACTGGAGGGCACGGAGACCGTCAGCGTCAATCTGCTGACCGGTACCATGCAGGTCACTTTCGACGAATCAAAACTAAACGATGAGAAGATCATAACCGCGGTGGAAAAGGCCGGCTACGGAGCCTATGTGGACAGCGGCCAGCCGGGCGCGGCGGCAGGCGGCCAGAGCGGAGCTGGCTCAGGCGGGCAGAGCGGAAATGGAAATGCCAGCGCGTCAGCCGCCGCCCTGAAGGAGGAAAAGCAGATGAAGCAGAGGCTGTTCTGGTCTGTGGGGCTGCTGATCCTTCTGATGATCGTATCCATGGGGCACATGCTGATGCCGGGCGGTCACGAAATGCTGATGGAGCATCCGCTGACCATCGTGCTGCTGCAGGTACTGTTCCTGATCCCCATCGTATTCCTGAACCGGAAGTTCTTCCTAAAAGGTTTTCCGAGCCTGTTCCGGGGCAGTCCCAATATGGACAGCCTGGTGGCCATGGGCGCGGCGGCGGCTATTCTTTACGGCATCTTCGCCCTGTTCCGCATGGCGGCCGGTTTTGAAAGCGGCAATATGGAGTTGGTGCATCACTACGCTGGAGACATCTATTTCGAGTCGGCGGGGACGATACTGACTCTGATCACCGTAGGCAAATATCTGGAAAGCCGCTCCAAGGGCAAGACCAGCCAGGCCATTGAAAAGCTCATGGATCTGGCTCCGAAGACGGCCAGAGTGGAGCGCGACGGCGCGGAGGTTGAGATTCCGGCCGCGGCTCTGGCTGTGGGCGACATTCTGGTCGTCCGCCCCGGTGAGAGCATCGCGGCAGACGGCGAGATCATCAGCGGCACCACCAGCATCGACGAATCCGCCATCACCGGCGAGAGCATACCGGTAGAAAAACAGCCGGGCGACCGGGCGGTGTCCGCCACCCTGAACAAAACCGGCTTCATCAAAGTGCGCTGCGACAAGGTAGGCGGCGACACCACCATCAGCCAGATCATTCGTCTGGTGGACGAGGCCAGCGCCAGCAAAGCGCCTATCGCCCGCATGGCTGATAAAATCGCGGGAGTGTTCGTACCGGCCGTCATCTGTATCGCCGTTGTGGCGGCAGTGATCTGGCTGATCGCCGGAGCGGGCTTTGAGTTCGCCCTGTCCATCGGCATCTCTGTCCTGGTCATCTCCTGCCCGTGCGCCCTGGGTCTCGCGACTCCTGTGGCTATCATGGTGGGAACCGGCAAAGGCGCGGAGAACGGCATTTTGATCAAGTCCGGCGAGGCCCTGGAGACAGCCTGCACCGTGGACACCGTGGTCATGGACAAGACCGGCACCATCACCGAAGGAAAACCGCGGGTCACCGACGTGATTCATACGGCCTCGGCTGAAACCCCTTTGATAGAGATCGCGGCGGGGCTGGAAACCGGCAGCGAACATCCCCTGGCAGAAGCCATTTTGGAGCATGCCGCGTCAAAGGGTGTCCGTCCGGCTCCGGTCTCGGAGTTTGAGGCTGTCTTCGGAAAGGGCGTGCGGGGCCGGATCGACGGCAGGCGTTACCTTGCGGGCAACAGCGCGCTGATGGAAGAGGCGGGCATCGACACGTCCGCGGCGCAGGCTGATCTGGACCGGCTGGCTGATGAGGGCAAGACGCCGCTGATCTTTGCCGATGAGCATCAGGTGATCGGCATTATCGCGGTGGCCGACGTGGAGAAGGCCGGCAGCCGTGCAGCCATCGAGGAATTTGAGCAGATGGGCCTGAGCGTGGTCATGCTGACCGGCGACAACCGGCGGACGGCGGAGGCTCTGCGCAGAAGAATGGGCATTTCCCAGGTTATCGCCGAGGTTCTGCCTCAGGACAAGGAACGGCATATTTCCCAGCTGCAGCAGGGCGGCCACAAGGTTGCCATGATCGGCGACGGCATCAACGACGCGCCGGCTCTGGCAAAGGCTGACGTGGGCATCGCCATCGGGGCGGGCACCGACGTGGCCATTGAAAGCGCTGACGCCGTGCTGATGCGCAACGATCTGCAGGACGCTGTGACGGCGGTAAAGCTGTCCAAGGCTGTGATCAAAAACATCAGAGAGAACCTGTTCTGGGCCTTCTTCTACAACGTGATCGGTATTCCGCTGGCGGCGGGCGTCCTGTATCCGATGTTTGAGCTGAAGCTGTCGCCTATGTTCGGCGCGGCGGCCATGAGCCTGTCCAGCGTCTGCGTCGTGTCCAACGCGCTGCGGCTGAGACGGTTTAAGGTGAAGCGAACCGCGGCGGAAGAGGGGCTGGCAGAGGAAATGCCGGCAGCAAATGAGACAGTGTCTTCAGAAGGTCAAAGGCAGATCCCGGCCGTCTCAGAGGCAGGGACTGAAGCTATAGAGAAGATAGAAAGGAAAGAAACGACTATGAAGTATGAATTAAAGATCGAAGGCATGATGTGCCAGCACTGCCAGAAGCACATGACGGACGCGCTCAACGCCATGGACGGCGTGACGGCTACGGTGGACCTGGAAGCGAAGAGCGCTTCTGTGGAGGCGGATCGTGAGATCTCCATGGACGAATTCGCGAAGGTTGTGGAAGACGCGGGCTATACTCTGGTGAGATAAGAAAGACGACGCGGGGAAAAGAGCTTTGGAAACAGGCTCTTTTTCTTTTTTTGCCTGCAGCCTGCCTGTCGATGCAGAACTTGCCGCGAAATC
>CALLDR010000038.1 GCA_937997955.1 uncultured Emergencia sp. | reverse complement strand
AATGAACACTTCCTTGCGGCAACGCCGTTAAGATCGTACGTGTTCATTATACCATGACGTTTCCTTTGAACCACAGGATCATCCGTCATGATTCAATGAACACTTCCTTGCGGCAACGCCGTTAAGATCGTACGTGTTCATTATACCATTCTTTGAAAGGATTAAAAAGCAGAAATGAACAATATCGCCCATCTTTTATCCTGGATTTTTTTCGGGGATTTCGGCCTTTTGACCGTAACGCCCAGATATCTCTTTCTGGTGCTCTTCCCCATCATGGTTTTTCTCGGCCTTTTGGGACAGGTCCTCGCCCGCGTTCCCTTTCTCGCCAAGTCCCATCCTCTCATCAACCAGTTCTTTTATACCCTGCTTGGGCTCGGTTGTACCACAGCGGCGCTTACGGCCCTGGACGCCATCGAAAAGCCGTCCATGCGCCGCCGCATGATCTGGATTCTCGTCATGCTGGTGCCCTGCCCGTCTCAGATCGCTCTCATTGCCACCTTCGCCTGCCTGGTGACCTTCCGGGTCTTTATGACTTATCTGCTTTTTGCCGCCTGCTTCATCGCTGTCATCTATTTCATCATCGCGAAGGTGTATCCCCTGGACGCCGCCCTGGTCCGGTGCCAGCAGGACGCCGTCACCTTTTCCCCGGTCCGCGTCATCAGCGACGCTTTTCAGTCCGTAACCAGCACCCTGTTCCCTTTCTGTGTCGGCAGCGTCATCATCAGCCTGGCCATGTACTTCGGTCTGCTGGACTGGATCTCGGAAGTCAGCGGCCCGCTGCTGGATCGGTTTCTCCACCTGCCGCCGGAAGCCGCCAGCCTGATGCTGCTCAACATTTTAAAGCGGGATTTCAGTTCCGCCTCCCTTTTGTCCATGGCGGGCAGCGGCGCCTTTGACGCGGTGCAGCTGGTGGTCCTGCTGATCATGCTGACCTTCTCTGTCCCCTGCTTTAACTCTTCCATTTTGCTCTTCAAACAGCAAAGGCTCCCCATGGCCTGCTGTATCTGGCTGGGGAGCCTGTCGCTGTCTGTATTCCTCGGCTGGATCGTCAGCCGCGTGCTTCTGATCTGTTTTTGATCTCGCTTTTGATAAGCATTGACAAGCATCGTTTGGCATTGTCAGTCATCGTTTGGCTTTGTTAAGCCTTGTCTGAGGGCTCCGTTTCAGGGCCGCCCTCTTCCGCGGGTCCCGCTTCGCGCCTATTTTCCGGCGACCTTGTTCAGCGCCTGGTCAAAGTCCGCGATGATGTCGTCGATGTCCTCGCAGCCGACGGACACTCTGATCAGCTCCGGCAGGATGCCGCCCGCGATCTGCGCCTCTTCACTGAGCTGTCTGTGGGTCGTGGAGGCCGGGTGCAGTACGGAAGTCCTGATATCCCCCACGTGCACCACGATGCTGGCCAGCTTGAGATTTTTCAAAAACTCCTCTCCTGCCGCTCTGCCGCCTTTGACGCCGAAGGCCAGAACGCCGCTGGCACCCTTCGGCAGATATTTCTGCGCCCTCTCGTAGTCGTCGTCTCCCGGCAGTCCAGGGTATTTGACCCACTCCGCCATCGGATGGTTCTGCAGGAACTGAGCCAGGGCCATGGCGTTCTGGCTGTGACGCTCCATTCTCAGGTGCAGGGTGTCCAGCCCCTGGAAGGTCAGCCACGCGTTCATCGGAGACATGGTGCAGCCCAGATCCCGGAGCATCTGCGCCCGCAGCTTTACACAGAAGGCCTGGTCGCCGAACTTCTCGTAGAACTTCAGGCCGTGATAGCTTTCATCCGGCTCTACCATGCCCGGGAATTTATCGGCGTATTTGTTCCAGTCGAACTTTCCGCCCTCGATGACCATGCCGCCGACGCTGGTGGCGTGGCCGTCGGCCCATTTTGTCGTAGAATGGGTGACAAAATCCGCGCCGTATTCCAGGGGCCTGCACAGATATGGGGAGGCCAGGGTATTGTCTACCACCAGAGGCACGCCGATCTCATGGGCCGCCGCGGCGAACTCCTCGATATCCAGCACGGTCAGCGCCGGATTGCCCAGAGATTCTCCGAACAGGGCCTTGGTGTTAGGCCTGGCCGCCGCGATGATCTCCTCCTTGGAAGCGTTCTGATTGATAAAGGTCGTCTCGATGCCCATCTTTTTCAGGGTGACGGCGAACAGATTGAAGGTTCCGCCGTAGATATTGGCGCAGGCGATGATGTGATCGCCTGCCTGGGCGATGTTCAGCATGGTGATCAGGTTCGCCGCCTGGCCAGCGCTGGTCGCGATCCCTGCCGTGCCGCCTTCCAGAGCCGCCATCTTGGCCTCCAGGGCGTTGACCGTCGGGCTGCCCAGTCTGGTATACATGTAGTCCGCGCTTTCCAGATCAAAGAGCTTCGCGACGTCCTCCGCGTTGTAGTAGCGATAGGTCGTGTTCTGCGCGATCGGCAGCACCTGCGGCTGTCCGCTCTGCGCTGTGTAGCCTGCCTGAATGCAGTTGGTGTTGAATTTGTAATCTGACATAGTTCTTCTTCCTTTTCATTGATATAATTAAAGTTCAATTGTCGTTAAAAGTATACCATATAGTGAAAGCTTTCGCAAGATTGGCGGCGCGCAGGCCATGCCTGTCCCGTCTCAAGTGGTTTTTTGAGGGAAAATGTGATATGATAGAAGCACATCTTAGAAAGGAGCTCTGCTGGTTTGAAAAGAACAAAGGAGAGAAAGACAACTTGGAACCTGACGGCTCTGAAGCTGGCAGTCCTGGCTCTGGCTGCCCTGGCCGTCGTGGTCTTCGTCAAATACGACTACAGCTTCTACGGCCAGACCATCGCCACCGTTACGGCTGTAGAAGAACGTGAAACCGAGGTGAAGACCGGCTTTGATGGAACCTATGAATATGAGGAGGTCTACCTGACGCAGGAGCTGACTTTGACCGTCAGGAACGGACAATATAAAGGAGAGACTCTCTGTGCTGAAAACAGCTGCACCGCTTCCGGCGTCTATGATACCCGCTACGAAAAAGGTGATGATGTTTTCGTGGAGAACCTGGAAGAAGGGTCGGCAGCGGACGGAAGCTCCCTGCTGACCGGCAGCGTCACCGGCCTGAAGCGGGATTATTTCGTCGCCCTGGTCCTGGCGCTCCTCTTCGCCCTCTTTCTCGCCGTAGGCGGGAGAGAAGGCGCTCTGACCATTTTGAGCCTGATCCTGAACATGCTTTGCTTCTACTGGGTGCTGACGCTCTATCTGAAAGGGGTCAACATTCTGCTGATGACCGTTCCCATGGCCCTTTTCTTCACAGCCATGCTGCTGTTTTTCATGCACGGCTTCAACCGGAAGTCCCTCATCGCCCTGGCGGCCACCTTTTGTTCCGTAGCCTTCACCACCCTGATCGCTTGGCTCGTCCTGCGGGCAGGCGGCAGCGTGGACTACGAGTTTATGGACTATCTGATCCAGCCCTACGAGCAGCGGGACGCGGACCTGATCTTCCTCTCGGAGATCCTCATCGGTTCCCTGGGCGCCTCCATGGACATCGTGGTCACCATCACCATGACCGTAGACCAGATCACAGCCCACAATCCGCGGATCACGGCAAAAGAGCTGTTCCAGTCGTGCCGCACCGTGGGAGACGACCTGGTGGGGACCATGATCAGCATCATGTTCTTTTCCAACGTGGCCGCGGCTGTTCCGTTTATCATCTTGTCCATGCGCAACGGCATCGCCTTTGCCACGATTCTGCGCTACCACAGCTTCTTTGAGATCGCCCGCTTTCTCACCGGCAGTATCGGCATCGTCCTGTCCATTCCCGCGGCCGCCGGCATCGCGGTCTGGTACTACACCCGCAAAACCCACAGAAAGGAGGCAGACCCATGCTAATAGCCCTGACCGTCATTCTCATCGTCCTGATTCTGCTGGTCTGCGGCGACCGTGGCGCGAAATCCATCATCACCACCGCCCTCCACGGCTGTCTGCTGCTGGCCGCCGTCTATCTGATCTACCGCGGCCTGCCCCCTGTCTTGGTCACCGCGGCCGCCTGTCTTTTTATCTCAGCGGTCACCTGCTTCTATCAAAACGACGGGGACATCAAAAGCCGCCTGGCCTTTCTGTCTGTGGCCGCCGTCATCCTGATTCTGACGCCCTTTGTCTATTACATAGCGGAAGGGGCCGCTCTGGGAGGCTTCAACAGTGAGCAGTACGAGATCACCGATACCAACGGCTATACCAGAAATATCGCCATGGACATGCTGGCCCTGCAGATCTCCGTCATGCTCATCGCCCTGATCGGAACCGTCGTCGACATCGCTATCGCGATCACATCGTCTATTTACGAAATACATCAGGCCGGCGGCGCCGGCGACTTCGGCAGACTGGCCGCTTCCGGCTTCATCGCCAGCCGGGCCATCCTCAACACCTCCATCCACACCATATTCTACATCTATATCGCGGAATATCTGACCCTGATGATCCAATATGTGGACGAATACTCACTGGTCCGGCTGGTCAACAGCAAGTCCTTCTGCCAGGAGTTTCTGTCCATCTCCATCAGCGGCCTGGGCTGCTGTCTCATCGTTCCCGCCGCCACACTGCTCAGCGCGGCGGTATTTGCGGACAAAAAGCCGCGTAAAAGAGCGGATTAAAAAATGGAGTCCGTTTAGACTCCTCTGGAACTCCTCTTCCGCCAATCGGCGCCTGCTCGAAGGACATCGTCAAAGCCGCCGTCAAAGAGCCGCCGTCAAAGATATCTTCGGTAGTCCTGCCTCTCGTTAAGAAGCCGCTCCACATAAACCGTGCCGTCCACAAAGGAGTACAGCACGATAAACTCATCAACGATCAAAAAACGCTTTTCCGGAAAGCTGATTTCATCTATATGCCTCCCCAGCTGCGGGTGGTCCGACAGCAGTCCAATCCCGCTGAAAATCCTGTTTTTTACTTTGCCCGCACGGGCATGGCTGTCCTCAGCGAAATACAGGAGAGTTTCCTTCATGTCAAACATGAAAGATTCCGCAAAGACAATCTTATTCTCCTGTTTCTTTTTCACGCAAAAACGCCTCCAGTATTTCTTCCGCCTGCTCCATGGTATAAGTCTCAGGGTGTTTTCTGTTGTACGCGTCCGCCTCGCGGAACTTCTGCAGCAGATAATACTTTGCTTCCAGACGCTTCAACCGCTCCGTCAGCTGCTCATAGGCATCGATGCTGAGAACCACAATATCCCCTTCCCCGTTTTTCGTTAAGTATACCGGCTCGCCCGTCTCACGGCAATAGGCCGATAGTTCCGCATAATCATTACGGATATAGCTGGACGGTTTTATCTTCATTTAACTCTCCCTTCTCAAAGCGATTAAAGAAATCATATAAAAATCTTACAGAAATTTTATATAAATTTTACATTTATCTTACTAAAATTATATCTGTATTTGTTCATTTTGTCAATAAAAAAGGAGTCCGTTTAGACTCCTCTAGAACTCCTCTTCATGCGCTTTAAAAAACTCATAATATCTTCTCACATTTTCCAGCTCTGTCCAACGCCTGACGGCCACCGGCCTGCTGTCCAGATCGTAGACGCGGGCGCCCCGCATAGCCAGCAGAAACGGCGAGTGGGTGGCGATGATAAACTGGCAGTTGTAAAACCGGGCGGAATCCTCCAGGAAGCCGCACAGCTCCTGCTGATATTCCGCCGACAGGCTGTTCTCCGGCTCGTCCAGCAGATAGATCTGATTGGACTCGATCTTGTGGCTGAAGTACATCAGGGCGCTTTCCCCGTTGGACCGCTCCGCCGCGTTTTTCACCAGATTCTGCCGAATGAATTCAGACTTGGAGTGGCGCCGGGCACGATTGACCTTCTTCAGCTGTTCGTAGTCAGCCAAAGACCGCATCTGATAGTGAGATGTCTTCAGATCCAGATACTCTTTCATCAAATCTTCCCTCCGGTGATCCACGCCTTCGTTGAGGGCGCGCAGATCGAAGAGATAGTCGAATACGTCGTCGCTGGTGATCACCATAGCGTCCTGCCATGAAGTCTGCCAATCCCACAGCAGCTCACACTGATCCACAAAGCGCTCAAAGAAGGCGCTCTTGTTATACGGCGCGCCCCGCAGAGCACGCAGCTTTTCCGCGATCACGTTGAGCAAAGTGGTTTTCCCCGAGCCGTTGCTGCCGTAGAAAATGGTCACCGTATCAAAGGACACCCTGTCCAGCTCCTTGGGCGGAAACAGCCCGAAGGGATAGAAGTTATCATAACACGTCTCCCTGATATCGTTTAAGAAGCCCTCTTCACCAAATCTTCCCGGCAGCTGGAAACCTTCTAAGTACAGCGTCATATCCCCCGCTCCTTTATCTCCTGTTTAAAATCTCCATCTCCATTCTCGCCAGATCCTCCATGATCCGGTTTAACTGCCACAGGCCGTTTTCCACCTGCTGCTTCAATTCCCCGATCTTTGACTGAACCAGCACGTCTGCCAGAATCCCGTCCAGGAAGAAATCCGCGAAGGTCAGAAATCCTCCCACCTCCAGGTTCAGATCCAGGGCATAGTTCACGTCCTGCAGCTCCTTCTGAAATACAGCCACCTGGTTTCTGGCCAGCTCCATCTGCTGGCGGGCGCCGGCCAGCTTCATATGCTTGCCTATGCCGCCGATCAGATCCAGCCCCAGCATATCGGCAAATCCAAAGCCCTGGGCCGACTCCAATTCCCGCAGCGCCTGCTGCAGATACTGCCTCGTCCGCATACCCGCGTCGATAGCTTCCCGTACTTCGCGAAGCTGACTGTCACGATCCATATAGTCCATTACAGCACCTTTTCCTTCCACTCGGCTTCCTTAAAGCCGGTCAGCACAAAATCCTCTCCGATGACCAGCGGCCGCTTTACCAGCATGCCGTCCGAAGCCAGCAGCGCCAGCTGCTCCTCTTCGCTCATGGACGGCAGCTTGGCGGACAGACCCATTTCCCGGTAGATCATGCCGCTGGTGTTGAAAAACCGCTTGAGCGGCAGACCGCTCATGGCGTGCCACGCCCGCAGCTCATCCAAACCTGGATTCTGCTCCTTGATATCGTACAGCTCATAGTCCGCTCCCGCCTCGTCCAGCCATTTGAGAGCCTTCCTGCAGGTCGAACACTTGGAATAACAGTAAACCCTCATCTCGTATGCCTCCCTTCGCAAAAAACATCAAAATTTAGCGCCGCAGGCCGCCCCGGCAAAGCCGGAGGGAGCCTGCCCGCAGACGCTAAAATCCAAAAGCTCTCTTTTCAAGGCTCTCTCTTCAAAGATCTCTCTTCAAAGCCCTGTCCTCAAAGCTCTATCTTTTGTCACATAAGATTTTCATCGCTTCCACATAGCCGTCAAAGCCCTTTCCCATGACGGTGGCCACGCAGGCCTGCCGCACATAGGACACCTGACGGAAGTCCTCTCTCTCGGAAACATCGGAAATATGCACCTCTACCGTGGGAATCCCTACCGCCTTCAGCGCGTCTAAAATGGCCACGCTGGTATGGGTATAGGCCGCCGGGTTGATGACGATGCCGTCCACCTTTCCATAGGCCTCCTGAATGGCGTCCACGATGGCGCCTTCGTGGTTGGACTGAAAAAAAGCGGCTTCCACCCCCAGGTGGGAAGCCGCGTCCTTCACCAGCGCCAGGAGATCCTGATATGTAGCTTTTCCGTATATTTCCGGCTCTCTGATACCCAGCATATTGATGTTGGGCCCGTTGATGACCAGAATCTTCATCATTCTCTCTCCTCGTTGTTGTTGATATAGAAATCGCTCCAGTACGCATAGGCGTCCTTGCGCTCCTCATAGATCTGTTCCAGCGGCATGGTCTGCGACAGCAGCCTGCCGTCCGTCTCCAGCTTATCCAGATCCCGCTTGATCCAGATGACGATGCCGTTCTGCTTGAGAATATTGTAGTTCAGCTTCTTTTTCACGACGCCGCCGCTGGTGGCGATGACCAGTCCGGTCTGCATGCAGGACTTCTCCAGCATTTCAGTCTCTATCCTGCGGAAGTAGGCCTCGCCCTTCTGGGCGAAGATCTCCGATACGGACATGCCCTCATGCTCTACGATCAGATCGTCGATGTCCACAAACCTGCGTCCCATGCGGTTGGCGATCTCGCCGCCCAGAAGGGTCTTTCCCGCGCCGGGCATGCCGATCAAGATGGCGTTCTGCGTCTCGCTGCGAATCTCGTCGATGACGTTTTCCACCTCTTCATCGTCGATCTGCCTGCCGGTAAACAGCTCGCTGGCCCTCTTTGACTGGGCGACCAGCATTTCCAGGCCGCCGGTCGCCGGCAGTGATTTTGCCATGGCGTCCAGCACCAGCTTTGTCTTGTTTGGATTGTAGATCAGATCCACCACGCCCTGACAGTTTTTAAAATCATCTATGTTGACCGGCGTGCGTCCGTTGCCCGGGTACATGCCCACCGGCGTGGTGTTGATGATGATCTCACTGTCAAAGTGTCTCTGGATATTCTCGTAATTATTCTCGCCGGTCCTTGAGATTACCACGATTTCCGAAGCTCCCAGGTCTCTGAGCGCGGCCTGTACGGTCAGAGACGCGCCGCCGCTGCCGAGAACCATGCACTTCATGCCCTCTACCTTGATGCCGGTACAGCCGAGCAGATAGATGAAGCCGTCGTAATCGGTGTTGTAGCCTCTCAGTCTGCCGTCCTCGCCGCGGACGATGGTGTTGACGCTTCCGATGACCCTGGCCTTTTCGGACAGCTCGTCACAGAACTTCATCACCGCCTGCTCATGGGGAATGCTTACGTTGAAACCGCCGTAGGACGTATCCGCAAGCAGCTCCTGAAGGGCGTCTTCCTCAATCTCGCACAGCTCGTAGGGATAATCACCGAACTTTCCATGAATCATTGGAGAATAGCTGTGATCCAGTTTTCCCCCGATCAATCCAAATTTTTTCATTTTAAATCTCCGTATAACTTCCTAAATACTTGCACTCCTGGCTCAAGTCTTCCAGCTGGTTCATCAGCCTGATGAACTCTTCAGAGTACACCTCGCAGTCGAAGTCGAAGTAGAACATGTAGTCGAAGTCTCTCTGCGGAATCGGTCTGGATTCCAGCTTGAAGAGGTTGATACCCAGCGCATTGAATCTGGACAAGACGTTATGCAGGGAGCCCGGCGTATGGGAAACCACCACCATCAGGCTGGTCTTGTCCGCTCCTGGATAAATTTCCAGCTTCTTGCTGATACAGATGAATCTGGTATAGTTATTTCCATTGTCCTGCACGTCCTCTTCCACGCAGGTCAGCCCGTAGAGCTGTCCGCAGGAGAAGGAGGCCAGAGCGGCAATATCGGTTCTGTCTGATTCAGCTACCATCTTCGCCGCTTCCGCCGTATTCTCGCATACGGTGATCTTCGCGTTCGGGAAGTTCTTCAGATAGCTGTCGCACTGCAGGATAGCCTGCTCGTGGGAAAAGATCTCGCGGATGTCTTCTCTTTTGGTGCCGCGTTTGGCGAGAAGGCTGTGGTCGATCTTCAGCTTGACGCTCTTGACGATATGGAAATTATACTTCATCATCAGATCGTAGATCTGGTTGACGGAGCCAGCGGTGCTGTTTTCCAGCGGCAGGATGCCGTACTGGCACAGTCCCTGATCGATGGCCGCGAACACGCCGTTGAAGTTCTTCAGGAACATGATCTTCGGCATTTTAAACAGCCGCTCGCAGGCCTGCTGAGAATACGCGCCTTCCACGCCCTGGCAGGCTACGGTAGCCCTGGACGGGAATACCTTTGGCGTCTCTTCCAGCGCCTTCTTGATATCCCTGACCACTTCAGACTCGGTCTGGGTGACCTTTCTCTGATGATCCTTGCTTAGCTCCATAACAGTATTATATAATATTTTTGTGTAAGATGCCATATCATCTGATGCCATTTCTGTAATTTGATCGATTTTTTCTCTTTCACGATAGGCATCCAGCACTGGCAGGTCGTGTTCCTTCTTATATTTGGCAATTTCTTCCGCCACTCTCATGCGCTCTTCCAGCTTTTTTACGATTTCTGTATCGATCGCGTCGATTTTTACTCTATAGTCATCTAAAGTCATTGTCATTGTTCTCCTTTAATCAAGTCATATATGGCGATGGCTGCCGCCGCTTCTACGCAGGGTACAGCCCTCGGCACGATACACGGATCGTGTCTGCCGCGGACAGCCAGCTTCGCATCTTCCCTCCGGGAATAGCTGATGCTGTTCTGTTCTATGGAAATGGACGGGGTCGGTTTGATCGCCACGCGGAAGACCACCGGCATGCCGGAGCTGATGCCTCCGAGAATGCCCCCGTGGTTGTTGGTGCGGGTCCTTACCTGCCCTCCGTCGTAATAATATTCATCGTTGTTTTCGCTTCCCGTTACGCGGGCCGCGTCAAATCCCCTGCCGAACTCGATTCCTTTGACGGCAGGGATGCTAAAGACTGCCTGGGCCACTTTGTTTTCAATTCCGTCAAACATGGGTCCGCCGATGCCGGCTGGAAGGCCGTCTACAACGCACTCTATGACGCCGCCTACCGAGTCGCCCCGGCGTCTGGCTTCCTCGATCCGCCCAAACGGATCTTCCGCGCTGCCGCCGATCTCCTTGATCTCAGCCCTGACAACGATTCCATCTTGCTCCAATAATTGCAGCAAAATACCCCCTGCGATACACAGGGGTGCTGTCAGTCTGCCGGAAAAATGCCCGCCGCCGCTGACGTCCTCATGACCGCCGTACTTGACGTGGGCGGTATAGTCCGCATGGCCTGGTCTCGGCACGTCCCGCAGGTTGTCATAATCCTGAGAGCGGGTATTGGTGTTCCTGATCACAGCGCAAATAGGCGCGCCGCAGGTCACGTTGCCCACGAGGCCGCTTAAGAATTCTGGCCGGTCAGCTTCCTTCCTCGGCGTCGAATAGGGACTCCTCCCTGGCGCACGCCGGTCAAGGAAACTCTGCAGCTTCTCCATGTCAACAGAAAACCCTGCAGGTACTCCATCCAGCACAACGCCGATGGCTGCAGAATGTGATTGCCCAAAGATTGAGATCTTCACATTTTTTCCGTAGTTTGAAGACATTTGATTATTTCCTTTCTATATTTTCACCTAGGCCGGCTTCCTCCAAAATCCGGAAGAAGTCAGGATAGGATTTTTTCACTGCCTGGCTGCCCGTAATGGTCACCGGCCCGTCGCAGATCAGCGACGCGATGGCTGCCATCATGGCAATCCGATGGTCGCCCCAGGAGTCGGCCGTGCCGCCCGCGAGGCGTCCTGTTCCGAGAATTTCCAGCCCCTCGGCAAGCTCTGTAATATCGGCTCCCAGTCCCGCCAGCACCTGGCTGACCGACGCGAGCCTGTCGCTTTCTTTAATACGCAGTCGTCCTGCGTTTTTGATGGTCGTCTTCCCCTTGGCCCCGCAGGCGATAACCGCCAGGATCGGCACCATGTCGGGGATCTGCGACGCGTCTATTTCTATCCCGCAAAGGGTGTCCGGCATGACCGCAATCCCCTCCGCAGACGCCTCGATCCGCGCGCCGAAGCGGGACAGCAGCCGCAGGATTTCCTTATCCCCCTGAAGGGAGTCGGGATTCAGGCCGCTGACGCAGACACCGCCGGGAACCAACGCCCCGGCCGCCAGCCAAAAGCAGCCGTTGGACCAGTCGCCCTCCACCTGATAGACGGGCGGCGCCCCATAACGCTGTCCGCCGGGAACCCGATAGCCGTCCTCCACAGGCAGGATCTCGATGCCGAAATCCCGCAGAACCCTGATGGTCATCTCCACGTAGGGCCGCGACTGCAGCTCCCCCTCGATGACGATCCGGCTTTCCTCCTCCAGCAGCGGCAGCGCGAAGAGCAGTCCGCTGATATACTGGCTGGATACATCTCCCGGTATGTGGAAAAAGCCCGGCTTCAGCTGTCCCTCTATGACAAAGGGAACGCTGCCCTGCGGGCTGAGTCTGCACCCATGGCTTTCCAATTCTTCGTAAAGCGGAGACAGGGGTCTTTCCGGCAGGCGGCCTTCTGGATAGAACTCCGCCCGATAGCCCAGAGCGCCCATGACCGGCAGCAGGAACCTGAGCGTAGATCCGCTTTCGCCGCAGTACATCTGGCTGCGGCCTGTTTCCAGGGCCGCCAGGCACTTTGCCGTGGCCTCGATATCCTGAGAGGTGCTGCTGCACACCACCTGGCAGGCCCGTCCGCTGGTCAGATCGGAAAGGGCCGCGCAGATCAGCGCCCTGTGGGCGTCAGATTTTGATGGAATGATTTCGATGTGCCTCATAAGATCTCTCCCAGCTCCTCCGTGGTCAGTCTCTGCAGGCGGCAGGTCCCGATCTTTTCCGGAACCACGATGTCGATGAAGCCGCCCTTGCGTTTTTTATCCGCTTTCATTATATCATACAGCACGTCTTTTGTCTGTGCAATATTCAGATCAAATTCATAAAGTTTCAGAAGGTCGACGATGCGCTGGCTGGTCTCCTGACTGCACCAGTTCTGCTTCGCCGAGATCTCCGCCATCATCGCCATGCCCTTTGCCACAGCGCTGCCGTGGCTGACCGCGAAATCGCTGGCCTTTTCGATGGCGTGTCCAATGGTATGGCCGAAGTTAAGCAGCTGCCTGACGCCCGTATCGAACTCGTCCTCTTCGACGAATTTCTTTTTGATACGCACGCACCGCTCGATGATCTCGCGGGTGCAGCTCTCCGCCTTTTCTCTGTCGCAGAGAAGGTCAAAGAGCTGGGCATCTGCTATCACTCCGTATTTGATGACCTCTGCCATACCGTCTTGGTAGATATTGTCCGGCAGGGATTCCAGCAGCTCGGCGTCGCACCAGATTAGGGCAGGCTGGTGAAACGCCCCGGCAAGATTTTTTCCGGCCGGAAGATTGATGGCCGTCTTGCCGCCGACAGAGGAATCCACTGCCGCAAGGAGGGTGGTAGGTACCTGGATCACTGGTATCCCTCGCAGATATGTGGCAGCAGCAAATCCGGTAAGATCTCCTACCACGCCGCCTCCCAGGGCCACAAGGGCATCGGCCCTGGTCAGCGGTATTTCCGCCAGATAATTGATAAGTTCCAGATACGTTTTCCCGTCTTTGGATTCCTCGCCAGGAGGAATCACAAATGTATATACATCAAAGCCTTCGCATTTGAGGCTCTGGATGCATCGATTTAAATATAGTTTTGCTACGTTTTCGTCGGTTACGACTGTCAGGCTGTTGCCTTTGATCAGGGGTCTGATCTGACAGCCAAGCTCTTCTAACCGCATCTTCTCTCTACCTCGTGCTTTCTGTCACTGCCCTCTGCCAGAAGTCTGCAGAGCTCCTCCGCATCCTCCTCTTCCAGGGCCTTTCCGTATTTCTGAAGTTCGTCGATGAGGATATCCAGCTCATGCTTCAGGTTGTCCCGATTTTCCATGAAAAGCTCTGTCCACATGCTGGCGTCCAGTCCCGCTACCCGGGTAAAGTCCTTGTAGCTGCCAGCGGAGATGGCTGTTCCCGTATCAAAGGCCGTTTCGCTTTTGATGAACGCGTTGGAAACCACGTGAGCCATCTGAGAGGTAAAGGCGATGACTCTGTCATGCTGCTCGGCGGTGGACATGACCACCTTGGAGAAGCCTGCCGGAAGGACCATCTTCTTCACTCTGTCGATGAAGAACAGGTCGTTCCTGTCCTCCGGCACCAGCGCGAACACGGTGCCCTGGAACAGATTCTCGTCGCTGTGTTTAAAGCCTGCATATTGGGTGCCCGCCATCGGGTGGCCGCCAGCGTAGGTGAAGCCGTACTGTTTTGCCAGTCTGAAGCCTGTTTCACAAATATATCTCTTTGTTCCGCAGCAATCAATTACTAATGTATCTGGTGACAGTTTGGGAGCGTTCAGCTCGAGCCATTCTTCGGCTCCTACCGGCGGAATGCAGATCATGATCAAATCGCACTTGCTAAAGTGTGCCTCATCTAATTCGCCGTCGATGGCCTCAGCCATCTTCGCAAACTCTGTGGTGAGTCTGTCTCTGTCGCATCCCAGAACTGTAGCACCAGCCTTTTTATAGGCCTTTGCCATTGAGCCGCCTATTAATCCCAGTCCTACAATTCCGATGTTCATTTAGATCACCTCTCTTATCTTTCTTACTTTATCCATAACGTCCGCGAACTGTGCCGGTGTCAGCGACTGTTTGCCGTCGCAAAGGGCCTTCGCAGGATTGTTGTGTACTTCTATCATCAGTCCGTCGGCGCCGGCCGCTACAGCCGCCATAGCCATCGGTTTAACCAGATATCTTTCGCCTGTAGCGTGGCTCGGGTCGATGACCACCGGCAGGTGGGTCAGGTTGTGCAGCACCGGCACTGCCGACAGGTCCAGGGTATTTCTGGTGTAAGTCTCAAAGGTTCTGATGCCTCTCTCGCAGAGGATAACGCTTTCATTACCGCCCGCCATGATGTATTCAGCGGCCATGAGCAGTTCCTTCAGGGTGTTTGCAAGGCCTCTCTTCAGCAAGATGGTCTTGCGGGTTCTTCCCAGCTCCTTCAGCAGTTCAAAGTTCTGCATGTTTCTGGCTCCTACCTGAATGACGTCCACTTCTTCAAAGAGCGGAAGGTGGTTGGCGTTCATGATCTCTGTCACGATTGGAAGACCTGTGGCCTGCTTCGCTTCCAGAAGGAGTTCGATGCCCTCTGCCTTCATGCCCTGGAAGTCATAAGGGGAAGTCCTCGGCTTGAACGCGCCGCCTCTCAGCAGGGTGGCTCCGGCAGCTTTGACGCCTTCGGCCACTTCTTTGATCTGCTCCGGGTTCTCTACGGAGCAAGGTCCGGCGATCACCGCGAAGTTTCCTCCGCCGATCTTGACGCCGCCCGCGTCTATGACGGAATCCTCCGGGTGGAATTTTCTATTTGCACTCTTAAACGGTTCGGAGATCGGCGTTACCCGCTCTACGATATCCAGCAGCTCCAGCATCTCCACGTCGATGCCGCTGGTATCTCCGATGAGGCCCAGGACGGTCTGAAATTCACCGACATACGCGTGAACCTGCACGCCCTGCTCCTCGAACCATGAAATGAGTTGATTTCTCTGTTCCTCTGTTGCGCCCTCTTTCAATACTGTAATCATTTTTTCTTCCTCCATCTACCTTTTTTAATTTCGTCTGAAACGAGAAAAACTCCGCTGCGGTCAGTCCACTGCGGAGTCTTTCAAGTAATTTGTCATTATTTTAGGATTTAATTATAGCAATTACTCAAAATTTTTCTATGCAGCAAAACCGACCTTTTCTTCATAAAGTAGAAAAAGTAATAGTAATAATATTCTGCTGCGTAGAAGAAATTTCTCATAACTATCGTTTCCTTTCATAAGATTCGGCGGCATTTCGGCATATCAGCCCGGCCTGCCCTTCCGATGTTAATACGATAACATAAGTTTTCATGAAAATCAAGTACTTTTCCACAATTTTTTTGTACTTTTTTGTGAACGTTCAACAAAATTTTCAGACACGCATTTCGGACACACATTAGACGCACATTAGACGCACAGAAGCTCCTCGTCATAGATGCCGTCTCCCCACAGGTCGTTTAAGAATGTTTTCCATCGATAAGCGCTCTGCTTCGTCAGATCAAAGCGGATCATCCGGCCGTCTTCCCAGAACAAAAGAGCCCCTTCTGAAAAGACCAGCTTCTCTTCTTCCCCGTTCCAGAGCCGGAACTTCACCTGAATCTGTCCGCCTGGCGCAAACCACTGCGTACCGCACTTCTGGACGGTGTCATCCCGTTTCACATCCAGCTCGTTCAGCAGCTCTGCCAATGCCTGGGACTGCTCCCGCTTCAGACGCAGCTTCTCTCCGCCGGGCCTCTCCATTTCAACCCACCGAATGTCCCTGATCTGCTGTTCGCCCAGCCGGACATCCTCTATGGGCTCTGCCGTCAGCACAACGGCCAGCAGCAGCCCGATGATCAAAACGGCCAGAGCCGCGCCGCCGCAGAGCTTTAAAAGCACGCGCTTCATGATCGCCACCCCTCTTTCGTTCACATCCATCATTCACATCCATTGTTCCGCGACAACCTTATCTTCCTCTATATCCAGGATCAGGTATACATGCTCTCCGCTCAGAGTGTCCCCCGCGCTTACCAGCCTGTAGCGGCTCCAGTCTGCCGATGCCGGATCCTCGATGCCCGTAAAGCCGCCGTACCGATAGCCCGTTTCGTTTATCTCTCCAACGCTGTACTGGCTCCAGTCCAGCTTCAGCTCCGGCTTCGTCCTTTCGAGGTAAGCCTTGCAGGTCAGCACCTCCTCCGGAACCTGGCTGTCTCCCAGCATATCCGCCAGGCCATAGGCGTCCCAGTAATCTCTTACAGCCTGGGCGTCCGCCGGGCTGATCTGGTAGCTTTGATCCAGATCCACCGTCATGGTCTGGTCAAAGAAGTGAAAAGAATGAGCCTGACCTCCCTCGTCCTCTACGTCAAAGCAGTAGCCGGTCTGGTATCCCTTCTTCCCCGGCGATCCGGCGTCAGACAGGGTGAATCCGTTGACCATCTTGATAAACGCCTGCTGGTCCCCCGCGCCCAGTGTGATATCGCCGCTGGAGCCGCAGCGTACCGAAATTTTTTTGATCCCCTCGACGGACACCTTTTGATTGACGATGTCATCGCCGTTTCCTATGGCGCACCCGCCAAGCGCCGCCGTGACACACACCGCGCACAGCAGCGCGGCAAACCTCATTTTTCTCTTCATGCTGTTTCCTCCTTTCGAAACGCCCTTCTACTATACTACACCCCCTATTCATCTAAAATATTTCTATTCCAACAAAATATTTATAAAAGAATTTTGCCGCAAAAAAACACACGGCAGGCCTCTCAGCCTGCCGTGCGCAGTATCTTTCTATTTCTGTCCGATGGTTTCGTCTGAACCGAAGTTCTGTACCGAATTTTTGTCTTTAGAGAAATTCTGTCTTTAAAGATATTCTGTCTTTAGAACGGTACGATGGAGCCGTTTCCGATCATAACCAGTGAAACGACCGCAAGGACCACGATGATGATCGCCAGCACCAGCTCGTAGGATTTCTCGAAGATCTTCAGATTCTTCTCTTTCTTTCCCAGAGCGTATACGATGATGCCCGGCGCGTAGAGGATCGCTGTGATCAGCAGCATCTGCAGTCCGGAGGAATACAGCATCCAGATACCGTAAACAGTTCCGATGACGGCAAAGATCAGAGCCTTTGTCCATGCTCCGGAGGAAGCCTGTTCAAAGCCATCTCTCTTCAGGGTGACTTTCAGGTAATATGCGCCGCTGAGCAGGTACGGCACCATGATCATAGATGTGGAAATGCCGTAGAACACCTGATAAGTAGACGCGCTGAAGTAGGTGATGATCAGGAACACCTGGATGATGCCGTTGGTGATGCACAGGGAAACGGAAGGCGCGTCGTTCTTGTTGGCCTTCGCAAATGCCTTCATAAATACGCCCTGTTTCGCGGCGGAATATGGACAGTCACCAGCGATGATGGTCCAGCCCAGCAGTGCGCCTGCCAGGGACAGGATAACGCCGATATTGATCAGAGCAGCACCCCAAGGGCCTACTGCCGCCTCTAAAATACCAGCCATCTGCGGATTGGACAGCTCGGCCATTTCTTCAGCCGGCATAACGCCCAAGCTGAGGATGGCAACCAGTACGTAGATCACGAAAATTCCCAGGAATCCGGTCATGGACGCCTTGCCTACGTCGCTGGCTTTCTTCGCACGTCCGGACAGTACGACCGCGCCTTCAATACCGATGAAGGACCATACGGTAGCAGCAGTGGTAGATTTAATCTGGTCGCCGATGGCAACGCTGCCGTCGCCCCAGAAGTTGTCCATAAAAATGGACGGTTTAAATGCGCCGATAAAGATCACAGCTACGATGAATACCAGGATCGGTACCAGCTTGGCAACGGTGGTAACGACGTTGAGAAGTGTAGCTTCCTTTACGCCTCTTAACACCAGGAAATTTAAAATCCAAATAATTACAGATGCACAGACGATAGAGATCAGGTTATTGCCTTCTCCGAATGCAGGAATGAAATAGCCGATAGCCCCAAAGAGCAGGGTCATGTAAGATACGTTACAGAGCAGGGCACTGATCCAGTAACCCCACGCAGAAGTGAATCCGACATATTCGCCGAAACCTTCTTTCGCGTAGCTGAATACGCCGTTGGTCAGTTCAGGCTTTACCGTGTTCAAACCAAAAAAGCACATGGTCAAGCCGATCATACCGACACCACAGATCAGCCAGCCGATCAGGATAGCTCCTGTGTTTGCGCCAGAAGACGCCATGTCCGCGGTAGTCGTGAAGATACCACTACCGATGGTCGAGCCGAAAATTACAGCAGCCAGTTGGACAAATCCAAGCTGCTTGTCGTTGCTCGGCGCGACAGTTTTTCCTTCTTTCATAATAAATCCTCCTAAAACTAGGCATGCTTCCACCCATGCCGTGTATACATTATACCACTTTAGTGTATAGCTTTCAAGGAGCAATACGTGTTTCATCAAAAGTTACCATATTACTTAATTCCAACTTTTCCGATAAATGCATCGGCGCTGCCGGCCGTTTCGCGCCAGGGTCTGTTTTCATGCTTTCATACTTTCATGCTTTTCATTTTCCCCTGCCGCTGATATAATATTACTATCTATACACACTGAATATGCCCGCTGAAAGGAGCATATCGAAGGAGCCGCCATGAAACGAAAAGAGTACTACAAAATCGGTGAGATCTCGACCTTATACGGCATCGGCGCCGATTCTCTGCGCTACTACGAGGAGATCGGCATCCTGAAGCCCCGCCGCGACAGCAACGGCTACCGCATGTACAGCATCCGCGATATACGGACTCTGAACATTCTGCGGGAGCTGCGCTCCATCGGTTTTTCCATGGCTGAGATCAAAGAGCATCTGGCCGATTTTGATCTTTCAAAGACGCTGTCTCTCTTTGCCCGGGAGATCCAGGCCATCGATGAAAAGCAGGCGGAGCTGGCCCGGCTGCGCAGGCAGCTTGCCGGCCGCATCGACGCGATTCACGGCCATCTTGCAGAAAGCATCTCCGAGAAGCCGCAGATCCTCCGTCTCCCCGCGCGAAGGATATTGTCGCTGACAGAAAACGCGTATGAGGACGATGATCTGGATTTTGTGCTGAAGAAACTGCAGAAGGAAAATGAAAACCAGATCTACATCATCGGCAACGGCGATATGGGGGCTACGATCCCGTTAGACTATATCAAAGACGGAGGATACGGCCACTTCAATTCGGTCTTCTGCATCGTCCAGGGAGAGCAGTACGATGCCGTACTGCCGGAGGGAGACTACCTGTGCCAGACGGTCAAAGGCGGCTATGACAAAATGCCCGCGGCCTGGAGGGCTTTGTTCTCATACATGGAATCCCGCGGTCTTACCGCCGCGGCGGACCCCATGGAACAGTACATCATCGACAATCATGATACCAATGACGAATCAGAATACATCACCCAGCTGATGGTGCTGCTGGAACGCAAACGCTAACACTAACGCTAAAACGTTAAACAATGAAAACAGACGCGGAAACCTGCCTGCCTTCTTCGTCAGGCTCTGTTCCCGCGTCTTTCGTCTGTTTCTGCCTTCAGCAGATTTTGCTGCCGATGCAGCAGCTGTTTTAGCTTTCTCTGACCTTTTTCAGATGCAGCAGGAAGCTGTATCCAATCGGTATCAGGATCATGACCAGGATCAGCGCCAGATCCAGATACACGTGCCGTTCCGTCTGCCCGATGAACGGTCTTGCCAGCAGGAGAATGCCGCAGATGATCCACAGCACGCCAGCCAGTCGATGGGTTTTGTTCCAGTTATCTCTGTCGTCCAGCGTCCACGGCAGCTTGATCCCGATGGAGTAATTCTGCCGGGTTTTCGGCATGTAATTCCCGCATATGATGAACAGCACGCCGATCATCATGGTGATCACCGTCGTAATCGGAAGCGCTTTTCCCATGGCCGACAGCAGCATGATCGGATGAATGATCAGATTCAGCACAGGGATACACCAGATTCCGATATTGCGCATTACCGACGATTGGTTCCGCTTCTTCGGATCGTACAGTATCCCCGCGCAGCAAAGCAGCTGAACTGCCAGCAGCAGGGCGGGCAGCCCAAAGGCTCCCACGAACCGGCTGGCGTAGCCGTCGGCCTCCCCAGAAGCGTCCCAGTGAACCGCCATCTGTTCCGGCAAACGGCTATATACCGCCAGCGAAAAGACCAACGGCACCAGACAGAGCAGACAGCTGGCGATAACGATTTTTCTATTCTCCTTCATTCTCTTCCCCTCCTTTGAACTGCGAAAACCACAGCATCAGCTCCTCAAATACGGTGGTGTTCAGCTCGTAATACACAAAGTTCTTTTCTTTTGATTCAAAGATCAGTCCAGCTTTTTTCAGCTGGGCCAGATGATGCGACATGGTCGCGCCGGTCATATCAAAGTGCGTTCCGATCTCCCCGGCTGACAAACGGCCCGCCTTCAGCAGGATCAAAATCTCCCGCCGCACTGGATTGGACAGGGCCTTAAAGGTTTCCGGAAGTCCCATCTATGCGATCACCCCTTTCTGCGTTTTGCCAAGGCATCTATTTAGAAATATTTCTAAATAGATGTTAGCACAGGCCCATCAAAAAAGCAAGACCTATTTAGACTTTTTTCTAAATAGGTCTTGCTGAATCCTTTTGCCGGGAGGACATAAACTCCACAGATTCCATAAACTCCATATGGGTTGGCTTTGATTGGCATTGCTTGGCTTTGATCAGCTTCTGCAGGCCGTCATTCAAGGGCGGCGATTACGCGTTTAACTTTTCTACAGCCTCCGCGCCTGTCATGCCTACGGCTACGCCCAGGGCCGCCGCTTCCGGCGTTACCGCCTTTACCGGGTTAGCCAGCGTCTCTTCAAAGCAGCTGCCGCCTACGATAGCGGCCGCGTCTCCGAATTTCTCAGCAGCTTCCGCGTTGAGATATCCGCACATAACATATCCTTTTTTGCACAAGATCAGCAGCATATTCGGGTGACCCTCGCCGCCGGGCGCGACGACGCGCAGTCCCTGCACCGGAGTTCCGTTTACATTTAACATTTCGATCTGAGTCATAGCAATCTTCCTTTCTATTCCCACTTTCCTTGTAGGTTTATTTCTTTGCGTCTATATTATATCCCTAAAAACGCTGTTTGTCCAGTGGCTGCGGCCGCTTAATCCAGATCGCAGCGCTGTTTTAGCTTTTCCCACTGAGCGTCCACATAGTTCTGGGCGTCTTCGATCATCCACTCGTTTCCCTTGGCGAACATGTGCTTGAACCGGCCCTGCTTCTCCAGGAACCGTTCTACCGGCAGCTTCTTCGCCGGCTCATAGGTCAGGCGCCACACGCCGTCTTCCACTTCGTAGAGCGGCCATACGCAGGTATCCACCGCCAGCTTGCAGATCTCCGCCAGATCCTCCATCTCGTAACGCCAGCCCCGCGGACAAGGGGACAGCACGTTGAGGAAGCACGGTCCGTGAGTATAGATGGCCTTGTGGGCTTTGTTGTGCAGGTCGCGGAAATCACCCAGGAACGTGGTCTGGGCCGCATACGGCACGCCGTGGGCGGCGATGATCTCCGTCAGGTTCTTTTTGTTCTGCACTTTGCCGTAGGACTGCGTGCCGACAGGCGTTGTCGTAGCGTCGGCAAAACGCGGCGTCGAAGAGGATCTCTGGATACCGGTGTTCATGTACGCCTCGTTGTCGTAGCAGACGTAGACCATATCGTGTCCCCGCTCCATAGCGCCGGACAGGGACTGAAAACCGATATCGTAGGTGCCGCCGTCGCCGCCAAAGCAGATGAACTTGTAATTCTCTTTGATCTTGCCTCTCTTCTTCAGGACGTTGTAGGCCGCTTCCACGCCGCCTGTCATGGCGGCCGCGTTCTCAAAGGCGCTGTGGATATAGCTGTCTTCGTAAGCGGTATACGGATACATGTATGTGGAGACCTCCAGACAGCTGGTAGCGTTGGAAACTACCGCTTTGTCCCCTTCTTCCAGGGCGCGCAGCACGCCGTTGACCGCGACGCCCGCGCCGCAGCCGGCACAGAGTCTGTGGCCGGGAGCCAGCCTGCCCTTTTTCTCTAATTCTCTCTTTAAACTGTAGCTCATCTCTGCTCCTCCAAATCTCTCACGCCGATATGTCTGTATACGTCTCCGACCTGGCCGGTTCCGACCATCTGGTCAAGAGCGTCAAAAATTTCTTCAAAGGTAGCTATGGTCACGTCTCTGCCTCCCAGACCGTAGACGTAGTTTACAGCCAGCGGTCTTTCCGGCAGGTCGTAGAGGGCGCTCCTGGTCTCAGCAAAAAGCGGGCCGCCGCAGGCGGAAAAGCTCTCGCATTTATCCATGACAGCCACCGCTTTGACTCTGGACAGGGCCGCCGCCAGCTCCTCCATCGGGAACGGGCGGAACACGCGAACCTTGATCAGACCCACCTTTCTGCCCTGCTCTCTCAGCTCATCTACAGCGTCCTTGCCGGTGCCGGCGGAGGAACCGATGACGACCACGGCGGTCTCCGCGTCCTCCATGCGGTACTCTTCAAAGAATCCGTACTTTCTGCCAGATACCTTCTCGTAGGCTTCCGCCACCTCCAGGATCCGCGCCTTTGCAGCCTTCATAGCCTCGGCCTGAGCCTTTTTGATCTCCATGTAATACGGTGAAACACCGTAAGGTCCCACGGCCAGCGGGTTCTCCGCCTTCAGCAGGTAGTTTTCAGGGTTGTATTCGCCTACAAAGCTCTGCACGTCGGCGTCGTCCAGCAGTTCGATATTCTCTACCGCGTGGCTGGTGATAAAGCCGTCCTGGCAGATCATGATCGGCAGGCGGCAGTGCTCTGAGATCGGCATGGCCTGGATATAGTTGTCGTAGGCCTCCTGGTTGTTCTCCGCGTAGATCTGGATCCATCCGGTATCGCGGCATCCCATGGAATCGGAATGATCGCAGTTGATGTTGATCGGGCCGGTCAGCGCCCGGTTGACCACCGCCATGGTGATAGGCAGACGGCTGGACGCCGCCACATACAGCAGTTCCCACATGAGGGCCAGGCCCGCGGAGGAAGTCGCCGTGATGGCTCTCGCGCCGGCGGCCGACGCGCCGATACAGGTGGACATGGCAGAGTGTTCCGACTCTACCGCGACAAATTCTGTATCTACCTTTCCGTCCGCGATGTACTTTGAAAAGTACTGCGGGATCTCTGTGGACGGGGTAATCGGAAAAGCGCCCATGACGTCGGGGTTGATCTGCCGCATAGCGTATGCGATAGCCTCATTACCGCTCATTCTGTCTCTTACAGCCATTTACTTTTCCTCCTTTCCCATGGTGATGGCGCCGAAGGGACATACCTTGGCGCAGATGCCGCAGCCTTTGCAGTGATACAGGTCGGTATTCTGTCTCCTCCCATCTCTGACCGGAATGGAAACGTCCGGACAAAACGGTACGCAAAGCATGCAGTGCTTGCACTTATCTGGATCAAAGAACGGCGTCAGGACACGCCATTCTCCCGTGTTGACCAATCTGGACGTGCCCGGCTCGTAGATTTCAGCTCCGCAGGTCAATTCCTGCCAGGCGCTGTGCTCATTGATATTCTTCGCTGATTTCATCGCTGTCTCCTTTCCCGTTAACCGACTTTCACCTGATCCATGGACAGCCGCAGAGCTTCCATGTTTCCGTCGATGACGCCCGGTTTTGATGCAAATTTATGTTTAAAAGACTCCTCCATATCTGTGAGGAACTTTTCTTTTTCTACCACCTGGCTGATCTTTACTGTGGCCGCCAGCATCGGTGTGTTAGGAAAGTTCTTGCCTAAAGTCGCTACGGAGATCTTCTCCGCGTCCACGGTGCAGACTTTTCCGCTGTAGCCGCCCAGCAGCGGGCGCAGCTCTGCCGGCTCCCGGCTGCTGTTGATGATGATGGCTCCCTCTTCAGAAAGGCCCGCCGTCACGTCGACAGTGTGCAGCAGCGTCTCGTCCACGACTACCACGTAGTCAGGCTCGTATATATTAGAATGAACTCTGTTCTTCCCGTCAGAGATCCTGTTATATGCCGTGATCGGCGCGCCCATACGCTCCGGGCCGTATTCCGGAAAGCCCTGGACCTGCTTGCCGGAGCTGAAAGCGACGTCGGCCAGAAGAAGACAGGCTGTCTTCGCTCCCTGACCGCCGCGGCCATGCCATCTGATCTCCACGGTATTCTTGTCTTTACTCATCAAATTACCTCCTTGGTTAGGTTATGTTTTCATCGGGCTGCATACATCGCAGCTCGCCGTAGGTCTCTGCCAATCAGCCTTCGCTTCCGCTCGCCTTCTTGGGAGACCCTGACATGGCACCTTCCGCTATTCGCTGCGCGAATTGGGATAGGGGCTCGCCGTAGGTCTCTGCCAATCAGCCTTCGCTTCCGCTCGACTTCTTGGGAGACCCTCGCATGGCACCTTCCGCTATTCGCTGCGCGAATTGGGATAGGGGCTCATAAAAAAATCCGCCCTGTATCAGGACGGAGATAAAATATCTTCGCTTAACCACCTGCTACAACATACCATCATATGTTCTTCCGATTACGGGGAAGGCCCGTCAGAACTTATTCGGCTGTCCACCGCGGCTGCGCCGCGAACATGCCTTTCGGCCCTGCAACTCGGGAGTGATTTTCAAAATATGTCTACGTTCAGTGCCGGGCTCGCACCATCCCCGGTTCGCTGCGACCTTTTCAACATACATCTACTGTCTCCGTCAAAGTCTTTGGTTCGCTATTCAGTTAAGAGTATCTTACTACTTTGCTCCGGTAATGTCAACCTGTTTTTTGTGTCTTTTTACAAATACTTTTTTGATTCTTTGGGCAGCCGCACAGCAGCGGCAGGTCGCCGTCATCTAGGTTTTCCAAAGTCCCTGCTGATGCGGGATACCTTTCATGACCCGGGACAGATGACCGCAGCTTCTGCTTTCTGAAGCTATGCGGTCACTTTCTGTTCTGTCAATTCAGGCGTTCTGACCGCAGATTGCAAATTGAGTCTGCCTGCAGTCAAATTTTTTTTCAGAGGCAGGTCCAACTCGACTGCATTGTATGATTTCAGGGGGTCTGCAGTCAAATTCGCTTCGCCAGAGCTGCCATCAGCGGATTTTTTTGACCGCATCGGGTCTGCCCTGGGCTATTGCAGTCAGATTCCTTTTTTTGACGGCATAAAATCTGACCGCACCGCTTAAAAAACGCCGGCTTGCAGTCATTTCCGCGCTGGCAGCTCTTACAGATCCAGCTTCATAAAGATGGAGGCGCTCACCGGGCTGTCATTGTAGCAGTCTATCGTATAAAAGCCGATTTTCTGATATATTCTCACGGCACTTTCCAAGAAGGGCAGCGTGTCCAGCAGCATCGCGGCGTAGCCGATCTCCTTCGCGTCCCCGATGATCTTCTGAACCAGCTTCTCTCCGATTTTGTTTCCTCTGAACTGCGGCCTGACATAAAGGCGCTTCATCTCACAGTTCTGCTCATCGATTCTGCGCAGTCCAATGCAGCCTGCCGCCTGGCCGTCACAATATACCACATACAGTCTTCCATACGGCATTCCATATTTCACCTCCAGGTGGTCCACCTCGTCATCAAAATGCTGCAGGTCGAGGTATTCCTGAAAGGAACTGTCGCCGGCCACCAGCATGCCCGTGTATTCTGAGAACAGTTCCCTGATTTCCTGCTGATGATCATAAGCCAAAACAATTTCAATCTTCATCGTACTCTCTCCTGTCATTCTCCCGCAAAATTTCTTCGATCAAAGTCATCGCTTCACAAAGCTTCTCCCATTTTGCCTCGTCTGTCGCCGCGAGCTTTTCCACGATCTGCTCATCGCCGCACAGATCTATCTGCTTTGCCTTTTCTTTTCCTGTCTCGGTCAGGCGTATTTTTTTCATTCCTCTGCTTTTCGGAACCAGTTCCCGCGTGATAAGTCCGTTCTTTTCAAACTTCGCGAGGATCCTGCTCATATAGCTCTTGTCCATGTTCAGATGCCCGCACAGCTCCGTCGCGCTGATTTCAGGAAAAAGATATATTTCAAACAGGACCCTGGACTCAGGCCATAAGAGATCTGTTCCCAGATAGTCCTTGTTCAGGACATCCAGCCATACGGTATAGTACCGGTTAAAGCTTCGTATTTTTTTGATCATGGTTTCATGCAAGGTATCACCTCCGCGTCAAAGAGTTGATTTTATCAACTCTTATTATAGACGGGCGCTTCCCCGTTGTCAACAAAAAAAGCCCCGCGGCGGGGCCAATGTCATTATATCAAAATATCATCCCATCAAAAAGCTATCACATCAAAAACATCGCCGGCGGCGCGGGCCGCGGCGGGGTTGAGCCAGGCTCAGGCCGCAGAAACTGTTCAGACCCCGGAGACTGCTCAGGCCCCAGAAACTGCTCAGGCCGCAGAGTCCGCGGCCCTCATTATTTCCAGCGCTTCAGCTGTGAAAGATAAGCGTCGAATTGAGCGCGGCGCTCTCCATCTGACAGATTTTCAGGATTCGGCATATTGCCGACAAGAAAGTCCAGCAGAGATGCCTTCGACCCATAGGCAAAAGCGCCGTCCGCATAGCACCATTTACAGTAATCCTCATTATAGCTTCCGTCCGCTTCCCGGCTGAGCACACCGTCTTCATTCATCGGCATCCCGCAGCACTGACAGATAAGCTGTCTGGGTGAGCCGAGAAGTGTATTGATCGACACATCAAATTCCCGTGATAACAATTTCAGCGTTTCCGTATTCGGCTGTGTCTCCCCGTTTTCCCAGCGGCTGACCGCCTGCCTGGTGACCATCAGACGTTCTGCCAGCTGGTCCTGCGTAAGCTGGTTCTTTTCTCTCAAGTTTTTTAGTATTTCCCGCGTTTCCATACTGTTTCTCCCAAGATGTTTTCTCCAGTTATCATTCTAAACCCGCGCCGCGGCTTTGGCAAGCAACGCTCTGTTGCCCCGCGGCGCTAACCCCGGAAGTCAGCCTTTATCCGCTAAAACATTTCCTGAATCTCTTTGATCGTCTCCGCCATGATGGCGTCCGCGTCATAGCCGACGATGTCCAGCATATCCGCCTTGATGCACTGGGTCTCGTCGATGCCGGTCATCTCCGCGATGGCGCACATGTAGTCGTAGCCGTAATTCTTTTCCCCGATGGATCCGCCGGCAGTGGTGATGTAGACCATCTTCCTGCCTCTGCACAGTCCGACAAAGCCGGCGTCAGTGGATTGGAAGGTTAGATCGGCCACGATGATGTTCTCCACATATACCTTGAGAATGGCCGCGAAGGACAGATCCCAGTACGGCGTACCGATGATGATATAGTCGGCCTCCTGATACTGGCGCGCCAGGTCGAACATCGGCTGCGAGAAGTCCCGCCGCCGGATATATTCATCTCGCTCCTCCAGCTTTTCCTCCGTATGGGTCTGCACGGCGCCGCGGCGCAGGGTCACGGTCTCCAGCACCGCGTCAGGATGCGCCTTCATAAACGATTGAATATATGTATCGCAGAGCTTCTTCGTCCTGGATTCACGGTCCCGCACACAGGCGTCTAAAAACAATACCTTTTCCATATGTCATGTCCTCCTCATATACAGCGTTTACAGCTCTCTCTGCGCCAGCAGCCTCGCCAGCGCCGCCCCTTCGTCCTTTGTCAGGGTGATGCCTTTTCCCATCTTCTCATGGTCCGGCGCCCAGTCGCGGAGGTCGTACTTTGCAGCCGCGCCGTTCCAGCTGACCAGGTTCAGTTCTTTTCTCCATCCTCTGGCGTTTTCCGATAAAACGCCGATCTCCTCGATGATCTCATATTTGATGTCTGCCATACTTTATCTCCTTCTGTATTTCTCTATTTTCTCCGCCAGCTCAGACAGGTACTCCCACCGGTCCAGCTTTTCCATCAAAGCGGCATCCAGCTCTTCTTTCTCCTGTGACAAAGCTGCCAGCCTGGAAAAATCCGTGGCATTCTCTTCCATGGCCTCTTCCACCTGCGCCAGCTGATCCTCCAGCGACGCGATGTCCTCTTCAATGGTCTCGTATTCTCGCTGCTCCTTATAGGTGAACTTAGGCCGCTCCTGCTTTGTTCTTCCAGCTGCAGCCCCTGACGTGTCCGCAGCGTCCTGACGGACACCCTTTGATGACTGGGACGCCCTGGCCGCCGCCTTCTCCTCGGCCAGCTCCTCCTGCCGGCGGACCTCGTAGTCACTGTAGCCGCCGTTGTAGGCTTTGATGCGGCCGCCTCCGACGAAGGCAAAGGTCTTGCGGGTCACACGGTCCAGGAAGTAACGGTCGTGGGAAACGGCGATGACCGCTCCGTTAAAGTCGTCCAGATAGTCTTCCAGAATGGCCAGCGTCTCGATGTCCAGGTCGTTGGTCGGCTCGTCCAGGATCAAAATGTTGGGCGCCGTCATGAGGATGCTCAGCAGGTAGAGCCTCCGCTTCTCGCCGCCGGACAGCCTTCCCACCTCTACCGAGTGCATATGGGGCGGGAACAGGAACCGCTCCAGCATCTGGGACGCGGAAAAGCTTCCCTCGGCGGTCTTCACGTTGTCTGAAATATCGGCGATGAATTTGATCACCCGCTTGCTCTCGTCCAGCGCCTGGTTTTCCTGGGAGAAGCAGCCGATCCTGACCGTATCTCCCTTTTCCACAGTGCCGCTGTCCGGCTGGACCACGCCCATGATCATGTTCAGCAGGGTGGACTTGCCGCAGCCGTTGGGACCGATGATGCCCACCCGGTCGTTCCGCAGCAGAATGTAGCTGAAATCGTCGATCAAAGGATCCCCGCCGTAGGACTTTGACAGACCGTCGATCTCGATGACCTTCTTCCCCAGGCGGCTGGACGCCGTGGTCATCTCCAGGGACGCGTCGTCTGTCACCAGCTTGCTCTCCTCCAGCTTGTGAAACCGCTGTATCCTGCCCTTTGCCTTGGTGGTCCTGGCCTGGGCGCCCCGGCGGATCCACGCCAGCTCTTTCTTATATATGGCCTGCCGTTTACGCTCGGACGCCAGCTCCATCTCCTTGCGCGCCGCCTTGGTTTCCAGATAATAGTCGTAATTGCCGTCGTAGCTGTACAGTCTGCCGCCGTCGATCTCCACGATGCGGTTGGCCACCCGGTCCAGGAAATACCGGTCGTGGGTGATCATGAACACCGCGCCTTTGTAACCGGCCAGAAACTCTTCCAGCCAGCAGATGACGTCCGCGTCCAGATGGTTGGTCGGCTCGTCCAGGATCAAAAGGTTGCTGTCCACAGTCAGCGCCGCCGCCATGGCAACCCGTTTTCTCTGACCGCCCGACAGCTGTCCCATCTTCTGATCAAAGTCGTTGATGCCCAGCTTTGTCAGCATAGCCTGGCACCGATACCGCTCATAGGGCCTGCCTGCGGCGTCCAGATAAACCGTCGCCTGCTCCAGAGCAGTCAGCTCCGGATCATAGGGCGGGTTCTGCGGCAGGTAAGCGGTCCGCAGCTCCCGGGACCTGGTGATGCTGCCGCCCTCAGCCTCCATGGCTCCCGCGATGATCTTCAGCAGGGTGCTTTTGCCGGTGCCGTTGACGCCGATCAGGCCGATCTTGTCCGTATCTGCGATGGACAGGCTGATGTCGGTCAGAAGTGGTTTTTCTGTATAGGATTTTTTGATGTGTTCCGCGTTAAGTAAAATCATGGTTCTATTATATCAAAAAAAATATTTGGTTCAATAGTTCTCCTTTTATTTTTCCATAATATCTCAGCCGCGGCCCGATATTCCAGGACCATTCACTCTACCGGCTCTTCGTCCAGCGATTACAAGTATATGAAGCTTACCACAAAATATCCTTCTGCGGATTTTTATCTCTCCGCGCTGAACAATCCGCTGCAGGGCTATGATCCGGAAAAAGATGTACTTAAATTCTATATCATTTTCAAGAATAAGTCCTATGTCGTCCGGTATGACGCCGTCAACGGAGCCAGCTTTACGGTGATGTAGAGCTTTTGGTCAGGCTTTTGCTTATAAAGAAGACCCTGACGGGAGTCAGTCAGACTCCCCGCCAGGGTCTTCTTTATGAGCAGGAGATTTATATGGCCAAAGGCAGTACCGTCTATTTAACAGACTGCCGCGTACATCCAGTGAGCGGCAACCCCCGCGCAGAGACCCCCTATGGTATGGCACAAGATGGCATGGCCGGTCAGATTGCGGAATTTCAGGGAATCCATCATGGCCACATGGGTGCTGAGATATCCGCTCCAGCACATGCACATAGCTGTAAATACGGCGATATCGTTGCCTTGGGCCAGGCCTCCTTCCACCAAACCCGGCACCAGGCCGATGGCCGCTCCCGCGGCGCCAAGGGCTGTAATCGGCACAGAGATTCCCTCCGCGCTGCTGAAGCCGAACAGCGGCGACAGTGCGAATTCCAGCTTTCCCGCCACCCATGGCAGGAATCCGATCCCCTCGTAAGCGGCTCCCGTAAAGGTGCCGTCAGCCGACGCGCCGTTGGTCAGCATCATGACGATGGTGCATATGATCAGCACGCCGGGAATGATGGCGACGCCCATAGAGACCCCGTTCTTACCGCCTTCCAGCATGGCTTCCATGAACCGGCCGCCTACGCTGCCTTCGCGGACAATGCGTTCATTCATAGACATCTCCGCGCCGGTATTCTTCACATCGGCCATTTCCTCGGTGCCGTAAAGCTTCTTCGTCTTGACCAGCATGAGCCGGGCACTGATAATACTTCCGATGACGGCGCCCAGATTCCCGATCAAAGCCGCGGTAGTATAGCTGCTGCCGTCAGGCCCTTTGAGACCTATCATAAACGTCGTAATGATCATCCCCATGCCGAAGGCTGTGCCGATGTTGGTCAGCGCGGGCAGTTGGTATTTCTTGAAATAACGCCGGAAATTGTCGTCCTCCGCCAAAGCCAGTACGGCCGGATTATCCGACAGATATGTAGTCATAACCCCTACCACGGCCGCGCCCGGCAGACCGTAGAGCGGCTTCATCAAAGGCGAAAGGATCTTATTGATCGCCGCCACCACGCCGAATTCAGTCAGAAGCCCTGCCGCCGCTCCCGCGATGACAGCGATGGCCATGATATAGAAGACGGTGTTCATCAAAAGATCATAAGCGGTATTCAGCATGGTATTCATCATGTTGACCATGCCCATATGCCTTCCAAGCGTCGAAAAAATCATGCCAAATATCGCCAGAAATACCAGCGTTTCCATGCTGAATGCCTTTTTTACCCGAAGTCCCCTCCGGTCCCGCGAAGAAGCGGCCGTTTCCGCCGCCTTTCCTTTGTTCAAAGAGAGATTCCCTTGCATATGTTCCTCCTTATGTGTACCGCGGCAGTTCTCAAAAAAACTGCAAGCCAGAGTCCGCCGCCCCACAAAACTGCCTCGCAAAAATATCCCGCAAAACCGCCTGCAGATTGATCAGGCCGTATTGCTTTTTTGTCGTAAACAGTGTATCATAGTCCATATGATTACAAAAGCGAATTTTCTTCATGCTTTACATTACAAAATTGCATAATCAACAGCCCAACGGCAAACACCCCCAACAGCCACCCCTCAACAGCCCAACGGACTAGCGCTCCAGCAGCCGGTGAGCGGCGGGTGAGCGGCGTCGAAGCATCAGTCAGAGACGAAACATCAGCCAAAGCCGGAGAATCGGCCGCTGCCGGAATATCCGCTGCGGCGCAGCCGCGCAGCCGCGGCGCCAGGGGATGGCAAGGCGGACAAGAGAAAGGACAGGAACCATGGACGCGAACATTTTCAAATACAAAGCTCTGATCAAAACCGTAGACAGCGGCAGCTTCACCAAGGCCGCCGAGGCTTTAAACTACTCCCAATCCGGTGTCAGCCGCATGGTGGCCGATCTGGAAAGAGAATGGAACCTCCCTCTGCTCATACGCAGCCGCGGCGGCGTCCAGCTGACCGCGGAAGGACGCTCTCTGCTGCCCCATATCCAGCAGCTGTGCAGCCAGTACGAGGATCTCCAGACCCGCATCGACAGTCTTCACGGCCTGCAGTCAGGCCTGATCCGCATCGGAACCTTTTCCAGCGTAGCCACCCATTGGCTGCCTTCCATCATCAAACGGTTCCAGCACGACTATCCCGGCATCGATTACGAGCTGCTCACCGGCGAATACGGACAGATCGAGCAGTGGATCATGACAGGCCGGGTGGACCTGGGCTTCGTCCTGCTTCCTGTCCGGCCCGAGCTGCAATTGGCCGCTGTCTACAGAGACGAGCTGCTGGCCATACTGCCGGAAAACCACCCACTGGCGGCCTGTGACCGTGTTCCTCTGGAGGCCCTGGCCGGCTGCGCCTTCATGCTGCGGGAGACAAGCGAAAAGGCCGAGATCTCCCCTCTCTTTGAAGGGAAGGGCATCCGTCCCGATATCCAGTTCACCACCTACGACGACTACGCCATACTGTCCATGGTGGAAAGCGGTCTCGGCGTCAGCATCCTGCCCCAGCTGATCCTGCGGCGCAATCCCTATCGCATCGCGGCGCGTCCTCTGGAAGAACCGGCTTACCGCCAAATCGGGCTGGCGCTGAAGGACAAGGAAAACGCCTCCCTGCCGGTCAGGCGTTTCCTCGAATACATCGAGGCCTGACCGGCAAGCAAAGCCAGCAGGCGGAACCGGCAGACAAAACCGGAAGACAAGACCAGCAGACAAAGCCGGCAGACAAGACCAACAGACAAAACCGCCAGCTAGTCGTCCATGTGCAGCAGGGCGTCCAGACCTCTGATAAAGATCTCCGTCATCTTCTCCAGGCTGTCGACAGACAGAAACTCGTTGGGCTCGTGAGCCAGCTCTTCCTCGTGGGGGAACAGCGGACCGAAGGCGGCCGCGTTGGGAATCGCTCTGGCATAGGTGGCTCCGCCGATGGCAAAGGCGTCGTTTTCACAGTCGCCGGTCACCTGACGATAGACCTCCATCAGCTTTACCACAAAGGGAGAATCCGGCTCCGTATAGACCGGCGGCAGCCAGTCCCTCTCCCGCCATCTGAAACCCCCTTCGCTGCAGGTCCTTTCTATGGCTTCTGTAACGGCAGCCTTCTCCATGGATGCAGGATACCGTATGTTGGCCTCCATCACCAGCTGTTCCTTATCCTCGTCATACCGCACAGTCCCGATGTTGAAGGTCAGCTTTCCAGACAGTTGATCCTCAAAACAGCAGCCAAACCTTTCTCCATTGTATCCGTCGCCGATCCAGCGATTGTATTTCTCCACGGCATCTCCGACTGACAGGCGGCAGCCGTCATCCTCCAATTGTCCCAGCGCCGCGAACAGCAGGCTGATGGCGTTGCGCCCCTTCTCCGGTGACATGGCGTGGGTGCTTTTGCCCTCGGCAGACACTTTGACCAGCGCGCCGTCGGCAGCGGCAGAGACGTGCTCCCATCGGTTCAGCCGTTCCGCGGTCCGCGCCGCAAGCCCCGTGTCACCGCAGTCTATCGTGCACCGGGCGCCTCCGGCCACCACATTACGGCCGCTTCCGCCGGTCAGCTCCCTCACCGCTGCAGTACCCCCGGCGGCTCCCTTTGATGGAATCGTCAGGTCAAAGTCCAGCAGGCCCTTTTCACAGAACACCAGGGGAAAATACCCGTCCGGCACGATAGAATAGTCCGGCAGCCGGTCCACATGCTCCTTGTAGTAACCGATACCGCCCCACGCCTCCTCCTCGTTGGTTCCCACGATCATCCGCAGACAGGCCGTGGCCGGGATGCGTCCCTCGTCCATCAGATACTTCATCGCGTACAGCCCTGCCACCAGCGGACCTTTGTCATCAGAAGAACCGCGGCCATACAGCCGGCCGTCCCGGACCACCGGCGTAAACGGGTCCGTGTCCCAGCCCTCTCCCGCGGGAACCACGTCTTCATGGGCCAGTACACCGATCATCAAAGGGGTGTCCGCCGCCGTGGTCTGACGACCACTGATGGTGATCTCTCCGGCGTACCCTTCGACGTTTTTCACCTCCATACCCATAGCCGCTGCCTTCGCCAGGATTTCCTCAAGGCACCGGGCTACGTCTTCGCCAAAGGGCTGCCCTTCCCCTGCCGTCGCCTCGTCCCATACGGAAGGGACAGCGATCAGATCCGAAATATCCTCGATCATCTGCTGCCTGTTGACTTCAATAAACTCACCTATATTCATGGCTTCCTCCTCGCAATCATTTTTATCACTGATTTTTCCAGTGATTTTTTTCATTATATACGCGCTCCGGCCGAAAGCCGTTGTAAAGATTTTAAAAAACGGTTTTGGTTTTTGAAGGAATCCTAATGCCTTCCAGACTTCCAGACGCTATAATGACAGCAACAAAAAACATCTGAGATGAGAGGTACGATTATTATGCTGAAATTTGAACTGCAGAAAGCAGCTGACAAGCTGGTCAGAGAAATCTTTGAGGTCAAGGCCGGTGAGACCGTGGTCATCACCGCCGATACCATGAGCGACGAGAGCCTGGTAAACGCCGTCGCCGCAGGCGTCCACAGTCTGGGAGCCTTCCCGATGACGATCCAGATCGCGACGCCGGGTTCTGTAGGCAAAGCCGCGGACCCGGAAATTCCGGTAGACGCCCTGACGGGAGCCCTGCTGGGCGCCGACGTGTGGATCGAGTTCAACCACCAGTGGCTGCTGTACTCCACGCCTTTTGAAAGGGCTATGGAAAAGAACCAGAAGCTGCGCTACATGTGTCTGGTAGATTTTTCGCCGGAACTGCTGATCCGGACCGTAGGCGAGGTAGATACCAAGCCGCTGCAGGTCTTCATGGAAGCCTTCGGACAGAGGCACAGAGAGGCCAAAGAAATGCGGGTCACCACCCCTGCCGGAACCGATGTTTCCTTTGAGCTGGACCCATCTCATCTGGTCTGCGTCGACTGCGGCAAGGCCGGCGTTCCCGGCATGCACATGCTGACCGGACAACTCAACGTGGTTCCTAAGTTCGGTTCCATCAACGGAAAGATCGTCTTTGACGGAACCATTACGCCGCCGTTCGGACACGTTCCGTCACAGCCAGTGATCCTGACCGTCGAAAACGGGAAAATCGTCGGCTTTGACGGCGGCCGGGAGGCGGCGGAATACGAAAAGTACCTGAAAGACTTTAATGATGAAGGTATGCTGAAAATGGCCCATATCGCCTACGGCTTCAATCCTGGCGCCAGACTGACAGGAAACGTGGTAGAAGATGAGCGAGTCTGGGGATGTACGGAATGGGGCATCGGCTATGTCAGCCCTATAGACGCGCCGCCTTGCGGCCAGGACGCCGTTTCCCATACCGACGGCATCTGTCTCAATTCCAGCGTATGGCTGGACGGCGTACAGCTGATGGACGAAGGAAAAATCGTAGATCAGGAGCTGTATGAGCTGTCTCCTGTCAAATAGAATTGTCTCCTGTCAAATACGCAGAAGAAATCCGTTTCAGGGCATTACAAAAGCCGGGCAGAATCCCCGGCTTTTTGCTTAAGAAAAAATTTGAAAAGACTTAGAGAAGGCTTTGAAAAGTCCTGGCGAAGTCCTGGATATGGGGCTGACAGCTGCCCTACACCCTTCTCTTTTTCTTTACATAGTGGTTTAAAATACCGCCAACGATAATGATGATCACGGCGATGACCAGGACCCGTTTGGCGGCTTCCTGGGGCATCTGCTTCTTGGAGCCGATGGACTCCTTGTAGAAGGTCAGCGTATATTCCACCTCGTGGGGCGTTCCCATGGCCGTGGTGTCCGCGATGACCTTCATTTCCTTGTCCATGGCCGTGATCGGGATCTCAAAGGTGGAATTTCCTTCCCCTTCGTTGATATCCAGATATTTGTCGCTGCCCACGATCATGTAATCATAGTTTGAACTGCTCCACACCAGGCGGGCGTAGGCCCTGCCTTCTTTGACGATGAGCAGGGTCGGCGTGGAAACGCTGGCTTTGCCGCTGCCGCCGGCCAGAATCACGTCGATGGAATACTCTCCGTCGTCCATATCGATGTTCATGGCTTTGACGGACTGGCCTCCCGTGCTGGAAGACCCCTCGTCCCCGATGACGCCGGAAGAGGTGATCAGGACGCCTCCGGTACCGCCGCCGCTTCCGCTGTTCTTCATAGCCGATTCTATGGCGTCATAATCCGGCAGGTCCACCTCCAGGGCCTTCTCCGGCAGGCTGGACGCGTCAAAGAGGATCAGTCTGTCGTACCACTGCCCTTTTCTCTGGCTGAATGCCGCGCAGGACAAAGCTTTGTTCAGTCCGTCCACGGGAACGGTGAAGGTGTACAGGCCGTCGTCACCCTCCGTATAGTCGATGAAGCCGGACATGTCGCTGGCCGCGGCCTCCTTGCCGGTGCCCATGAACAGTTTGATGTAGCCCTGTCCGCTCAGGGTAATGTCCGCCGTCATTTCGTCGCCTTCCACGGTCAGAACCGCCTTTACCACCCGGAACATGGTCGAGCTGGACCGGACATCCACGTCGTAGGTTCCGTCCTTGACATCTCTTCCGTAGATGGGCAGCATGCCGTACTGGGTCACCTCCTCCGCCGGAATGGCGTTGGAATAGGATACCACCTTATCATAGGGCGGCTCCGCCGCCAGAGCCTCCATGGGGCCGCAAAACGCCGACACCAGGACGGCGGTCAAAAAGACTGTAATAAAATAGTGTTTGATTCTTTTCATCATCTATCATCCATTTCCCTCTATCAGAGATTCTTCTTTTTGTATATAAACCAGAACGCGATCGAAGTAAATACGACCAGATAGGCCAGCAGGATCAAAACTGCCGTCAGCACGTTTACCGGTTCTCCTGTAGCGATGCCGCGGACTACGCCGCTGGTCTGGGACAGAGGCAGCGCGGACAAAACCTCCCGCAGGCCGTGGGGCATAGAATCTGTGGCAAAAAAGGTGTTGCACAGATAGGACATCGGCATGATGATGTAGTTGGAAAAGCGCGGCACATCTGTGTGGTTCTTCGCGATGAAGGATACCACTACGCCGATGGCCGAAAATACGGCTCCGTTGAGGAACATGACCACAAAAGACAACGGGCTGAATATGAGGCCCGACTGGATCGGCAGCGTCAGCAGGAGGATGACACATCCCGCATAGATGCCCCGCAGGCTGCCCGCAAGGATCTGGCCTACGATAAACTGCCACAGAGGCGTCGGTGATATCATGATCTGGTCAAAGGCCCTCTCGTACAGCCGCTGCACATTAAGGTTCTGCGCGATGGCGTTGAAGCTTCCTGTCATGGTGGTCAGGGAGACCACGCCGGGGATCAGGAAATAGAGGTAAGGCTGTCCGTGGGACGTGGTCTGCACACCCATGCCGAAAACCACCAGATACATGAGAGGCGCCACCATGGCCGCCAAAGTGATCTTGTAAAAGTCCCGTCTGAACTCCACCCACTTTTCCCATAAAACTGTAACGATTCCCATAATATAACTCCAATTTAATATGTGTATGCTTGCGTGATTTTACGGCATCAGCTTGCCGCCGACCCTTTCAATGAACACGTCTTCCAGGGTGGTCTCTCTCAGGGTAGTCTGCCCCTTCAGCTGGCTGAGGCAGGCGATGGCCTCCTCCTTTGTGGCGAAGAAGCGGCTCTGCACTTCCTCCTCCGTGGTTTCGTCCACGGCGAAAGGCCCCAGCTGTTGGATAAAGGCTTTGGGCGTACCCACTTCCTCCAGCTTGCCTTTGTTCATCAGCGCCAGCCGGTCACACAGGACCTGGGCCTCTTCCATGTAATGGGTGGTCAGCAGGATTGTCAGATGCTTTTCGTTGAGCCTGCGCAAAAGATTCCACATCTGACGCCTGGACAGGGCGTCCATGCCTGCGGTAGGCTCGTCCAGCAGCAGGATCTCAGGCTCCGTCAAAAGAGCCCGGCAGACCATCAGCTTCCGCTTCATGCCGCCGGACAGCTTGCGGACGGTTCTCTTTCGGAACTGGATCAGCTCGCAGAATTCCAGCAGTTCCTCGGTTCTGGCCCGGATCTGCTTCACAGGCATGAAGTACAGCCGGCCCTGGTACTCCATGATCTCGTCCATGGTCATGTCCTGACGCATGGAATACTCCTGGGTGATCACGCTCAGCTTCCGCTTCAGATCAGGACGCTGGCGGTTCAGCTGCTGTCCGTCTATGAGGATCTCTCCGGCCGTAGGCAGAAGCAGCGTGGACAGCATACCGATGGTCGTGGTCTTTCCCGCGCCGTTGGGCCCCAGCAGGCCGAAAAATTCACCTGACTCTATGGTCAGGTTCAGAGAATCCACCGCCGTAAAATCATCGAACTTCTTGGTAAGATTCCTGATCTCTATCATTTCTCAGTCTTCTGCTCCTTTGCGATAATGAGGGAATAGTAGCCGGCATCATCTGGAATCTCGTCCAGGCTGCCGTAGACCCGCTCGTCCTCCATGCCGCAGTTCTCCACCATGACTACGCTGCGTCCGCTGGCCGCCAGGATCTCCTTGACCTGCTTCATCTTTTTGCCGGATTTCATCAGCACGTAGTTGCCGGACTGCTCCAGCTTATCGTCGAGACGATGTACTGCAGGAAGAATATGCAGCTGCTCGTTCCACTCGGACAGTGAAATGTCCATTCTCGCGGCGGCCGCGCAGAAGGAAGGAATACCGCTGACCAGTACGGTCTGATAACCGTGGTCCTTGACCCGCTTCTGCAGATAAGAGAAGGTAGAATAGATCGTCGGATCTCCCAGTGTCAGAAACACGACGTTTTTTCCTTCTTTTAAATATCCTTCGATGGTGGCCGCTCCCTTTTCGTGATTGCGGCGCTGCTCCTCCAGATCGTGGGTCATCGGCATGTAGATCGGAAGCAGCTCCTTGTCCGCCAGCTCCGGCGCCGCCTGCACGGCGATCTGATAGGCCACCGTCTCCCTGACGTCGGCCCCTGGCACCGCTACGACTTCGTTTTCCCGGATCAGGCGAACAGCCTTCAGTGTCATCAGCTCCGGATCGCCAGGCCCTACGCCTACTCCATATAAAATACCACTCATACTCTTTCTCCTTTGATTTATTATATTGGTTCAACATGATAACGAATTTCAACGTCTGACGTATTTCACAGACTTCTTACATTATACTTGTTTGTACCTGTTTTTTCAACCGCAATATGGTCAAATTCACCGCTGTCAAAACAAAAACTGACAGCCTGTCACAAGGATGCTGTCAGTCGTATTTTGCCGTATGCAGCCGTATATAGCCGTATGCAATCGTATGAAATATTGAAATCCAGCCTGAGGCGCGCATATCTGCTCCTGCCATTACTGCAGCTTCACGATGCGGCGCAGCTTGTTGGTCAGAACCAGCGCCAGCGCCATCTTCAGCAGATCCGGCACGATAAACGGGATCACGCACCAGCCCAGCACCGCCATCAGCCCGATGGCCCCGGTGCTCTTCGTATAGACCACCATAAACCAGATGGTTCCAAACACGAAGTAGATCACCATGGCGCAGAGCATGGAAACGATCAGCGCCCAGGTCTTGCGCCCGATCAGCTTTTCCAGTCCCCACATCGCCAGTCCGGACAGCAGGAAGCCTACGATATAGCCCCCGGTAGTTCCCAGCAGAACGCCGATCCCGCTGTTAAAGCCGGCAAAAACAGGCACGCCTATGGCTCCCAGCAGAATGTAGATCAGGACCGCGAAGGTTCCCCGCTTGCCGCCCAGCACGCCTACTGTCAGGAACAGTCCGAAGGTCTGCAGGGTAAACGGAACCTCCATGGGGATGGAGATCCAGGAACATACCGCCATCAGCACAGCGAACATGGCGATCAGGACCATATCATAGGTCCGCAGCTTATCTGAATGATTTGTTGTCGTTGTCATCGTCGTCATATCTTACTCCTTCTCTTTCGTCTTCAAAAGTAAGTATAACGCCGCTGCCGTCAGTTGTCAACCTTTATTTTCGAAAAAGGTGACAATTATGCAGCGGCAGTTGAACCTTTGCCACGCCGCTTGCGCGCCGCAGCAGCCCCAATAACCGCAAAAAAAATCCTGCCTTACGCTTGGCAAGGCAGGGTTTCTTTCACATGCTGCATCTGTCGTTTTTACACAGGCAGGGCCTGGTTACAGGCTCTTCCCCAACTGGTAGGCCTGCTCCGGAAACGGGCTGGCCTCCGCGTCACCGCGGGAGCCGCAGCCGGTCGCCAGGACCATGCCAAGGTTCTCCCACTGCAGGTAGCCGGTAAAGCCCTTGTAATGGGCCGCCAGTTCGTCCATGGCCCAGCCGTTCTCAGCGCCGTCCGCGCAGGCCGCCAGCAGAACGGTCTTCTTGCCGCTGCCGCAGAGCCTGTTATCGATGCCGTAGAACCTGTCGACCACCGTTTTCAGCTGGGCGGACATGCCGGAATAGTACAGCGGCGTGACAAAGGCCACCAGATCCGCCTCCAGAAGATGGGGATTCAATTCCTCCATGTCGTCGTCCATGACGCAGGGCTCACAGCCCTGACCGCAGCAGTCGCAGGCGATGCAGGGCGAGACCCCCTTCTCCGCCGCGTCAAAGCGGTAGACCTGATGCCCGGCCTCCTCCGCTCCCTGAATGAATTTATCCGCCAGCAGAGCCGTGGCGCCGGCCTGGTGCGGGCTTCCTGTAAGTACTGTTATTTTCATCGTACATTCACCTCCGGATTTTGATATGTGCTGCTATTATCATACCACATCTGAAGTAAAAATACCAACATCCGAGGGAAAATGCCAATATGCGAGGGGAAATGCCGGTCCCCAGGGGAGAACCAACATTCGGGTCAAACTGCCGGCGGAAGCGGCCCGCTTACTCGCTTTTCAAGGCCTGCGCCATAGGCACCCTTTTGATCCTTCTCATGAGAAGCGGACTGATCACCGCGTACGCCGCTATGCCGATCAGCGGCATCTTCCAGAAAATATCCGGCGCCACGTAAAACGGCAGCCATCCGCTCATCCTCTGCATCATGTTAAAATAGAGGACACGGATGATCTCATAGGAAAGGGGCACGGTGACCAGAAGAGACACCACCACTACTACCGCGGTGGCTCTGCCGTAAATACTGCTGATCTCGCCGTCTTCGTAGCCCAGGATCTTGACCATGGAAATGGCCGACGCGTTCTTTTCGATGACCATCTTGGCCATCAGGAACAGGATCAGCAGATAGATCAGCACCGAGAAGCCGCAGAACAGCGGGAACACGCCTCCCATGGAATCCATCAGCTGTTCCGCCATAATGTTCAGATCCTTTTGGGTAATGATCGTGGCCACCGCCTCATCTGGCAGATCGTCCAGCTTCTCGTCAGAAAAGTATCCCGTATAGTAGCCTTCGTCTTCCCCGAAGAATTTGCAGAAGGCCTCCTTTTCCATGAACAAAGCGAATCCGGCAGGGTATTGATAGCTTCCGGCGATGCGGAAGGTGTACGTGTCATCGTCAAAAGGCTCCCGCAGGGTGATCTCGTCCCCCTCCTGAAGGCCGTATTTTTCCAGATACCCGTTGGAAACCAATACGTCCCCCTCTTTCACCGGAAAATCCGCCTTATCCAGATAGGCGCTGCCGGCCTCCACCCCGTAGACGGAAACCCCTTCTTTCAGATCATTGTCGATCTCCAGGCTGCGGAGGGCATACTTTTCCGCCTCTCGGTTTTCTGTTTCAGCAGGCGCTGCCATCACGTACTGATACTTGCTGAACATGCTCTTTTCCACAGTTTCTCCCTGATGCTCGATCAGCGGCGTCATCATCATGCCGAACATGAGCAGCACGTTGACAAAGAGAATCCCGATGAACAGCATGCAGTAAGCCCCTTTGTTCTGCAGGATCACGCGAAGCCGGAACCGGTTCAGGAAGCGGAAGCCGGGCAGCCGGACCGCCCTCTTTCCTCCTCGGCGCCCGGAAAGCTCCCTGCGAAGGAAATCCAGCGGGCGGATAGACAGCTTCCGCGTCAGTATGATCAGGTTGACCACCAGCATGATCGCTGCCGGAGCCGCTGTCGTCAGAACGAAGGCGTAGCTGCTCCAGAGAGTCTCATATGGCGGCAGGCTGTAGCTGCCGTAGTAAAGGTCCGCCATATAGTCCTTCATGACAGTATAGGCCAGGAGATTTCCTATGACCGCGCCCGCCACGGTCACGACGACAGGCAGGACCAGATAGTGGCGGATCAGCATGGCCTTGCTGTAACCCGTCGCTCTCAGCGTTCCGATGACCTGCGCCTCCTGTTCGATGGTATTGCTCGTGGTCACCCCGAACACAAAGGCCAGAATGGCCATGACGATGTACATGAGCCAGACGATCATCTGCTTGTCGCCGCCCATATCGTCCCCGGTGAAGTGGATGGCCTGATTGGTCTTTTCCTCCAGGAAATCTTTCAGCTGCAGACCGCAGGCAGCCGCGGTTTCCGCCGCTTCTTCCACGGAAAGCTCTCCTTTCCAGGCGTAGACATACTGGGTTTCCCCGCTGATACGGTCAAAGTCCTCATCGCAGGCGATGGAAACGGAGAACCGCTGGCGTCAAACATGGAATCAGTGTTCTTGCGGAACAGGGCGCTGTAATCGGAAAAAGCGGTCAGGCCGCAGACGGTGTAGGTCTCATCGTCCGCGACGATCTCATCGCCTACATCCAGGCCGTTGTTCTCGGCGTAGAGCCTGTCCAGAGTGATCTCCCCTTCCGACCGGGGCAGCTGGCCTTTGTGCAGGGAAACCAGGTCCACCTGTTTTCTTTCCTTGTACAGGCGCAGGGTATGTCCGTCAGAGGTCTCCGCCTCTTTATACCACAGCGGATAGAGCTCCGCCCCGGTCTCGTCGGAAAGCCGGGTCAGAAACTCTTTGTCCGGCTCCGCGGACAGCTGAAAGTGGCCGTCCTCTATGTTGTACTTTTCAAAGCTTTCGTCGTACGCGTGGATCAGGCTGTTGTCGGCGACTAAAAAGCCGGACACAAAGCCGATGGCGGTGATGACGAAGATAAAGATGATCGCGTATTTGGCCAGGTCCCCCTTCAGCTCCCGCGGCAGCCGCTTGCGCAACGGATTCTTCATGGTTCTCACCTACCATTCCAACGCCATAGCCGGCGTTTTTTCTTCATTCCGCGTCACGTCACGAATCTGTCCGTCCCGCAGACGGATCACCTGGTCCGCCATGGCTTTGATGGCGTCGTTGTGGGTGACCATGACTACCGTGCTGTGGTATTTCGCGTTTACGTCCTCGATGAGCTGAAGGATATCCTTTGATGTCCGGTAGTCCAGGGCGCCGGTAGGCTCATCGCAGAGCAGAATGTCCGGATTCTTGATGATGGCCCGCCCGATGGAGGTCCGCTGCTGCTGCCCGCCGGAAAGCTGGCTGGGTATTTTGTGCTGATGCTCTGTCAGGCCCAGCGTTTCCAGAAGCTCGTCCATGTCCAGCGGCCGGTCAGACAGATAAGCGCCTACCTCGATGTTTTCCCGCACCGTCAGGTTGGATATCAGATTGTACTGCTGAAAAACATAGCCCAGATGCTTTCTGCGGTATCTGGTCAGCGCCTTTTCCTTCATGTCCCTCGTCTTTTCCCCGTCGATGGAAACATAGCCGCTGTCAGCGGTCTCGATACCGCCGATGATGTTGAGCAGCGTAGACTTGCCGGAGCCGGAAGGCCCCAGCAGGACACATATCTCCCCTTTTTCCGCCTCCAATGAGATCCCTTTTAAAACTTTCACTCGATTTTCCCCGTTTCCGTAGGACTTATCGATTCCTTCCAGTTTCAAGAACAAAGTATTACCTCCCATGGTAAAAGCCCGGCACGCCTGATTATTGTTTGCAGGCAGCACCGGGCATCGTTTTTTATGTGGTTTGTAGTAGATTATCAGCAGATACGCGCCTGTCTAAACCAGAGCTTTGCCCAGGTTTCTGCAGTTTTCGCAGGCCTCGTCATCTGGAGTTTCGTTGGCGATTACGCATGGGCAAGCCAGAACCGCGCCGTCTCCGTTGCAGCGTTCCTCCCAGGTGCGCATCCATTCGCCGTCTCCCCAGCCGTAGGAGCCGAACAGAGCGATCTTCTTTCCTGACAGCTTTGATTCACAGCCTTCAAACATCGGAGCGAACTCGCTTTCTTCCAGCTCCTCCGCGCCCATGGACGGGCAGCCGAAAGCAACGGCGTCGAATTCATCCATCTTCGCTGCATCAAATTCCGCAGCGGTAAACACAGTTGTCTCTGCGCCGGCCGCCTTTGCGCCTGCGACGACTTCCATGGCCATCTGTTCTGTGTTTCCAGTACCGCTCCAGTATACTACTGCAATTTTGCTCATATTCTTTTACCTCTTTCTTTCATTATGATGATATATCATGCAGCCACAGTCAGCTGCACTACCGTCTTTCCTTCGCAGAAAAGACGCTTATAGACTTCTTTACATTTGTCAAATTTCGCAAAGAGGCGAATGGCTTCGCACTCGTTGCAGTAAACCTTCCAGCATCCGCTGCACTTGCTGTGCCTGCCGGCGTTTTCGATAAAGCCGATCACGTCGCCCAGGGGATATCCCAGGAACAAACCGATCTCGTGGGGAAAACCCTCCTTTGCCGCGAACCTGCTTCTCAGGAACCGGATCGCCGCCAGAGGCGTACATGCCTCATAGCCCGCCTTTGTCAGGAATTCCCTGACGCCCGGCTTTGCCAGATCCTCCGCCAGCTTCTTTTCCCGATAGACGTAGACCAAAGCGCTGTGCGCTTCCTTGCGCAGAATCGTCACGGACACGCCCTTGGCTGAAAGCTTTCGGTTCAATCCGCGAATATAGCCATACAGTTCTTCTTCTGATGTGAATATATAGTTAAACAGATTGGCCGTCTTCAAGGAGGCCAGCGTCGGTGAGCAGTGTTCGATGAGATACTTTTCCATGGTGGTTTCCTTTTCTTGAGCAGGTTTAGTCGTAAGCGAGCCGAATCGTCTCAGCCGGTCTCATTTGGTTAGCCTAAGCTAACCAGGCAGTCTTAGTTTGGCGGGTCTCCGCAAACCCGCCAAAGACTGTACACATATTAATCAAAATCACTTTAAGGAGAAATAGTTCTCTGCGGCTTAGCCGCCGGCAATAGAATGCCTGTCAGTCCTCCGCGGTTCCGCGGCGGACAGACAATTAAGCATCAGGTTAGCATTTACTAACCAATCTGCAAAAGATCAGCTGACCTTACAGGCGCGATTCGTCTGCGGCGGACGATCACTAGTCATCTCCCTGCATCGGTTAGCTTACACTAACTATACTACATTGGCAGAGATTTGTCAATAGGAAAATGGAAAGTTTTTTTATTTTTTCTTTTCGGCTTCTGCAGAGCTTTTCCTTAAGAATGTCAAAACCCCCACCGTATCCAACGATGGAGGCTTTGATACGCGGGAAATCTGCCGGAACAGCTCGGTTTCCCGCTTTTGTTCAAAATACGAAGGAATTCCATTCCTCTTCCTGCGGCGCCTCATAGGTGCCGACTTTGGACGTGTACCAGCCACAGTCCTTTTGGCAGCGGACCAGATATTCAGCCAGCTTCAGCGCCGCCACGGCGGGATCAATGACCGGAATCCCAAACTTGCTCTGAAGGGATTGAAATTTTCCGATTTCCATGGTACATGCCAGCACCATGGCCTCTGCGTGGTCAAAGCGGACTGCCGCTTCCATTTCCTCTTCCATCCGCTTGTCCGTCACATCAGAATCCTGCAGATCCAGAACGCGGATATTTAAGACCCGTATGGACGCAAGCTTTTCTCCGCAGGCTTGCCGCATCACCATTTCTCGCATATGAGTGAAATTTTTATCCCGCGGAATCATCAGGGAAAAGCGCTTTGATAAGAGAGAAGCCAAGGTCACCCCTGCCTGGGCAGCGCCTACAACCACCATGCGGCTGCACATTTCCCGTGCCGCTTCCAAAGCCGGATCATAAAAACACCCCAGAATACAGGCATCATAATCTTCCTCTTCCAAAGACCTGACTTTATCCAAAATTTTAGGAAGCATATATGCCTCATAAACCTCATATTCATAATTGTCTGCCCCTGTTTCCCCTTCAAGCAGCGTATGGTAGCTGATGTCTGTTCCAGGGCCTGCATAGCGCGAAAGCTCTTCTGCGAAGATATCGACGCCGGCGAAATCGGGAACCGGGTCAAGATACGCTATACGCATCTACATCGCCTCCCGATTCAAATTTCTGCCATCCAGATCCGTTTCTTCCTTCTTCGGCAGAATTCTGTACAGCACTACATATCCAGCCGCGGAAACTGCAAATCCAAGAAAGATCGCCCAACTAACTGGTGTATAGACTGAGACGAGCGCGCCGCAAATCCAAGAGATGACTCCGGCCCAGTTGAAGCCCTTGCAGTAGCCCCAATTTTCCGCTTCTGCTTTCCGCAGGATCCAATAATCACCAACCATAACGCCGCCTACCGGCAGGAACAGATATCCCAGCCAGTCAAAGAACGTGCTTATGTTATTGAGCAGTCCCAGTACCGCCAGCACTGTACCAATGACGCCCGCAACGCCGGTAACAAACGCGCGCTTCTCATCTTTTAGCTTGAACAGCATAACCATATTGATACCTGCCGTATAGGCGTTGGTCGTGTTAGTGGTCCATGTTGCCAGGATCAAAACGATAGTGCCCAGGATCGGCAGGCCGATCATGCACATAATCAAGCTCAGGTCGTTTTCTCCAACAATTTTAGTCAGCACGGCGCCCATGAGCAGCAACGCTATGCCAGCAGGCATGATGCCGACGATAGAAGAGGCCCAGACGCCGCCGCGGCTTTTTTGATACCGGGTAAAGTCAGGGGCGCATGACATGGTGACACCCATAAAGCTGGCGGTCAGCGCGATCCCGTCTATAATGCCCATGGTTTCTTCTGTCGCTGCGCCCAACTGGTCTGTGCCATAGGTTTTAACCGCCATATAGCACCCCACCGCCATAATGATAACCAAGGCAGGCACTGAAATTTGGTTCAGCCATTTCAAAGAATCGATGCCGATGACGGCTGTGATCAGCATGATAATGCCCCAAATGGCAGCAGACAGATTCGCCGGCACAGATACGCCCATAGTTGCCATAAAACTTGAGAACGCGCTGCCGCAGACATTGTTCTGAACAGCGAACCAACCGATTGAAGCAATCGCGAATACCAGAGATACGATAATTCTGGATCCTGTTTCACCAAAGGAAGATTTGGTGACTACGCAGGTCGGGACGTGAAGATCCACGCCGATAATACCGGTGAGAATTGCGATAAGTACGGAAATAGCGTATCCCAATACGCCTGCGATAATAGCGTTAGCCATGGACATGCTGCTCGCCAGCAAACCTCCAACTAAAAGGGACGGCACACAGATAAATACGCCCGCCTGAATCAGGGCAACATCTACCCAGCTCTTTCTTTCTTCAGGCGATACGCGCTCCAGCGTCGTCGTCTCTACACTGGCCCTTTTCTTCTTTTCATCCATTGACGGTTCCTCCTTAAAAGATTATGGACAAATTATATGGGACTGCTGTCAATCTTTCTTCAATATAATCACAAAAGAAAAAGGGATTTTTTGAAAAAATCCCAATCTGTTATTAACAAAACCAAAAGATGTGTTTTATGTGCGCGTTGTCTTACACCTTTTCCCACTGTTTTCCTGCATCTCACGTCAAACTCCGACACTGCTACAGGCTTTCCCCGATCAAAGAACGCAGCTTGACGGCGATCGCCACAGTCTCATGGAATTTAACATTATCATCTTCCATATTCAATGCCGCTTTTACTCTATTGACCCGATAACGTATGGTGTTTTCGTGCTGACGCATGACGGCAGCGGTTTCCTGGAAGTTGCCTTGTTTCGCGACAAAGGTTTCCATCGTCAGCAGCATTTCTGACAGGCTTTCAGCCGAGACCTTTTGCGCGATAGCATTGACATAGGCGTTATAAAAATCGCAGGCCTCCTGGGTATCCCGCACCGCCAGCAAAAGCTGCAGCACGGACATGGGATCGTAGGCAGTGATCGTCATATCCATCGCTTTTGCTGTTTCCAGGGCTCGTTTTGCTTCCTCCAGGGCGTTGCCGATATCCTTTCTGGGATAAATGCGGCTGTAGCCGATCACCGGAGCCTCAATGAATTCCTTTAGTCGAATCGTCGTCGCATCGCTGTGGTGCCGGAGCGCTTTTTCATTGGATTCACTGAGAATGAGAGTCATATAGTTGCGCATGCGGACATAGATATCCTTTTGCTGGTTTAAATAATATATATGCATCTCCATCTGGGCAATGTCAGAGTTGAATGATCCTTGAACGTTGATAACTCTGATGTACTGCCTTATATCCGGATTGATGCTGTAGAGCACTTCCATTTTTTCACTGGATCTGATATTCCCCAGCATGATCTTCTCCAGCTTCAGGGAATTCATGGTGTTGATATTATCCATGGCGATGTATTTGTTCACCGTATCTATCAGCAGGGCATAGGGATGATCCTGTGGTATCAAAATTACGGGAAATCCAGCCTGGTCACACGTATCTAAAACATCCGGCGTCAGCACATAGAGCATCTCATCGGTCACCACGAGCAGCCCGGCGCACCCTGCTCGAATCAGCGTGTCGATATAGATGTGAATGTTCTCTGTTTCACCTTTAAACTGCTCCAGACATGTAATGAACAAATCTCCCTCAGCCAATATCTTACGCTCAATAAGCTGGTCACTTACAGCGCAGTCAAAAACAGAAACCCTGTTGATTTTCCGGTTCAGACCATTTCTTCCTGCCAGCACTTTTGCATCCCAAAACAAGGTATTTTTCAAGATTTCTTCCAGTGATACGAACATAGCTTAGCTCTCCTTCGCTATTATGATACCCGATTCCACGCCCCGTGGCAAGTTTTATTTCGCTGGTTTTGCAGCTCTTTAAGCCTGTAAATCTCCAAACCCGCTGCGGCCAAAGGAAATCGGAGCCGTGACAGGTATTGATTTTTCAAAGAAATATCGGACACCATCCGAAATCAAAAAATTACTGGTCACAGCAAAAAGCCTAAAAAGCACAACAACGAATGTACAAATTCATAAGCCCGTCACTGTAATTCAGGCGGCCAAGCATTAGCAAGGCCGCCCTCTTAGTAAAATGTGTAATAATGCGAAGCGAAACTACTATGAACAATCCGGTTTTACAGCAGTCTATAACGTTCACAGAAATTCTGCCATCTTTTCACCAACCCATGTTCTTTCATAGGTGCCTCTTTCCAAGATGTTCTTTTTTATTCCCTCTTCTTTTTTGTTGACAGCAACGACTTCCCTCAGTAGTTCTTCCGCAATCTTTGGGTCGATAACTACAAGTCCATCACCATCGCCGACGAGTATATCTCCAGGACAAATGACCTGTCCTCCAATAGAAACCGGTTCTCCAATAGTGCCCGGCCCATTTTTATACGGGCCGTTCGGCGACACACCTTTGGCATAAACCGGCATCGTCATTTGGGACAGTTCCTCATAATCCCTGACACACCCATCGACGACAATTCCTGCCGCACCTCTGCTTTGACAGTATGTTGCCATCAGTTCCCCAAAGATTGCCCTCTCTTCGAAGCCTCCTGCAGCAATTACGGCGATATCGCCTGGCTGCAGCATATCCATGGCATAGTGAAACAACAGATTATCACCAGCAGGAACTCTAATGGTAAATGCCGTACCTAAAAGCGAAGCTTTGTTGACTGGCCGAATTTTCGCATCGACAGCCGACATCCTTCCAAGACAGTCGTCAATATTTGCCGCAGGCAGCCCCTCAAACGCCTGCACCAGCGCTGCATCCGGTCTTTGATAGCTGAGGTTAATCCTACAGAGTTTCATCTCATTTCTCTCCTCTCAGTTTCTTTAATGCAGCATTCAGCTGTGAAGCTGCTTTCGTCAGATTCTCCATCGAATTTGCAAAAGAAAATCTCATGGCCACAATTTCCTCTTCTCCGTAGGATATCCCTGGCACACCGACTACCTTGCCTTCTTCCAAAACATATCGGCATATCTCTTCAGAATCCATACCTGGAATATCAAACTTTACCCATGCATAAAACGCGCCCTCTGGAATTCGGCACTCCACGCCAGGTATTTCATTGAGGGCATTTATGAAAAAGTTTCTTCTTTCTTCATAAGTCTGCCTCATAAGCTCAATCTCGTTAACACAATCCAAAGCGACAATACCAGCTTTCTGGATGAATCCGCTGACACAGCTGATCGTATGCTGAAAAAGCTTGTTCGCCCGTTTCACAAACTCCATTGATCCCGCCAGATATCCCATTCGCCAGCCGGTCATTGCCACGCTCTTGGAAAATCCGTTTATCGTAATAATTCGGTTTTTGAGTTCTTCGTCTGAGGCCGGGCTGATATTATTTGCCTGGTCAAAAGTGATCCGCTCATACATTTCGTCGGAAATCAGCCAAATATCCTCATGTGCTGAGAGGAACTGCTTAATCACCCTCATCTCCTCCGGATGAAGAATGCTCCCTGTAGGGTTGTTTGGATAATTGATAATGAGCAGCTTCGTCTTCTCACTGTACTTTTCCTCAAGCTTATCCAAGGTAATTGCGTACTGATTTTCATAGTCAAGATTCACCGGCACACTGTGAGCGCCTACCGCTTCAATAATGGAGGGATAGGAAACCCAGCCGGGATTCAGGTAGATCGCTTCATCGCCCTCATTCAGCAAGGTTGCTGCTGCCATATAAATTGCGTATTTCCCTCCCGGTGTGACAATAATCTCATCACTGGTATAGTGGCAGTGATTTTCCACGCGCAGTTTTTGCGCAATCCTTTTTCTGAGTTCCGGAAGTCCTGGACCGACAGTGTAGTGAGTGTAGCCGTCGCTGACATGTTTGATCATTTCCATCGTTATCCTTGCAGGCGTATCAAAATCCGGTTCTCCGCCTGCGAGATCCACAATCTCAGAGTCCACTTTCTTGAGCTCATTAGCTTTCTGCATGATCACCATAGATCTCGATGGTTTTATTTTATCGATATTTTTATTAAATGTCATCCTGGGTTACCTCCTCTCTCAGCTTCGGGATACAACTGCACCGCTCTGTTTTCTTGCCTTTTTCTTTTCCAATGCATCAATCAACGCTGCCACAGTATTATCTCCTGTTACATTACAAGTTGTGGTAATCGAATCTATGATCGGATAAACGCCCATAATGCTCATAAAATCAAGCGGCAGGCCGAAGGTTGACAGCATTACAGGGATCATAACAAACATGGAGTTTGGAATACCTGTATTTCCCAGCGTAACGAATACGCCTATCAGCGCCATGAGCAATAGCTTTGTGAAGGTGATTTCCATACCAATGCTCTGAGCAACGAAGGTTGCCGCAATACCGAGGAAAAATGCAGCTCCATCACAATTGACACTGGCGCCAAATGGAATAACAAAGTCGGCTACACTCTCCGAAACGCCTACTCGTTCTTTACTATTTGAGAGAGAAACTGGCAGCGTCGCATTGGTGCTCCTGGTACTGAACGCTGTAATCCAGACCGGCGGCATCTTCTTTAAAAATGCAAACGGGTTCTTTCTGGTTACGATAAAATATAAAAGCGGATATATGATAATCAGCTGAATCAGACCTGCGCTATACGCACTTAGCACGAGCTTCAATACAGGCTTAATGACATCTACGCCATAGCTGGCCATAGTATTACAGCCTAAAGAAAAAATGCCGACCGGCGCAGTAGTTAATACTCCTTCCAGAATCTTCATCAGCATTTTGCTGATTGCCTCCAGACCTGTGACCAACGCGCTTCTGTGTTTTTCACCGAGATACAGCACTGCAATTCCCGCGATTACAGAAAATACGACAATTTGAAGCATATTCCCTTCGGACAATGCGGTCAAAATGTTTGTCGGCACCATACTTAGAATGAAATCCTGAAAGGTATTTCCCTCCTCTGCCACGGTTTCAGTCATTTCAGAGTAAACAAATCCTACGCCTGGTTTTATTATTGCTGCTGTGACACATCCTAAGAATGCTGCGCAAAAAGTTGTAATCATGAAAAAGCCTATTGTTTTGCCGCCTATACTTGCCAGTTTCTTAGCGTCACCAAGGCCGACGATGGCATACATGACATTGACGAGAACCAGAGGAACGACGCCCATTCTCAATAATTGTACAAATAGCGTACCGATGAATCCCTGGGCGATGCCGAACCCCGGGAAAATAATGCCGGTTACCATACCTAAGATCAACGCAGCAAAGAGCGTTCCAGGCGATCGCATAACTTTTAACAATTTTTTCATTTTTATAATCCACCTTTCTGTACAATGCCGTCTCTTAGCCTGATGACATTGTCTTTCTGTGATCCTGTTTGTTTTTCTAATGCCTTAAAACCGTCTCAATCCAGTTTATTTCAGACTTCCTCCTTCTGTATGGCTTTGCAGCTGATGATATCCGTATTTTTCTCTGGCCGCCTTGAGACTGCTGCCATTGCTGGTCTCCGCAACAATGTTATTCTCTGCCTTGTCGATCTGCATCGCAATTTCATATACTTTTTCGACATATTCCAGAGGAATGCATACCGCTCCATTTTCATCACCGACAATCAAATCCCCAGGGCTCACATGTATACCGGAAACAGAGACTGGTTTATTTATATAATCCACTTCGACTCGATCCTTTCCCGTTCTCATATAAGTGCCCTTTGAAAACACGGCATAGTCCGCCTTATTGATTTCACTGATATCTCTGCATACGCCATCAATCAGGGTTCCTGAAAGCTTCTTGTGATTAGATACATGGGCCATGATACCACCCCAAACCGTACAATCACACCTTCCACTATTATCAATCACTACAACCTGTCCAGCTTCTACTTCATCAAGGAAATCACCGACTGTTCCCTTTATGGCGCCGCATGGCACATAATGGACAGTAAAGGCTTGTCCACAAATTCTTTTTTTATTTGTCTGCCCTTTAATCCCAAACAGCGCCCCCTCTATGCCAATTTTGTCTAAAGCATCAGATATACATGAGGTCGATAGTTCTCCCAACTTTTCAACGATTTCTTTTGCAACTGCCTGCATATAAATTCCTCCTGATTAGAATTTTCTGAGATCTCATGTCTTTACTATAGTACAAAACGGTGATATAATCAAATATAAATAATTGTATAAATTCTATAGATTTTTTTGTATGAGGAGACATTATGGAAAAAAACATGAAATACGCCTATGAAGTATATAAATACAGAAGCTTCTCCAAAGCAGCAGAGAAAAACTATATTTCCCAGCCGGCTTTGAGCGCAATTATCAAAAAATTAGAGACAAGTTTAAACACCCAGCTCTTTGATCGTCACACCAATCCCATATCCCTGACTCCCAGTGGGGAATACTACATCAAATGCATCGAGCACATAGCAACCATTGAAAATTCCTACAAAGAATATTTCAGCGATCTGAACGCTCTGAAAGCCGGTAGTATCACTATCGGTACATCAACGTATTTCTGCAGCTATACTCTGCCCGATCTCATGGAAAAATTTTCCCGCATATACCCGAATATCAAATTTTTTATCGAGGAAAACAACTCGACCCCTGAATTGAAGGCAAAGCTGAAAAGAGGAGAGCTTGATCTGACCCTGTCCAGCAATTCTTATGAAGTCGAGGAGTTCGGCAGTCAGTTTTTAGATTTTGAGGCTATCGTATTAGGCGTCCCTGCCAAAGCTCCGATCAATGAACGCTTAAAAGAATACGCTATCTCTTACGATGAAATTCTCTCTGATAAGCAGCTTAAACACGCACAAAAATCCGTACCCATTTCACTATTCAGGGACTACGATTTCCTCACCATCAGAAAAAGCAGCGACCTATATGCCCGGCTGATCGCCATGTTCGAGGAGCATGGGCTCAAGGTAAATATCATTCACAATCTTGATCAGATGTCTACCTGCTATGCCCTGGCCGCAAGAGGCTTCGGCGCAACCGTTATACGTGCCTCAACCCTGGAAGGCGTCAAACCGACATCCAATCTGTGCTTCTACAAAATTGACAGCCCTCTCGCTAAACGCACTTCGCAATTTTACTATAAGAAAAATGCCTATATGCCTAAATCGGTCAAAGCATTCCTGGATTTCATCAAGGAAAAATCCGCCACCAGCTAAATTGGCGGCACAGATCAGCTTTAAGCAAATTCCAGAAAATCACTCTTTTGGAGAGTGCGTTCAATATTGCGCCATCAGCCTGCCGTCTCCTTCCATAATTTAATCACTTTCTTCACAGATTCTTAACTTGTATCCGATCCATTTCCGGTATAAACTATAGGAAAGGAAGTGATCTTTTTATGAAATTTGACATGCACTGCCACACCAAGGCAGGGTCCATAGACGCCAAGATCCCCATCCAGCGCTATATACAGCTGCTCCACGAGAAGGGCTTTGACGGCATGCTGGTCACAGACCACGATTCCTACAAGGGATATCGTTACTGGCAGGAGAACAAAGAGTCTCTGCCCCGGGAGCTGCAGGATTTCGTCGTGCTCATGGGCGTCGAATACGATACCAGAGACGCGGGCCATTTTCTCGTCATCATGCCCGACGGTGTCTGTCTTCGCGTACTGCAGATACGGGGCATGTCCATAGAGCTTCTGGAAAAAATCGTACATCATTACGGCGGGATTCTGGGACCGGCCCACCCCTTCGGCCCTCGCAGCTCCAGCGCCATGTTCTTCAATAAACTGAGGAGAAATCCCCATCTGATCAGAAAGTTCGACTTTGTGGAGGGCTTCAACACCTGTGAGACGGTCCAGGCCAACCAGGTCGCCCAGCTGCTGGCCAAAAAATACGGAAAGCAGTGCTTCGGAGGCTCGGACTCCCACAAAGAAGAGTACGTAGGCATGGCCTTTACAGAATTTGACCGGGATATCGCCTGTAACGACGACCTGATCGCCTGTGTCAAAGACGGCGGCGTCGCGGCCTTCGGCGGCACAGAGCGAAAATTCCTGCGCAAGCACAGGCGCCGGAACTCCCTTGCCGCCACCTGGGGCTTTAAGGCCTACAACAGAGGCCTGGGCATGCTGTACTCCCCTTACAGAAAACTAAAAATCAGAAAATTATCCTTGCACCGTAGATAGTTATTTGGTAAAATAAATATTACAAAGTGATGGTAATCTGCTCGACTTTTGTCATCAAAGGTCGGGCTTTTTTTAGGAAATTATTTATTTTTTAGGAGAGAAACGTTATGAACGAACCAAACATCAAAGCGAACGGCTGGGCCCTTCTTCCCATCCTGGTCTTTCTGATCCTGTTCCTTGGGACAGGCATCTTGCTGAACGACTTTTACACCATGCCGGCCGTCGTCGGCTTCCTCATCGCCCTGGCCGTTGCCTTCTTTCAGACGAGGGGCAAAACCTTCAGCGAAAAGCTGTCCATCGTAGCCAGAGGCGTAGGCGATGACAACATCATCACCATGTGCCTGATCTTTCTCGCGGCAGGCGCCTTCTCCGGCGCGGTATCCGCCGCGGGCGGCGTAAGCAGCACCGTCAATCTGGGCCTGTCCCTGCTGCCGCCCAGCGTTGCGGTCATCGGCCTTTTTGTCATAGGCTGTTTCATTTCCATCTCCATGGGTACATCCATGGGCACCATCGCGGCCCTGGCCCCTATCGCCGTAGGCATCTCCGAAAAAACCGGCTTCGCTATGGCCATCTGCATCGGCGCGGTGGTTTCCGGCGCCATGTTCGGCGATAACCTGTCCATGATCTCCGACACCACCATCGCGGCGGTCAGAACCCAGGGCTGTGAAATGAAGGACAAGTTCAAGAGGAACTTTTTCATCGTCCTGCCTGCGGCCATCGTCACGGTCATCATCCTGCTGTTCCTGACGGCGGGGAAGGAATTTAACCTGGAACAGCAGCTGGACTACAACATTCTCCAGGTCATTCCGTATATTCTGGTCCTGATCACGGCCCTCATCGGCATCAACGTGTTCGTCGTCCTGATCAGCGGCACCGTACTGTCGGTCATCGTAGGACTGTTTACCGGCACGCTGGCGTTCTCCAACGTGTTCACATCCATCGGCACCGGAGTTACAGGCATGTACGATATCACCGTCATCTCCATTCTGGTAGCGTCCATCAGCGCCCTGGTCAAGGAAAACGGCGGGTTCGCCTTCATTCTTGAAAAGATCCACAGCCGGGTGAACACCTACAGAGGCGCTGAATTCGGCATCGCCGCCCTGATCTCGCTGGTCGACGCGGCCACGGCCAACAATACGGTCGCCATCGTCATCGCGGGTCCTATCGCAAAGGAAATCAGCGACGACTACGGCATCGAACCTTCCCGCAGCGCCTCTCTGCTGGACATGTTCGCGTCTGTATTCCAGGGAATCATCCCTTACGGCGCGCAGCTGCTTTCCGCGGCGACTTTAACCGACCTGACGTCCTTTGATATCATGCCATACCTGTTCTATCCGTATCTGATGGCAGTCTGCGGCATCGTCAGCATCCTGCTTCCGCAGAGAACACGGGCAAAATAACCGGGCAGCCTGCCGTAACAGCAAAACCGCAAAAACACAAAGGCACAAGCCCACAAACTGCAAAAGTAAAAGGCAAAAAGTAAAAACAAGCAAAAGCACAGAGCCCCGCCCGCCACAGCAGGGTCCTGTGCTTTTTTGTGAAAAAGTTCATTACAACGTCTTCCGTCTGTCCTTCTCCGGCAGGCTCAATATGATGATCGCCCCGATGGTCAGCACCATGCCCAGCAGCATCAGTGCAGTCGGCACCTCAGAAAACAGCAGATAACCGAAAAGCATGGCGGCTACCGGCTCAGAAGTCGCCAATACAGAGGCCTTTCCCGCGTCCATATAGGCCAGAGCAAAGGTATAGATCACATACGGCACCACCGCGGCGCAAAGGCTGTGTCCCAACAGGAACAGCCCGTTTCCAACCGGCGCCTCCATCACATAATCCGCCATCAGCTTCCAGTCGGTCATCGGCGCCAGGAGAATGGTGATCAGCATCATGAAGTAAAAGGTGATGGTAATAGAGCTGTAATCCCGCTCCTTGGCAACTTTAGAAAAGATACTGAACAGCGCGTAGCAGAAGGCGGCCAGAATCCCGATGGCCACACCGAACAACGACCAGTCCATGGCGGCGTCCCCTTCCAGAAGTCCGCTGACAAAGACACAGCCCACAAAGGCCAGCGCCATGCAGCCCAGCTTTTTCGCCGTGATCCTTTCTCGGAACAGTACAGCGGACAGCAGCATGACGAACACCGGGAAGGTGCACAGCAAAACCGCGGCAAAGGCCATGCTCAGCTGATTGATAGCCTCCGTGTAAAAATAGCTGAGGCCGAAATTTCCCAGCACGCTGCCGCCAACAAAGACCCAGATATCCTTCTTCCGTATCTTCAAAAGGGCCGGATTCGCCAAAAGGCACCCCACAGCCAGGATCACCGTACCCAGCAGCATTCTCGTCTCCAATATGGTCGCATTGTTCATTCCGTATTCGTTCAGAACTCTGGTAAACACACCGGTAGCGCCCCACATGATACCGGCAAGGGTGGGAAAAGTGACGACAATTCGTTTCATTACAGCTAATAATCTCCTTTTCTTTCAACGTTCTCTGCTACATATTTCTCAAGACTTAGGCCTCTTCATCCAGGCCCTCCGTAAGGGATAACGGGTGATATACGATGCCGATCTCCGCGTTGACCAGATCCCCGATGTATTCCGAAGCCTTTCCCAGAAAATGTCCTGTCTTATAAAAGCCAATGGATACGGTTTTATCCGATCTGACGGCAAGCTCTGCTTCTCCTGTATCCCCGTTCATGCCGCTGTTGATGTCCACGCTGACCACATAGGCGTTTTCCTCGTTGATCTTCTGTATCGCCTTCGCCGCGGCGCCCCTCGGCACACCGTCAAAGCCGGTTCCCAGAATACAGTCCACCAGAATATCAAAACCGCTCAGATCCGTGTCTTCCGAAAAAGACTCTACCGGAATCCCCCGTCGGATACAGTCTTCAAAATAATACGCTCCGTCCTCTGACAGCTTCAGCGAGGTCCGCAGTACCGTCGGGCAGATCCCCTTCTCCGCCAGAATACCGGCGAGGGCGTATCCGTCGCCGCCGTTGTTGCCGCTGCCCGAAATGATCGCGATCTTCTTATTCTCCCATGCCACCGCATTGTAAACGCCCATGGCGGCGCGGTACATCAGCTCTCTGCCGGACACAAAATTTGCGATGGTATACGCGTCGCTGCTCCTCATATCCTGCACGGAAACAGCTTCCGCAAGCTCTATACTGTTGACATTTGGTTTCATCGTTATACTCCTTTTGTTCGTTCTGTCTGCGGCTTCTGTTTGCCGTCTTACAATTTCTGTTCCTCTTCTGTTCCTCTGTTTACTGCAGATGTTTACAGCGAAAATCCGCCGCTTCCGTCGGCGCTGTAGGCCAGTTGGTAATCCTCCGCCCCCGGATCCTTTACGGCGATCTTCATATGGCTGCAGTCCACGTCCGCCTCCGCTTCCAGAGCCTCCCGCAGCGCGGTCAAGGCCAGCTCTCCGTCCACAGCTACGCAGTAGAGGTTCAAAACGAAGCAGTCGGCGTCGTCCAGCCTCCGGCCGACTTCCCAGCCGTCCGCCATGCCCAGGCCCGTCCATCCGAGCCCTTCGTTGACAGCGATCTCCGCCGCCTCCCGCAGCGCTTCATCTGCCGGTTCCAGGTTCGGCGCAGCTCCTCTCTGCAGCTCCACCGGCGCCACAGGAAACTGGACCACCATCCAGCAAAGCTCTTCCTCCGGCCACTGGTCGTAGCCCTGCTCATAATAGCACTTCAAAAATCCGGTCAGGTACTCCTGCCAGCCGTCCGCGCCGTCGATCTGGCACTCTGTGACCTCTCCGGTTTCGCCGCAGACGCCGGTGTGCTCCGTAACGACATCGCCGTCGACCCAGACCTCAGCATAACGCAGCGTGCCTCCATCCTGCAGGTACAGCTTCACCATGGACGGAAACCCGTCATCAGCGCCGCCCTGCTCCTCGTAATCGTCCGCGATCTCCTGCTCCTCGCCGCCGGGGCTGACCGCAACGCGCAGCGTCTGTCCCCGCTCCTCGTTCTCGTAGATCAGCTCCATGGAGCGATCCCAATAGATGATGGCCGCCCGCAGCTCATACTCCAGACCGGCGCTGTACCGCTGTCCCCAAAGCTTTGAAGAAAGCTTTTCTCTGCACTGCACCAGCCAGTCAAAATCCAGCTTGGACAGCGCCGCCTGGTTCATGCAGAATACGACTTCCAGCATTCTGCCGCCGCCGTTAAAGTTAAAGCTGCAGTACGGCGCGTCCGCCTCCCAGTTCTCCGGCTCAAAGAGGGCCTTAAAGCGTTCCAGCCCTTCCGGGTGCAGAACGATGCCGCTGATGGCCGCCTTTTTGGACATGGTCTCGAAATCGTCACCATCTTGAAGCTCCTGGTCCGCCTCCGCGTCAATATAATGAAACTCCATCTCCTCCAGGGATCTGCCTTCCAGAATCTCCTGCTGCAGGGTCAAAAACTCGTAATCCTCCGGTTCCAGGGCGAGGCCCCGGCGTGCAGCCTCCAGCGCGCCTTCCCTGTCCCCAAAGTGGCTGCGCAGTTTTCCCAGCTGCAGCCAGATCCAAGGATAGCCGGGCTCTTCCACAGCTCCCTTTTCCGCGTATTCCAGCGCTTCATCCAGACGCCCGCAATAGGTCAGAGCGGCAGAATACCGATAGTACCATGTTCCGCAGCCCCGGGCATATTTCTCCGAATACGGCATCCACTGCGCGGCCATGTAATACCACCTGTACTCGTCCAGGTTGTTATACGCGTAGGAATACCACAGAGCGATCTCCAGATCCTCCCTGGCCTCCCTCTGGGTAAAGCGTCCCTCCCGGATGCCCGTCTCTATGAACTCGTCCAGATAGGCGGCCATGCGGCCAAAATACCCGTCGATGTCGCCGCAGTATTCCTCCAGGCGCTGAATATCCGCCGGGCCCAGCAAAGACTCCTTTGCCGCGGGCTCCTGCTCCTCCTCCATCTCCCAGATACGCTGCAGCCTGCCGTCCTCGTCTCTCTCAAAAGCTGTCCCGTACGGTGAACGCAGCAGCGGTATGATCTCCATGTCGTAGTTGCAGACGGTATTGAGGGCATAGATGCCGGAATTCTCCGGATCATTGATGTATTCGTCGCTTTCGTCCCCGGCCGTAAAACGCCATCCGCTGTCCCAGTCCCGGCATGACTCCTCCGGCTCCTCTCTGTAGCAGTAGCCCACCGGCATGCCGTCTACCGTGATCCTGTCCGTGGCGAGACAGCCTTCCGGCCCCAGCCACTCCGGCAGCAGCTGCCTCATGTCCTCCGCTTTGATGGCGTACTGCTTCTGCCGCGACAGGCAGACGTTTTTCCGTCCCAGGTCCAGCGGCATCAGGCAGATCTCTTCAGAATCCCTGACAAATAAGTCCAGCAGCTCTTCGGCGCTGGCCGATATCTTGTAGTCCAGTTCCTCCCTGTACAGCGGCACCATGTCGTAAAAGTTGACCTCGTCCCCGTCGGGCAGCCGGCACACGGTCCTTTGACCAGCCTCAGCAGGCGGCGTCAAAAGGATCAGCCCGGAGAAACCGGTATTCTCTGCAAAAGGCAGCTGGCCCGGATTGGATATGGTGTGGCCCCAGCCCAGCCAGGAATCCTCTTCGATGGGCAGCCTGGCCAGAAGCTTCAGCCAGCGGACAGGCCAGTACCATCGCTCCTCGCCGCTGTCCAGCTTCCAGTCCGGCGGCAGAGAGACAGCCAGTTCCGCCCGTTCCAGGTGCATGTCGGCGAGCTCCTGGGGCACGTTCATCCGGTGCGCGCCCATTCCCATGGTTACCAGCGTGTAATAGTTTCTCTCCGGCGTAGGCTCGATCACGCAGATGTCCACATGAATATCCGGCGACGCGATCTCGTGGAGTACACTGTTAAAGGGTCCATATGTATCTTCTATGTACTTCTCTATCAGTTCCATTTCTTTTTCGGTATAGAATTCATTCATTTTTCTTCTCCTGTGTAAAACTCATCTTCATTCTATCACAGTTCCTCTCTGCTTTCCACTCTTTAATCTGGGCCAGCCGCTCTTTCACCAGCTTTTCCCTGCCCTGGGAGGTCGGCCTGTAGTATTCCCTGCCGGCCAGGGCCTCCGGCAGACAGGTCATATCGGTAAGTTTTTCCTCCGTATCATGGGCGTACTGATATCCTTTTCCATAGTCCAGCTCCTTCATCAAAGCCGTGGGGGCGTTGCATAAATGCAGGGGTACAGGCTCCGCCGGCATATTTTTCACATCTCTTTTACATTCCTCGCAGGCCAGGTAGAGCGCGTTGGACTTTGCCGCCATGGACAAATACACTGCTGCGTGAGTCAGGTGGACGTCACACTCCGGCATACCCAGAAAGTGGCAGGCCTGATAAGCCGCCACAGCCACCTGCAGGGCCTGGGAATCGGCCATTCCCACGTCCTCACTGGCAAACCGTACCAATCTGCGGGCGATATACAGCGGGTCCTCACCGCCGTCCAGCATGCGGCAGAGCCAATAGACCGCCCCGTCTGGGTCGCTGTTGCGCATGGATTTATGCAGCGCCGAGATTAAATTGTAATGCTCCTCGCCACTTTTGTCGTACAGCAAAGACCTGCGGTTCATGCACTGCGCCAGCACCTCGTCATCTACATGGACGGTCCCCTTATCGTCAAGGCGTCCGTTCAGGACAGCCATTTCCAACGTGTTCAGCGCTGTTCTGGCATCTCCGTTGGCAAATCTCGCGATGGAGGCAAGGTGCTCCGGGCAGATATCGACGTCCATCTGCCCGAATCCCTTCGGACTTTCGATCCCGCGGCGCAGCATCACCGCCAGATCCTCCTCCGAAAGCGCCTTCATGACGAAAACCTTGCACCGGGACAAAAGGGCTGAATTGATCTCAAAGGACGGATTTTCCGTAGTAGCTCCCACCAAAATGATGCTGCCTTTCTCCACAAAAGGCAGAAAGGCATCTTGCTGGGCCTTGTTAAACCGATGGATCTCGTCCGCAAAGAGCAGCGTCCTCACGCCCATGTGCCGGGCTTCCTCCGCATCCTGCATGACCGCTTTGATCTCCTTGATGCCGCTGGTCACCGCGCTGAACTCTATGAAATTGGACCGGGTCTTCTTCGCGATGATCCGCGCCAGCGTCGTCTTTCCCACGCCCGGCGGCCCCCAGAAGATCATGGAGGATATCTGATCTCTTTCGATCAGCATGCGCAGGATCTTTCCCTCACCGATCAAATGCTCCTGCCCCACAAACTCATCTAATGTCTCCGGTCTGAGCCGGCTGGCCAGCGGCGCGTTCTCCGCTCTGTCGTCAAAAAAGGTCAGCTGTTCCATATGAAATCCCTCCTGTCCGCGTATTCACTGGTTTCATTATATCACCGGAAAACCCGCTGCACAAGGAGAAGGCGAACACAGGTTTCCCTTTGCCGCAAAAAGTAAGGCCGGAAGGTATTTTCGTAAAATGGAACCCTCCGGCCGGATCGGCAGTAAATCAAATCCCCTTACTTAACCAGTTCTTTCACCTCGGATTCAGAAAAACTGGTACAACGGCAGATCATCTCCACAGACAGCCCGTTCTCCGCCATCCTGCGGGCCATTTCCTGTTCTGCCTCTCTGCGGCCCTGCTCAAGACCTCGTTCAAGGCCTTTCTCGATGCCCCTCTGCTCTACAACATCGCTGAAATTGCACATTTGCGATACCTCCTTTTCCAGTTCCTGCGTCATAGGCAGGCCAAACTCTGTTTCCAGTCTCTCTCTTTTTCTCTCCTGCCGTTCCTGCGAAAACAGCACATCCAGCATCTGCAGCGTCCGGTTGCTGCTCTCCTCCGCTTCTCCAAGCCTCACCATGATCAGCGACAGCAGATCGTAGTTTTCCCGCGGCTCCTGCGCGTTCCCTATCATGTTTACTTCGTGGATCTCATACCGGGTGATCATGTTCTGACGGTATTTAGGCGGGTCCAGACAAATCCAGATGCTGTAGACCTTCTTCAGCCGCTCATAGTGACCCCGGTCGAACTCTGTCCCGTACTGCGACGATATCATCCGGCTGCAGTAATAGATGCCCCGCTTTGGCAGCGGATAGCCAGGCGTGTAGTCCTTCTGCCCCTCTGCGTTGAGCAGCAGCGTAATGAAGGCTCCGTCTTTGGGCGCAACAGCACGAAACCGGACATCGTATACCACGGTCCCCTCTGATATTGAGCAGTCCTCCGTTCCTTCTCCATGGATGACAGGTAAACCCTGCTGCCGCACCGCATCCCCTGTATTGGTCTCATCCGGCAGCACAGCCACCTGTCCAATCTGAGGGTCTCCTTCGATATATTTGTTCTCGATATCCTCAAGGCTGCAGTCCCTGTACTCCGGCACACACTCCTTCATGATGCGGGCAAGGATGCTCTTCTGTGCCAGGATGCGCTTGCAGGCCGCATCATAGCCCGCTTTGCTCTCGGCAGCCCGGACGGTCCTTGACAGGGCAGTCGCTTCTCTCTCTTTTGATTTTGTCTCCAATGCTTTCTCCTTTAATTATACAGCGGACGGGAGCAGACCGTCAATACGGATATTTATTCCGTCTGCATGCATGGTGATGGCCATCCCCGTCGCAGAAACTGTATAAGCTCACAGAATCTTCCACTCACGATCGTGGCCAGAGTATACTCCCTCGAGCAAACCGTTGTCAACCCCCTTGTCGATTTTTAGTATTTTTTTGTAGCTTTTTAGGGCTTTTTTGTAATTGGCCGGGTAATCGGAAAGGGAATCAGAAGGATCAAAGGTTTTCTCCTATCCGCCTTTACCGCAAAAAAAACGGCTCTGCCTGGGCATATCAGCGCCCGTTCAGAACCGTTTCTTTTCTTATCTGTCCGCTCTTATCTGCCTTAGCCGCTTGTCTTATCTGCGCTTTGGCAAAGCGAAGAGCATGACTATCATGGATATGACCATGATCCCCAGTATGATGCAGAGCGCAGGAAGAAGGAAGGAGACCTCCGCCTCTGCCGTCCCTGCTTCGCCTGATGCTCCAAATCCCCAGGTCATCAGAGCGACGAGTCCCAATACCCCGCTGGCCATGAATACCCCCAGCGATATAGATGCAATTTTCCCGTTACCTCTCACCTTTCTCATCTCCCATTTCCTCTTTACACTTCCAATTATATCTCATCTGCCCCGCGGCCGCCATATTTCGCCCTTACAGCAGACTTACAAAAATGTCATCTATCCTGCTCTCATAGGATATGTTACAATAGATGTAAATATACAAACGGAAGTGGAGGTATGATTCATGAGAATCTGTCTATTCGGCGCCAGCAGTCAGCAGGCGTCACTGCCCTATTACGACGCGGTCCGTCAGCTGGGACGCGGACTGGCCCGCCGGAAGATCGGCCTGGTATTCGGAGGCGGCGCAACCGGTCTGATGGGCGCGGCCTGCGGCGGCGCGGCGGAGGAAAACGGCGAGATCATCGGCGTGGCGCCGCGCTTTTTCGATAAGGAAGGGGTTCTGTTCCAGCACTGCAGCCGGCTGATCTTTACCGACACCATGCGCCAGAGGAAACAGCAGATGGAGGATCTGTCCGACGGCTTCATCATCGTCCCCGGCGGCATCGGAACCCTGGAAGAGTTTTTCGAGATCCTGACCCTGCGCCAGCTGGGCCGTCATCAAAAGCCCATCGCTGTTCTGAACCTCGGCGGCTACTACGACAGCCTGCTGGCCTTGCTGGATCACGTAGCGGCAGAAGGCTTCACAGACAAGGAAGCCCTGGCCGCGGTCTCTGTCTTTGAAAATACCGGCGACCTGCTGGATTACATGGAGCAGACCGCCTACAGCCATTGTGCCAGCCAGGCGGCAAAGGCTTCTCCCAGCCTCCGGTGATTTTCTTCATCCAAATGCAGACCGTCTGCCGTCCCCGGCTGGGCGTGGGCGGACGCGTCGAAGTACAGAAAGCCGCAGCGCCGCGCCTCCTCGTCAAAAGCCTGACGGAAACCCTTTGATATCTCCGGGGCATCGTCGCAGAACTCCCATCCAAAGGGGCCGTCGGCCAGCCTGCCGCTGACCACGATGGGCGCCATGAGGACGTAGCGGCAGGTGTTCTCCGGATATTTGCTCAGGTTCACCTGCCGGGCCTTGTCGAGAACCCGCGCTGCGCCTGCCGCGATAGTCTCCGCAGTCTGTCCGGGCAGCTTCAGGTCGTTGGAGCCCAGCATGACGCAGACCATGTCCAGAGGCAGGTGGGTGCGGATGCAGGGCTCTATGTACGTCAGGCCGTTGCGAAAGGCCATGCCCTCTTCATCAAAGCATGTCATCCGGCCGTTGAGCCCTTCGTTTAAGATTTCGGCTCTATCAGCTATAAGGTCCTGACAGATGCCGGTCCACCTCTGGTGCGGCCCGAAGCGCAGGCCGTCGCTGACCCTGAATCCGTGAGTATTGGAATCGCCGTAAATCAAAATTCTTTTCTTTTCCATAGTCTTCCTCTTCTATTTCTGATATTCCTTCTATTCCCTCTTGCTGCCGTCTATTCGGCCGCGGACTGTGCCCCGGAAAATTTCGTAAAACGCCGGAATAGCAGGATCAATACGAAACTTTACGAAACTTTCTGGCGTCAGCGGCTTTGTGAGTTTCGTAAATCGGCAAAAAAATGATAACACTGCGAAACACTTTGGCCGCAGCGCCCGGTAAAGGTTTCGTAAAACGCCCGCGAAACAGATGAAATACGAAACGCGGCAGGAAAAATGGCCGCATATGTTTCGTAGAACAACCTGAAATCTGCAATATTACGAAACCATATGGGACAGGCGGCAAAAAAAGTTTCGTAAATCAGCGAGAACGCGGCAAAGATACGAAACCCGCTCTCAGATAGAAGCAGATAGTATCAGATAGAAGCCGCCTCCTCAGCGCCTCAGATCGCCTGCTTCAAAGCATCGATCAGCTCCTCTTCACTGTCGATGGTTTTGCTGATATAAAAGAACGCCGCCGGCTTTTCCTCTTTTCCTTCTTTGCTGTCCTTCGCCATGACAAAGGCAGGAATCTGTATGATGCCGTACTGGTCTGCCTCCTCGCTGAAGGCCCACGCGATCTGATACCATTCACCGTCTTCTATATGCACTGGGAAAATATCGCCCTCCACATCAGAACCGTCCAGCTGTATAAACTCCACCAGCTTCCGGGTTTCTTTTGACGGAAGCTGCACACCGGTCAGCCAGCGGTCGGAAGCAGTGGAATAGTTCACATAGAAGACGCCTTCCCCGCTGTTGTCATCAGCGTCTAACATACCGCCGCTCTCCTCCCATATGTCATAGTCTTCCCTTTCGCAGTCCAGGTCTTCGGAGGTTACGCCGGCAAGCAGGACAGCCTGGCCGATCTCTGCCGCGGTCTCAGTATCATCTTCCCAGACGATGGTCACCTCGTCTATGACTGTATCCTTTTTCACGGGCTGATCCAGATAGACATTTACCTGGTACAGATCGTATTTGCTGCCGCTGCTTTCCTCTTCTGTTTCCACCGTAAACGCTGCGTTTCCCAGCGCGGGTATCCGCAGCTCCTTAACTTCTTTCCATGTATCTGTCGTAAAATCCCTGATATATGAAAAGCTGAAATAATCCGCGCTGAACCAGCACAGCTCTTCGATGACGACCGGTTCCTCCAGATCCGGTCCCGCCACGGTTTTGATGCCGCAGCCTGTCCCTGCGCAGATCATGGTCATGAGGGCCGCCAGCGCCACCGCCGCAAGTCTTTTCTTCCTGGATATCTTCTTCAATGTATCTCCGCTCCCTTCTTCTCAACGCTTTATTTGCAGACTACTCTATTTATAGTATATGGGAGCGTGTATCCTTTTTCAAATTAAGAATTTCTTACGTTTCGTCCGCCGCGGGCTGCTGCGGCAGAAAATACGCGAAGGCGGCGGGCAAAGGGATCTCTTCGGCCAGCTGGTCCCATCCGGCCCAGAGGAAGGCCTCCGCTTCCCTCTCCGCGGTAAAATAGTAGGCGGTCATCTCCCACTCCACGTGAGTGAACACATGGGTATACTCCACCCGGCGCAGCAGGTCGCGGGGCTGAACGCCCCAATCCTCCGCCTGGCGGACGGCCGCCGCCGCGTCCATGGCGGCATCAACGTTGGGAAACTGATACAGTCCGGCCAGCAGGCCTTTGTCCGGCCGCCGCTCTACGGCCAATCTGCCGCCGCACTGCAGGACAAATACGGTCTTCTGGATCTTCTTCCGCTGTTTTTTCTCCTGCTTCACCGGATAAGCCGCGGCAGTATGGTTTTCGCGGGCTCCGCAGTAGTCCGTCACCGGACAGACATCGCATCTCGGCGCGCCCGCCGGTATACAGACCAGAGCGCCGAGCTCGATGAGCCCCTGTGTAAAGTCTCCGCAGTTCTTTTCGGGATAGAGCTTCTGCAGATAGGCGCCGGCCCGCTTTTTCATGGCCTGGCTTTTGATATCCCCGTCGTCCTCCCGCAGGCGGCTGTATACTCTGAGCACGTTGCCGTCTATCGCCGCCACCGGCGCGTCAAAGCAGATGGACGCGATGGCTCCGGCGGTATACTCGCCGATGCCGGACAGCTGACGCAGCCCTTCGTAATCGCCGGGAAAGACGCCGCCGTATTGCTGGCAGACGGTGACGGCGGCCTTGTGCATGTTTCGTACTCTGTTGTAGTATCCCAGACCCTGCCACAGCTTCAGCAGGGTCTGCTCGTCGGCCTCCGCCAGCGCCTTCACGTCCGGCAGGGCTTCCATGAAGCGGGTGTAATAGTCCCGCACAGCCTCCACCCTGGTCTGCTGGAGCATGATCTCTGATACCCAGACGTGGTAGGGATCTTTATCCCTGCGCCAGGGCAGATCTCTTTTGTTCTGCCGGTACCACTCCATCAGCGCCCGGGTAAAGCTGCAGTCTATATCTTTTGCCATAGGGTTTCCTCTTTCTCTTCGGCGTCAGCGCGCTTCTCAGGATTTCTTCCGCCTGCCGCCTTTGACAGGCTTTTTCGCTTTTGATCGTTTTGGGGCGTTTTTGTCTTTATTCCCGCGTTTTTTAGCGCCGGGCCCTTTCGCCTTTGGTGAATCGTCCCGACGGGCGCCCTTTGACGGCTTTGACGGCTTTGGCGGCAGCTTTGACGGCTTGGACAGCTTAGATGCCTTTGATGTTTTTGACGGCTTCTCCTGCGGAGCTGTCTGGCCGCCGGAAAGCTGACGGCCCGCTTCTGGCTCAATTTCCCCCAGGCTCTGCCGCAGGAAAGCGGCGGCGACTTCCAGGGGATCGCAGCCGTCGTCAACGCATCGCTTATATACGATCTTCATGTATGGGGTCAGGTCCTTATCCTTGCAGTAGTCCATGGCGTCGGTGACGCTGCGATAGGCTTTGACGGTCATGGCGCTGCCCGCGGTCGGCATTTCCTTTTCACGGATACGGGTATTGCAGTATTCCTCCAGCGACGCGATCTTGTAGCGCTCGCGGCTGGTGATCAGGGAAACGGCTTTGCCCCGCTTGCCGGCCCGCCCGGTTCTGCCGATGCGGTGGACGTAGTACTCCATATCCTGAGGCATATCGTAGTTGAAAACCATGTCCACGTCGTCTACGTCGATGCCGCGGGCCGCCACGTCGGTGGCCAGCAGCAGCTCCAGACTGCCGCCGCGGAAAAGGTTCATGACGCGGTCCCGCTGATGCTGGGACAGGTCGCCGTGAAGGGCTTCGGCGGAATATCCCCGACCTTTCAGAAGCAGCGTCAGCTGATCCACCTTTTTCTTGGTGTTGCAGAAGATCAAAGCCCGCCTCGGGGACATGTAATCCAGCAGACGACACAGGGCTGTATCCTTCTCCCGGCCTTTAACGATATAGTAAAGCTGCTTGACCAGCGGAATGGTCAGCTCTTCCTGTCCCGCCTGCACCAGCTTTGCCTGCCGCTGATACAGCCGGGCGATCTCCAGTATTTCTTCTGGCATGGTGGCGGAAAACAGGGCGGTCTGCCGGTCTTCGGGCAGGGACTGGCAGATGGTCTCGATGTCCTCCCGAAAGCCCATGTTCAGCATCTCGTCGGCCTCGTCCAGAACCAGCATTTTCAGGCTGTCAAAGCGGAGGGTTCCCCTGCGCATATGGTCCATAACCCGGCCCGGCGTGCCGACCACGATGGACACATGCTTTTTCAGGATATAGAACTGTCTGCCGATATCCTGGCCGCCGTAGATGGCGGCTACTTTGATTGAGGGAATGTTTTTCGCCATTTTTTTCAGCTCTTCGGCGGCCTGAATAGCCAGCTCTCTGGTCGGACACAGGATCAAGCCATCCACGGCGTCAGATTTGGCGGTTCTCCCGCCCTGCGCTTCCGCGATGGTCTGGATCATGGGAATCCCGAAGGCGGCCGTTTTTCCGGTGCCTGTCTGCGCCTGGCCGATGATGTCCTTGCCGATCAAAAGCTCTGGAATGGCAATCTCCTGTATGGGCGTCATGGTTTCAAATCCCATATCGGTCAGCGCTTCCAGGATTCTATGGTCAATTTTCGTCTCTGCGTAATTCATTTGATTCTCTCTTTCTTTATTTGGCTGCCCTTGTCAGCCTTTAAGCTGCGGGCGCAAAACACCCACGCTTGTTATTTTACCATAGATCCACCGGAAAAAATAGCAAAAAATGCGCGCCGCGGCCGTGCAGCGGACCGGGCGTGAATTGGATCGTGGCCCACGGCAAGGGAACAGGCGTGCAGACGAGAGGAGCATAACGGACCGGGCGCATAAACAGCGCGGTGCGCAGCGCCTCGGCCGCCCATGAGAAAACCCCGCGCATATGATGCGCGGGGCCGTTGTTTCTATAAATTTTCAGGTATTATACTCTGTCCTTTTCGTACTCGATCAGAGTGCCGCCCTTGGTGTACTCGAAATCATATTCGTAGCCGTTCTTGTAGGCTTCCGCCTCGTAAACGTATCTGCCGTCGTCTCTGGTCAGCTTCACGTAGATGATCGTCGCGCCCGGAACCTTCTTCAGGATCTTGTTCTTGATGCTGGTCTTGCTGACCGCGCCTACCTTGGAAGCGGTGTATCTGGAGCCTTCGTAATCTCTGTCAGCGTCTCTGACCTTTCCCGTCTTGGCGTTGATCTCGATGGAATATACATAGCTGCCCTTGGCTGCCTTGCCCTTGTAGACCTTGACGCCGTCATCGGTGGTCAGGTGGAGATATTTTACGCAGGTCAGCTGCGGAAATTCGTTTAAGAAAATGCTCTTTGCCTTGGACCAGCTGATATAGCTGCTGGCTGCGGCTGCCTCCGCGTCAGGTCCTACGGACGCGATGGCCAGAGATGATACTACCAGCGCGATGGCCAGTACTGCGGTTGCACATATTTTGCTCAATCTGTTATTCAACATATTTTGTTTCCTCCTTTGTTCTGTTTCCTTGAGTATGCCTTAATAATAAAGGAGAAAAATGAAAAGAAAATGAAAAACCTAAAATATTTCTAAAATTTTCTTTGGTTTTCTCTGGAGCCTCCGTGAAGAAAAGAAGCAGGGGATCCGGCAGTCCCGCCGGTTCCCCTGCTTCTCAGTTTATTCAATTCCGCCAGGCGCTGTTTCAGCCGCGCAGCCCCATGAATCTACTTCACATAAGCCTTTAACTCGTCAACCTTGTCCAAATGCTCCCAAGGCAGGTCCACGTCTCTTCTGCCGAAGTGGCCGTAAGCCGCTGTCTGTCTGTAGATCGGTCTTCTCAGATCCAGGTCGCGGATAATGGCTGCCGGACGCAGGTCGAAGTGCTTGTCTACGATGTCCGCGATCTCCTCGTCTGCCAGCTTGCCGGTGCCGAAGGTATCTACCATGATGGATACCGGTTTCGCTACGCCGATGGCGTAGGCCAGCTGGATCTCGCACTTGTCTGCCAGTCCCGCGGCAACCACGTTCTTCGCTGCGTGTCTTGCCGCATAGCAGGCGGAGCGGTCAACCTTTGTTGGGTCCTTGCCGGAGAAAGCGCCGCCGCCGTGGCGCGCATAGCCGCCGTAGGTATCTACGATGATCTTTCTGCCGGTCAGGCCGGAGTCGCCGTGCGGTCCGCCGATGACGAATCTGCCGGTTGGATTTACATAATATTTTGTCTCGTCGTCCAGCAGCTCAGCCGGAATGATCGGCTTGATCACGTGCTCGATCAGGTCAGCTTTGATCTGCTCCTGGGTGGCTTCCGGATCGTGCTGGGTCGAGATGAGGACGGTATCGACGCGCTTTACCTTGTCTCCGTCGTATTCAACGGTGACCTGAGTCTTGCCGTCCGGACGCAGATAGCCGATGGTGCCGTCCTTGCGGACCTTGGTCAGCTGCAGGGCCAGCTCGTGAGCCAGCTGGATCGGCATCGGCATGTACTGATCCGTCTCGTTGCAGGCGTAACCGAACATGATGCCCTGGTCTCCGGCGCCGATGGTATCGATCTGCTCGTCCGTCTGCTGATCCAGCGTGCCTTCCTTGTACTCCAGGGCCTTGTCAACGCCCATGGCGATGTCGCCGGACTGCTCGTCGATGGCGGTCAGTACCGCGCAGGTGTTTCCGTCAAAGCCGTATTCGCCCTTGTCATAGCCGATATCGGTGATGACGCTTCTGACGATCTTCGGGATATCTATGTAGCATTTGGTGCTGATCTCTCCCATAACCATGGCATAGCCTGTGGTCGTCGTGGATTCGCAGGCAACTCTGCCCTGCGGGTCCTGCTCCATGATGGCGTCCAGAATAGCGTCCGAGATCTGGTCGCACATCTTATCTGGATGGCCTTCTGTAACGGATTCTGATGTAAATAATTTTTTCATGGGTTTCTCCTCCTCCATAAGTTTCCCTTCCTTATCAATCAATGAAAAAACCTTCTCTCACTTAGAAAGAGAAGGTCTGACGCAGTCTTATCATTCCTCATCTTTCAGAACAAGATAATTCTGTAGGATTTAGCACCTTCTCTGCCGCCGTACCGCCAAATCACGGGTCCGCGGGCACACAGGTTGCCGGGCTTCACAGGGCCTATTCCCTCAGCCGCTCTTGATAAGGATTTGTTTTATCTACTAAATTATACACTCTTAAAAAACTTTGTCAATGGTATATTGTAATTTTGCAGAAATAGGATATACTTAATTTAGCAAGAATTTATGAGGTGACAATTTGGACAGAAATCAATTTACCGTTTTACGCGGCGGCCTTCTGGACACCGTCGATACAAGTGAAAAAGTTTTTGAGTCAGCTTACGTGACCAACACCCGGCTCATGGGCGTCGTCTGCATGTACATACACTTCCGCCTGCCCGACAACCCTTCCATGAGCGACCTCCACCAGTTTTTCTATTTTGACGCGGAGGAATACGGGTTTGAAACATACAGAGGCATCTTGGGCGACGATATGGACGCCGTGCAGGACGCGGAGGACACCCTGGCCTCGGGGCTGGGCGGCCAGAAGGCAGCTCTCAGCCTGCGGGAAGCCATGTACCTGCTGCAGGAATACGTCCGCTTCAACCAGCGGTCAAAGCTGCCTCTGCCGGAGGGTCTCTCCGAGTACGGCTTTCTCCTCAGCCAGGACGTGCTCCTGAACCAGCCGGAGCAGTACATCCTCATGGGCAAGCTGTGCGCGGAGATCCATTCTCCCCGCGAGCTGGTCAATTACTTCCTGATGCGCGTCTTCGGCAGGGACTTTTCCGCCGCCTCTTACCTGAGCAACGGAGACTTCCAGCTGGATCAGTATGCCGAATTTAAGGCGGGGACCCTCTGCAAGAACAGGATCGAGGAGGGCGACACCCCCGGCTCCTATATCTGCGAGTCTCTGGTAGAGTACGACAACAGCTATCATATCACGGTCAGCACCGTGCAGGTCTCCTCCGGCATGATCTCAGATTTTGCCAGAGTCAGCAGCTTCAAAGTCTCTCCGGCGGAGGCTTCCATGATGCTGGCCCGCTCGGAGTTCGTCACGGTCTTTGAACTGCTGGATCAGCCGGAGTCCTTTACCAAAGCCGCCACCAGGCGGACCAGAAGCGCCATGGTCAACGCCCACGATACAGGCGTCCTCTATATGATGTTCCACCCCAACAACAGTCACGTGGATAAGTGGGAGTACCGGCTCAACGATGACGTCATGGGCATGTACTTCGTCTCAAATGCCGGCCAGCTGATCTCGGCGGCCTATCGGCTGGACGATATCAGAGCCTTAGAGCACGATCTGGGACAATCCGCCTTCGCGAGAAAGCTGATCCCCACCGGCAAGTTTGAGTTCCAGGAGCCGGTTCTCTATGAATTCATCCACAGCGGCTTCGAGGACTTCAACGATTTTGTCGAGGCTATCCAGACCGGCAAGGAGTAGCCGGCGAACAGACCGCGAACATCAAATCGTCAAAGGCCGGGGCAGCGCTCGAAATGTAATTTTCCGTATACGTCTTCGTGTTTTACGTCAATCTTTGTTCGTCTGTTCGCAAACGGTTTTCAACAATGGATAAGTCCCGCAATTCAAGCGGTTCCTGAAGTTTTCCACATGAAAAACCGAGATTGTATACAATTGTTTGCACATATCCATGTGGATAACTCAAATCCTTGAACACATTGAAAATTCAATATTACTGGGTTGCGTTTTCATTTGTCAAGAGTGAGTTATCCACATTTTTTCTTTGTTCTTTATGAATTCTTTGTTCGACCTTCGATGACATAAATTTTAGACTTTTCTGCCTGACGCAGATCGTACTTTTTCGCCACGGATTTCATGATGCAGGCGGCGATTTTTTCCTGATACTCCTGGCTGGCCAGCAGCTGAGCATCATCGGGGCTTGACAGAAAGCCGCACTCCACCAGGATCATGGTCCGGTCAGCTTCCCGAAACAGGTACATGTCGTTTTTCGGCAGGACGATCCTGTCCTTGCCCTCGTTGGCTTCGGCGTTGAGCTGGCTCTGCATCTCTTCGGCCAGGGCTTTGCTCTCCTCCTTCTGCTCCTCGCTGCCTCCTCCCGCGTAGAAGACCTGGGCGCCGCGGACGCTGCTGTCGGAGATGAAGCTGTTGAGGTGGATGCTGACGACCAGCTCCGCGCCGCTCTCCTCGATGATCCTCTTTCTCTCCTTCAGGTCCTCCACCTTGGACCACCTGCCGTCTGTATTGCTCTGGGCGTACAGGCCGTCCTCCGTCTCTCTGGTCAGAGTGACCTCAACGCCGTATGCCTCCGCCTGGCTCTGCAGCGCCTTGGCGATGGCCAGATTGATATCCTTTTCGCTGATACCGTCCTTTGAAACGGCGCCGCTGTCCATGCCTCCGTGGCCCGCGTCGATGACCATGGTCAGAGGCGCGCTGGCCCTGGCGGCCATTTCCACCGCCTGTTCATAGCCCGGCATGACCGCCACTGCCCCCAGAATCAGAGCGGCAAGCAAAATCCTCTTTATTTTCACATCAAAATTCTCCTTCTTTTAACCCTTTTCTAACAAATATATGCTATACTGTAAGTAATCATGCGGCAGCAAAAGGAGACGATACAGATGAAAACAAAGCGCTTATATAGAGAAAACGTATACCAAAGGTCCTGCACGGCGCGGATCACCGACGTGTCGGCGACCCCGGACGGACACCCTTTGATCACCCTGGACCAGACGGTGTTCTTCCCCACCGGCGGCGGACAGAGCTGCGACCTGGGGACCATCGGCGGGCTGGCCGTGTGCGACGTCTACGAGGACGACGGCGCAATCCGACACGTCCTGTCTGTCAGCGGAGAAAACGAGTGTAAATTGTCGATAGGCGATGATGTCGAAATCGCAATCGATTGGGAGCGTCGCTTTGACAACATGCAGCGCCACTGCGGAGAGCACATCCTGTCCGGCAAGTTTTACGAGCTGTACGGCGGCGTCAACCGGGGCTTCCACATGGGCGAGGATTACATGACCATCGACATCAGTCTGGAGGAGGATCCTGCCTACGACAGGATTTCCTGGGAAATGGCAAAAGAAGCGGAGCTTCGCACCAATGAGGCCATATGGGCCAATCTTCCCGTGATCACCCGCCACTTCGACAGCCGGCAGGAGGCGGAAAACCTGCCTCTGCGCAAGGCCCTGGCCTTTGACGAGGACATTACCATCGTATGCGTGGGAGCTGTGGAGAATCCGGCGGACTGCGTGGCCTGCTGCGGCACCCATCCATCGACGTCCGGCCAGGTCGGCATGGTGAAGATCTACAAGGTGGAGTCCAACAAGGGCATGTCCCGCATCTACTTCGAGGCCGGACAGCGGGCCTTCCGCCAGTATCAGGAGAGATTTGACGTGCTGACCACCCTGGAAAACAGGCTGTCCGCAGGCTTTGACGACCTGCTGGACAAGTTCGCGGCCCAGCAGGAGAAGAACAAAGGGGTCCGCGACGAGCTGTACCACCTGAAAAAGTGGGTCATCGCCCGTGAGACCAGCGGCATCAAAGCCGTCCTGACCCCCGCTTTCGTCAGAAAGTACGATAAATTGTCAATTAACGATTTGCTTGATATCGGCCGGGGTCTGACGGGCTGTATCCCAACCGTCGCCTTCCTGGTCCACGAGCCGTCCAACACCGTGCTGCTGTTCTCGGATAAACACGACTGCGGAAAGCTGGTAAAGGAGAACGCTTCCATCTACAACGGCAAAGGCGGCGGCAATAAAAATTCCGCCCGTGCCATCTTTGCCAAGGCGGAATATGTGGATACCTTCATAGATCTGATCGAGAAGCACCTGCGCTAGGCGTCCCGCAGCGTTCCTGTTTGGAAAATTTATAAAGCTCATATTCATAAAAGAGGGGGCTGCCCGGCAGTCCCCTCTTTTCGTTTAAAGCTTATCGATTTATTCCTCTTCCATCGCTTTCATTTCAGGATCGAAGTGGAGTTTGCAGCCTGTTGCTGCCTGAATGTCTTCTTTGCTGTAATCCGGATGCAGCTCTGTTACCCAGATGCCGTCCTCTCTTACTTCCATAACACCCATCTCAGTGATGATCTTGCTGACGCACTTTTCCGCGGTCAGAGGCAGAGTACACTTCTCTAAGATCTTGTGGTTGCCCTTCTGGGTGTGAAGCATAACGATGATGACCTCAGGGCAGCCTGCGCACAGG
>CALLDR010000037.1 GCA_937997955.1 uncultured Emergencia sp. | reverse complement strand
GGTAATAGAGGGGCTCAAGAACTATTATCTGTCCGAAGGATCCACTGTCGTAGACGTACAGTTCGATCCTGAGATCCAGGTGAAGCAGATATTCGAGGAAGCCGAAGGTGAGTTTACGGCGCAGAGCAGATCCCTCTCTGAAGTGGAGGAAGCGGTGGCCCAGCTCAGCGAAGGCAGAGACGAGTATTATGTATATAAGACGGAAAAAGGTGAATCTCTGGCATCTATCGCCAAAGCGAACAAGCTGTCAGTCAAGCGGCTGGTCACGCTGAACTTTGACGAGTATGAATCTGATGAAACCATCAAAGAGGGCACATATCTGGTCTTATATAAAGAAGTACCGTATGTAAACGTCACAACAGTTGAAGAAGTAACAACGACGAAGTCCATCGATTACGACACCGTCTATAAGAAGACATCTTCCCTGGCAAAGGGCATAACAAAGGTCCAGACAAAGGGCAAGAAGGGAACGAAGCAGATCGTTACCCAGGTGACAAAGGTCAATGGTGAAGAGACGGACAGCGAAATTATCTCATCAAAGGTAACGGCAAAGGCGACCAACAAGGTCGTTCTGCAGGGAACTGCCTCTGTTACAGCCAAAGCCGGCGTGACCTATGATTTCGCCAGCGGCTCTGATGTCGTTGAATACGCAAAGAAATTTGTAGGAAATCCTTACAGATACGGTGGTACAAGTCTGACCAACGGCGCAGACTGCTCCGGTTTTGTGTATTCCATCTATAAGCATTTCGGCGTCAACCTTCCGAGAGTAGGACAGTCCAGCGTAGGCAAAGCTGTTTCCTATAAGAACGTGAAGGTAGGCGATATCCTGATCTATTCAGGCCACGTCGCGATTTACGCCGGAAACGGAAAAGCAATTCACGCAGTCAACGAGAACCTTGGTATCAGAATCACAAGCGTTGGATACACCGGCAGTGTGATCGCTGTCAGACGTATCTTCGATTAACTGAAGAGGATTGTTTTATGAACTTTTTAAAACAAAAATACGCAAGAAGAATTGCAATTGCAGGGACGATAGTCCTTGCAATTGCTGTTTTAGCCATCGTGACAGCCAATACGATGAAGGCCTATGCCAACGAGGATTACTGGACTGTCAAGATCGGCGACAAGACTGTAGCGGTGCTGTCCAGTGAGAGCAACGCGAAGAGCGTCATCAAAAAGGTGAAGAACCATTACGTGACAGAGGGCGCGGAGGTGAAGTCCATCGAATGTTCTCCGGCGATGACGGTGGAGAAACAGACCTATCGTGTTTCGGAGGCTCCGAAGACGAGCACGGTCAGCGATACGGTGGATTATATCCTGTCCGGAACAAAGGAAAAGGTCACGTATACGGTAAAAAGCGGAGACAGCGCCTGGGCTATTGCCGAGAAATACGGTTTTTCCGTCCAGGAGCTGGCCGACATGAACGAGACGCAGGATATCGCGACCCTCTTTCCGGGCGACGTCCTGAAACTGTACCAGACCAAGCCTATGGTCACGGTGACCACCGTGCAGCTTATGACGACGGAAAAGCAGATCAAGTATGAGACGGTAACGGAGACTTCTTCGGAGGTCCTGAAGAATACCACGGTTGTGAAGCAGAAAGGCGTCTGCGGCACGAAGCAGGTCACGGAGCTTGTGACCAGCGAAAACGGCAAGGTGGTAAAGACGGAAGAGCAGGATTCCAAGATCCTGAAGTCGGCAAAGAAGAAGATCATCGTCAAGGGAACGGGCACCCTTCCGGCGCCGACCGGCGGGGAGACCTATCAGGGCAGCGGCCAGGATGTGGCCAGCTACGCTATGCAGTTTGTAGGCAATCCATATGTCTACGGCGGCAGCAGCCTGACCAACGGCGCTGACTGTTCCGGCTTTGTTCTGGCAGTCTACAGTCATTTCGGCATTACCATGGCTCATGACGCGGGCGTCATGAGAAGCTACGGCAGAGAGGTTACTCTGGCTGAGGCGCAGCCGGGGGATCTGGTCTGCTATTACGGCCACGTAGCCATCTATATCGGCGGCGGCATGGTCGTTCACGCGGTCAACGAAGGTATGGGGATCGCGATTACCGGAGCTACGTATACCGGCCCGGTGATGACAGTAAGGCGGATAGTAGAGTAATATATATTGAACGAAATGAAAAGAGACGGTTCTTTGCTTGCCGTCTCTTTTATAATGGCGAGAAGATTTTCCCGCAGATACTGCGCTTTAATCGGCCGCAATTTGAATCTCTGCATGATTCATTTCGGTTACAATTTTGTTCACTTCCTTATAATCGTTCAATAAGAAGTCATATTCTCCGGTTACACCCGCGCCCAATCCCTTAGTGCTTCTCCACGATATGCTTTCAAACGCTTGATGAATTGCGTCAAGGCTCTCCGTTATTTGTTCTTTCTGCTCGGGCGTATAAGCATCGACGCTGCTTAAATCTAATAGAAATCCTCTGAATTCTTTCAGATCATATTTATCCTCGCCCAATGCGCATATTGTTTTTACAGAGATATAACAATCATCTACTAAA
>CALLDR010000036.1 GCA_937997955.1 uncultured Emergencia sp. | reverse complement strand
GGTTTAGCTGACTGCATCGGGAGTTCATAAAAAACGGGCAACATTTGCTGAAAAAAAGATAAATAGTTGCCGGCCCGCCCCTCTTCAGCCTCTTAGTCCCCGTTTCTAAAATCATCAGAAACCTTATTTCATTTTCTTTCACACATCTGGCGCGGGCCGCATAGGATAATCTGGGTGAAGATTATGGGAAATTATAAAAACTGCAAAAAGAAGAAGCCGATCTGCAATTACAAGGAGGCTAAGGATATCGGCTTTGTGCTTATCGTATTTGGCATCGTGACCGTATGCGCTTTCTTTCTGCCGCCGAAGGCGTGGATTCTGCTCCTGGGCGCGGTGCTGGTCGTCTGCGGCATCGCGCTGCTGGGACGCGGCTGAGAGCCTTGACGCCGCAGACCCTGGCATCATTGACAAAGCCGCGTCAGACACCCTTTGACGCTGGAGCAAACACACGTTGATGCCGCATCGGGCGCTTTTGACGCCACGGCGCGCAGCTTTTGATATCTCATAGATGGCATCCTTTGACAAACGCGGGACAGGGCTCTTCATGAAAACCGTGAGTTTTCCAAGATGAGACTACTCCGTCTTTTTCAGCACCAGCTCCGCAAAGTCCGCAAACGAATCCCCGCATCTGTTTTCTGCGCCCGCCACCTTGCTGAAAAAACAGTTCGGTATCTCTTCCAGTCTCAGATTCTTCGCAATACACGGCGCGCAGCCCTTATCATGCTTGGTCGGATGCAGTGGACAGGCCATGTTTTCGCATGTACAAAACTTGCTCAACTTTTCCATGATAAGTTTCTCCTTGATTTCAAATGATCTTCTGGCATCGAGGTTCGCCTTTCAAGTAAAATATTTTATCACAACTGCGCGGCGCTGTCCATATTCTCCTGCATGTCAGGCGCGTCAGGATTGTCCGAAAAAATCATTCCAACAGTCCGGCATGTTTCCAGCCCTGGACAGTCTGCGCATGCGGCCACGCCTTTGAAAGCTTGACAAAAGGAAGCGGCGAGAATATAATATATGTTATATAACATAAGTAATAAAACGAAGGAGTACTCATGCCGCCGAAAGCAAAAATTACAAGAGATATGATTCTTAACGCCGCCTTTGAGGTTGCCCGGGAAACGGGAGCGGATCATATAAACGCGAGGACGGTTGCAAAGAAACTGAACTGTTCCACACAGCCTGTCATGTATCATTTTTCGACGATCGCGGAACTGAAAAAAGCCGTATATGAAAAAGCTGACAGATATCATGCGGAATATTTGATGAACGTTGAAAATCAGCAAAATGGAGTAATGCTCGGAATCGGATTGAATTATATCCGTTTTGCCATTGAAGAACCTCATTTATTTTGCTTTCTCTTTCAATCGGGCTTTGTTGCTGAAAACAGCCTGCTTGAAATGATAGATTCTGAAGAGCTCACCCCTGTTATTTTCACAATGCAGGAAGTCACAGGGCTGAACGCCGCGCAGACGAAAGAGGTTTTTTTAACATTATCCATGTTCGTTCACGGATATGCCAGTATCATCGCGAACAATGCATTGGAATACGATGAAGAAATCATACGGTCTCATTTGAGGCGAGCCTATAGAGGCGCGCTATTAGCCGTCCAGGAGGAAGCAGAATGAAAAAGCTATATGAAAGAAGCGAATTGACCTTTGCGATTGTCTGGATCATTGTCTATGTTGTCTTGTTCGGTACAGCCGATCAGGTTTCACATTCTTTGGGTTTTGAAAAAATAATTACTGCCCCGCTAAGCGTCCTTTTGGCATTGGCCCTTTTTCTCTGGATAAAAAAACATCGCCTGTCAAAAAAATATGGCTTGTGTCTGTTTAAGGGAAATTGGAAGAATTACTTATACTTTACGCCTCTGCTTTTGATTATGACCACGAATCTCTGGAACGGAGCCGCGATGCATGTTTCCCTTGAGGAAGCCATGCTGTACATTTTAAGTATGTTTTGCGCAGGCTTTATGGAAGAGGTTATTTTCCGCGGTCTTCTTTTCAAAGCGATATGTAAAAGCAATCTGAAGCAGGCCGTCCTGATTTCAAGTATCACCTTTGGCGTTGGCCATATTGTGAATTTATTGAACGGCGCGGATATTTTATCCACTGTTTTGCAGATTTGCTATGCGTGCGCAATCGGTTTTCTTTTTACAATTATTTTCTACAAAGGAAAAAGCCTGGCGCCATGTATTATCACCCATGGCATGGTCAACGCGCTCAGCGTTTTCGCTGTTCAGGGGACACAGACGCTGGACATAGTTACTGCTGCCGCATTATGTGTCGTTTCTTTCGGGTATGCGCTATGGATTGTAAAGAGATGCTGAGGAGCCGCGAGTCAGTTTTGCGCTTTTTTCCGATTCATTTTACCCACCGCTTGTTTGCCACTGGTTTACCATGACCAAAATAAATGGTCCTGTCTCCCATCTCGCTGATTTTCCTTGCGCTTTCCAGCATCTGGTTTTTGTCGTGAAACAGCATCGATACCGTCGGATAGAACATATTCATCAACGCGTCGCCCACAATCAAACAGTTGTTGTCTACATCAATTCCTATAGAACCGTTGGTATGTCCCGGCAGCGAAACAATCCTCCCATCGATTCCGTAATCGGCTAAGCTGTCCTCGTCTTTCAGCAGAATCTCCGGCTGAAATGGGCGCATAGGACGCGCTGAAAAGTCTCTGAGAGACGCAGATAATACAAGCTTGCCCAAAAAAGTTTCGGCAAAGAGCTCCTGGTTCGCATTTGATTCAATTAAATCACAGTCCTTTTCACTCATGCCAATGGGCGCGTTCAACGTTTCGGACAGTCTGGCCGCATTTTCTGCATGGTCAAAGTGCGCGTGGGTCAAAACAATCAGCCTGACAGAATAAGGTTTACAGGCTTTCAGGACTTGATCCGCGTATTCCTTTTTTCCCGTGTCTACCAGTATCGCGTTCTTCCCATTCTCGATAAGATAGCAATTTCCGTTTCCACATTTGATCCTATGTACTTCGCTCATTTTCTCTCCTCTTTAAAAAACGATTTGTCAGGCGGCTCAACTCTCTCGCGACCTAAAGTTCGGCGCTTTTGACGCCACGGCGCGCTATACAAACAATCCTGAGATCCTCTTACCGCACCATATTCCAACCAAACAAGCCGCCACACTAAGGCATACATAGATACCGCCGGTTAAATACCGCTGGGCGTCAAATAGTTCATACGCTTCCAGAGAGAACGTTGAAAAGGTGGTGAATCCTCCGCACAATCCCGTTTTCGTAAATAATATCAGATTAGGCGATACGTCCTCCTTCGCCGAAGCGGCTCCCGCGATAAACCCAATAGCCACCGCACCTATGAGATTTGTCAAAAGAGTTAAAATGGGAAATACGCTCCTTACAGGTATCTGGCTTATCGCGTATCTCCCTGCCGCGCCCAAAGCGCCGCCTGCGGCAACCCATAAATACGACATGATCTTCACCTCACTAACACCTCACTATATTTCAACATTTCAACGATTGGAAAACGCCTTTTTCTTTCATATTTCTTTCATATCATATTACTGCAAATCATATTACTGCAAATTACTACAAAAAAACCCGCACATGGCGGGCTTTCTCTTCTGTGTCCAACTTAGATGGCACGGTTGATCTTGTTAGATCTGATGCATCTTGTACATACGTTTGCTCTTCTTACTGTACCGTTGTCGTTGATTTTTACAGTCTGAATGTTGGCATTCCACTTTCTTCTAGTGTGTCTGTTAGAGTGGGATACACTGTTGCCGGAAACCTGTCCCTTTCCGCAAATCTCACATTTTCTTGACATCTACCGCACCTCCTTTAATATCTTAAGCGTATAGCGTTTCTTCGTAATTCGTTCAGCTGTCACATCAAAGTCACATCGAACAAGCGATATTATATCATCATTTCAGCCCGGTTACAAGCTTTTTTTCAAAAAACCAGCAGATTTTTAACAGAATTTTTCCGCCAGCACGATTTTTCCCGCCTGACGGGATCGCCGCAGGTCGATGGGCCGCTGATTTCTGCTTCCCCGGAAGGACAGCGTCAGATCCCGCTGCGCCGCCTCATAGCGCCCGTCTACCAGAACGTCTACCAGCCGCAGCAAAGCCTCCAGGGCCCCGTTTTTCTCCGCCATCAAAAGCAGCTCCTCATAGGTGTAGCCAGAATACATGACGATGTGCAGGCCCCGGGCTTTGATTCCCTCTGCCAGCGCGAGAAAGCCCTCCGGCTGGCAGGCCGGCTCTCCGCCGCTAAACGTGACTCCGGACAGCAGCGGATCCGCGTCCACCGCCGCCAGAATCTTTTCCACAGAGCAGTCGTACCCGCCCCCGAAATCGTGGGTCTCAGCGTTGTGACACTCCGGGCAGTGATGGGGGCATCCCTGGCAAAAGACGACGAACCTGATACCAGGTCCGTCGACAATAGATTCTCTGACTACGCCCGCGATCCGTATCGCCGCGCGGTCCTTTGTATCCTCACACATTACAGCGCCTCGAATCCCGCTCCGATGCCGTGCTTGACTCTGTCCTTCTCTTCGGACGTCTTGGCGTCGTTCCAGTGATCCATGGTGCCGACCAGATAACCGGTGATCCGGCGGATCCTCTCAAATGCCGGGCCGCCGTCGGCCTCAGTTCTTCCGCAGAACGGGCAGGCGTTGTCTATGATGCCGGTGTAGCCGCAGACAGGGTCTCTGTCCACAGGATGGTTGATAGAGCCGTAGCCGATGCCGCTTTCCTTCATGCAGCGAACCACCTTCTCAAAGGATTCCAGATTCTTCAACGGATCTCCGTCCAGCTCGATATAGGAGATGTGGCCGCCGTTGGTCAGCTCGTGGAACGGCGCTTCCTTTTTGATCTTATCAAAGGCGTTGATGTCGTAATACACAGGCACGTGGAAGCTGTTGGTGTAGTAATCCCTGTCCGTTACGCCAGGAATCACGCCGTACTTCTCTCTGTCGATGCGCACGAACCTTCCGGAAAGACCCTCCGCCGGCGTGGCGATCAGGGACCAGTTGAGGCCGGTTTTCTTCGCCTCTTCGTCCATACGCTTTCTCATATAGGCGATGATCTCGATGCCCAGCGTCTCCGCCCGGTCGCTTTCCCCGTGATGCTCTCCGATCAAAGCCTTCAGCGCCTCAGCCAGACCGATAAAACCGACCGTAAGAGTTCCGTGCTTCAGCACCTCTTCCACCGTGTCCTCCGGCTGCATGCCCTTAGAATCAATCCACACGCCCTGTCCCATGAGGAACGGGAAGTTCTTTACCTTCTTCATGCACTGGATCTTGTATCTCTCATTGAGCTGGCCGATGGCCATATCGATCATGTGGTCCAGTCCGTCAAAGAAAGCGTCCACGTCGCCTCTGGCTTTGATGGCCAGTCTCGGCAGGTTGATCGACGTGAAGGACAGGTTTCCCCTGCCGTATACGATCTCTCTGGACGGGTCATGAACGTTGCCGATCACGCGGGTCCGGCAGCCCATATAAGCACATTCTGTCTCCGGATGGCCCTCCTTGTAGTACTGCTTGTTGAATGGCGCGTCCAGGAAGGAGAAATTCGGGAAGAGTCTCTTGGCGGAAACCCTGCAGGCCAGCTTAAACAGGTCGTAGTTAGGGTCCTCCGGGTTATAGCTGACGCCTTCCTTGACCTTGAAGATCTGGATCGGGAAGATCGGCGTTTCCCCGTTGCCCAGTCCGGCCTCCGTGGCTTCCATGATACATTCCATGACCAGACGGCCTTCCGGAGAGGTATCCGTTCCATAGTTGAGAGAGCTGAACGGTACCTGCGCGCCGGCTCTGGAATGCATGGTGTTCAGATTGTGGATCAGCGCCTCCATGGCCTGATAGGTCTTTCTTCTGATCTCCTTGTCCGCGAACTTCGTCGCCTTTTCCTGAATCTGCGGAATCACCGCCGCGTCCGCAAAGGCCTTCAGCCTTTCAGCCTCCAGCTCTTTATAGTTGTTGTCCCATCCCATGCACGGATATACGCCGTGCTTCGCTTCGATGTCCAGGCTGATCTGCTTGGCCGTCTCGACGCCGTCTTCTACGTCATACATCCACTCCAGAACCTTTCCCAGGTTCTTGTAGTACAGCTTTTTATAGGTTTTCTTCACGCCAGGCGCCATGCCGTAGTCGAAGTTTGGCACCGACTGGCCGCCGTGCTGGTCATTCTGGTTGGACTGGATGGCGATGCAGGCCAGCGCCGCGTAGCTTTCAATGCCGTTTGGCTCTCTCAGATGGCCGTGGCCTGTGGAAAAGCCGTCCTTCAGCAGCTCCACCAGGTCGATCTGGCAGCAGGTCATGGTCAGAGTATAGAAGTCCATATCATGAATGTGGATATCGCCGTTATCGTGGGCCTTGGCGTACTTCGGATCGATGACGTACATCTTGTAGAATTCCTTGGCGCCTTCCGAACCGTATTTCAGCATGGTGCCCATGGCCGTATTTCCGTCGATGTTGGCGTTTTCCCGCTTCACATCGTTGTCCTTGGCCTCTTTGAAGGTCAGATCCTCGTAGACACGCATCAGCTTGGTGTTCATATCCCGGACCCTGGTGCGTTCGGCCCGGTAAAGAATGTATTCTTTTGCCGTGCGGGCGTGGCCCGATTCGATCAGAATCTTTTCCACCGCGTCCTGAATCTGCTCTACAGTCGGCGTCGTATTGTGGCACACCTCCAGAAGATACAGCTCCACCTGCTTTGCCAGGTACGCGGCCATCTCCCGGTCTCTGCCGCCCAGCACTTTGGCCGCCTTAAAGATCGCTTCCGTGATCTTGTCCACATCGAAGTCAACCGTTCTGCCGTCTCTCTTGACGATTTTCATGATACTTTCCATATTTCCAATCTCTCCTCTATCTTCTCCCAAAACACAAGATGTAGTGTTTATTCAAAACTTAGCACAACAAATTATACTATTATTACCCCTCGCGGTCAATATGAAACTCAAAAAAAGAAAAAAAGACCAGCCGCCTTCGGCGGCCAGTCCAGTCATTTCAAAGCAAAGATCAGATTGTATTTTTTCCAGTACACTTTCAGTGTCAATGATCTGTCATCAATTTATGATCGATCTGCCATCTATTCGACATTTATTTATGGAGCTTGTCATAGTATTCCGCCCGCAGCATGGACTTCAGCTGCAGATTGACGTACTTGCCGTTTTTCTTTCCGGCGTTGCGCATCAGGCCCTCGTTTTTAAAGCCCACCTTCTCGTACAGCGACGCGGCGATCTTGTTCTTCTCGAAATGGTCTATGGTAACTCGTTCCATATGGAGATTGATGAAGGCGTACTCTAAAATCAGGCGCAGCGCTTCTTCTCCCAGTCCTCTGCCCCTGTTTTCAGTATCCGCGATATAGATCCTCGTAATGTCAAGGGAATCATCGGCTCTGTTGATTCTGGACAGATAGATCTTGCCGATCGGCTTGTCCTCCGGTTTCAGGGTAATGGTAAACTGCAGCTTGGCCGGATCCAAATTGTATCTGACAAACTCTGTAACGATCTGCTCATAGTCCCGGTCTTCGTCCATGGTGAAGAACTCCGTGACCTCCGGACGCACCTCCCATTCAGCGAAATACCTGCAGTCGTCAAAAACAGTCTCCCTGACAATTAGGTTCTTTGATTCCATCTTTTCTCTCCTGTCAAATCTTAAATTTCTGTGAAGTTTCTCGAAAACGCTACTAAAATCTTCACGTTTATGGTATCATTATATATGATTTTTCATGCAAAAGAAATGATTATTTTTATAAAAAGACTAAATTTCACAAAATATTAACAAAAGGAGACTGGCAATGAAGAAACTGACTGCTTTACTACTGATCGCAGCCCTGACCTTTACCTGCGCATTCTCCCTTTCCGCATGCAAAGAGGAAGAGGAAGAGGATCTTTCCACGAAGATCGAAGAAAAGGTCGTCGCATATACGACAGATTTAAAAGACTCCGCCGACACGCTCACATCTACTGAGGCCGTCCGTGAATACCTGCAGAGCTGGGCCAAAGCAAAAGGCATATCCTGCACGGTCGACGGAAGCGGCAACGTGATCATGACCGTCAAATCCAGCAAAGCGTACAAAGAAGCGGACCCGACAGTTCTGGTCTGCTCTTATGACGGACAAAACTTCCAGAACGCCATCGAGCCTATGGCCATGGCCCTGTACGCTGTCAAGAATAACGAAGATACTGGCAAGCTGACCGCTATCTTTACCGCCGAGGAGAAACACGACTACAGCGGCGTACAGAATCTCAGCAGCAAATACTTTCCGGACAACGCGAAGGTATTCTGCCTCAACGGCGGCAGCAAAAACATGTGGTCCGTAGAGACCGGAGGACGCTCGTCCTACGCCTTCACGGGCAAAGCGGCTTACACACAGGTTTCCGGTGACAAAGCCTTCCGCATCAAAATCACCGGTCTGCCGGGGGGAATTCCAGATTCCAGGATCTCGTCCTACCCGAACCCGATCAAAGAGCTGGGCGACCTGCTGGCCTACTTCAAGACCAACGCCCTGATCTTCCAGCTGGCGAAGGTCAGCGGCGGCAGCAGCGGCACCCTCTATCCGAAGAGCGCCTCCGCCACTGTCGTCATAGATGAGGACGACGTCGAGAAGTTCCAGAGCCGCATGGAAACGGCCATCGAAACCTTTTACGACCACTATGATGATTTCATGGAGGAATATCCTGATGTTTCCTATACCTATGAAGAGGTAGACCTGCCGGAGCAGGTGCTGACACAGGACAGCCTGAACAGCTTCATCAGCGAGCTTTACACCCTCATCGACGGGGTTTACTATAAAGATGAAGATGAAAACCTGATTTCTATTACCAGCATCGGCTCTGTCCGCTGCAAGAACGGCCGGTTCACCATCTCCGCCATAGCCAACAGCCTGACCACGTCCAACCTGAAGGACATCGATCAGGACTACGAGACCATCTGCGGCCTGTCCGGCTTCAAATATAAAAAGACCGGCGAGCAGGAGCCTTTCGCGGGCAGCGCCGAATCTGAATTCATTCAGGCAGTCATGACCGCCTTTGACCAGTATGCTGACGCCGACATGGAGCTGAAGACCTGTGTGGCGGCCACCAACGCCAGCTACATCCACGCGCTGAATCCGAAGGTCGATATCGTCAACGTGTCCGTCAACGACGCCCGCGTCGAGCGCTATACCGGCACTCTGATCACCTATCTGATGAATCAGGAGCATGAAGAGGAAGAATAAAAAGACAAAATCCAATGGGTCTGCACGCACAATGCTTTGACAGATTCATTGGATTTTTTATGTAAATAAAACACCCCCTGGCTGCGGCGCATATCTTGCGCCGGTCTCAGCACACAGGGGGGTATCCACCACGTCCGCAAAAAACCGTATCAAAAGCGAAACCGTATCAAAGCAAACAAGACAAACTATCAGGGCAGGATTTCGCTGACGGAGAACAAAGCGGCGTTTCCGGCCAGAAAGACCCTGTCCCCTTCCATTCTGCAGTACAGGGTTCCGCCCCGCCGGGACGCCTGATAGGCGACAATGTCCGCTTTATTGAGCCGTTTCGACCAGTATGGAACGATATGACAATGGCCGGACCCGCAAACCGGGTCCTCCACAAGGCCCAGCTTCGGTCCAAAGGTCCTGGATATACAATCCGCACCCGTTCCGCTTTCATCTGCTCCACACTCGTCTGCTCCGCCCGCCGCTCCGCGCGCCGTGGTCTGCAGCAGCAGGCCGTCCAGCTGTTTCACCTTTTCCATGTCAGGCGCCAGCCCCTTGATGACATTGGGATCATCAAAGACACAGAGCAGATCTCTGCCCATATAGGCCTCAGACGGAACCGCTCCGATCGCCTCCGCCATTTCCTCTGTCACCTTCACCGGCTTCAGATCATACGCCGGGAACTCCATTTCCAGCAGCTCTCCGCAGCGTTTCACGCTTAAATCGCCGCTTAACGTGGAAAAGGTCACCTGATCGGCGTCCGGAATATAGAACCGCAGAAGCACATAGGCGCACGCCAGCGTGGCGTGTCCGCACAGGTCAATTTCCCCGCCGGGCGTAAACCAGCGCAGGTGATATTTTTCCGTTTCCTTTTCCTTCACCGCAAAAGCTGTCTCGGAAAAGTTATTCTCACAGGTTATATTTATCATCAGCTCTTCCGGAAGCCACTGGTCCAGAATGCAGACCGCGGCCTGATTTCCGTGAAAAACATCTTTGGAAAAAGCGTCGACAACGTATTGTTTCATAATGTATTTCAACCTTCCTTCTTTTTCGCTCTGATATCAGCCGCGGCCGTAAACAGCACGTCTGTAGAGGAATTGAGCGCCGTCTCGCAGGAATCCTGAATGACGCCTACGATGAAGCCGACGCCGACCACCTGCATGGCGATCTCGTTTGGAATTCCGAACAAAGAGCAGGCCAGAGGTATCAGAAGCAGAGAGCCTCCCGCCACGCCGGACGCGCCGCAGGCGCTGACCGCGGACAGTACGCACAGGATAATGGCGCTTCCGATGTCCACGCTGATACCCAGCGTATGAGCAGCTGCCAGGGTCAAAATGGAAATAGTGATGGCCGCGCCTCCCATATTGATGGTAGCGCCCAGAGGAATGGAGATGGAATAAGTGTCCTTATCCAGCCGCAGCTCCTCGCACAGCTTCATGTTGACCGGAATGTTGGCGGCGGAGCTTCTCGTAAAGAAGGCTGTGATGCCGCTGTCCTTGAGACATTTCAAAACCAGCGGATACGGGTTCTGTCTCGTGTTCAGATATACGATGATCGGATTGACGACCAAAGCGTCGACCAGCATGGTTCCCACCAGCAGGAAGATCAGCTTGCCGTAGCTGAACAGGGTCTGGATACCGCTGGTCGCGATGGCGTTGAACACCAGTCCCATGACGCCCAGAGGCGCGAACTTGATGACCCATCTTACCACCTGGGAAACGGCTTCTGCCACGTCGGACAGGAACGTCTTCGTGGTTTCTCCGGCATGGCGCAGCGCGATACCCAGCAAAATCGCCCAGGTCAGGATTCCGATATAGTTGGCGTTCAGCAGCGCGTCTACCGGGTTTTTCACAATATTGGAAACCAGGTTCAGCAGTACCTCCGAAATGCCGCTGGGCGGCGTGATGTCGCCGGTGCTCTCTGTCAGGATCAGATCGATCCGGAAGATAAAGCTGGCGACAACGGCCAGGGTGCCTGCCAGAAAGGTTCCCACCAGATACAAGATGATGATGGATTTCATATTGGTCTTCTGGCCCGACTTATGGCCCGAAATCGCGGCCATGACCAGAAAGAACACCAGTACAGGAGCCACGCCCTTTAAGGCTCCCACGAACAGATCTCCAAAGATTGTAATGCCGGAAACCTGCTCAGGAACGACCAGCGCAAGGACGATGCCGACGATCAAACCGATGATGATCTGCTTGACCAGGCTGATCTGGTTCCACGCATGTAATAAGTTTTTCATATCTACCCTCCGAAAAAATATAATACAGTCGTATTTACCATTATGCCATGTGTTTCAGTAAAATGCAAGACGAAAAAAGCAAAGCTAAGTTAATCCATATTGTTTCTATCTCGTATAATAGGGATAGCTACAGCAGTCAAGATCAAAAGGCAGCTTGCCAGCTTGGCCGGCGGAAGCTGCTCATGCAGGAACAAAACGCCGAAAACCACGCCGGAAACCGGCTCCAGCATGCTGAAGATGGCCGCGTCCCCCGCTCCGATCAGCTTGATGCCTACGATGAGCAGCACGTAGGCAAAGGCCGAATTGGCCACCGCCAGAACAAAGGTCAGCGCCAAAGGCGTCGGCGGCAGGTCATATACCACCTGGCCCAGAGGCAGATCTACGACCGCCATGACCAAAGCGTTGACGACGCACATGTAGAACATGGACTTCATAGAATCCATCTGGCCGATGGCGCTGTGCTCGATTCCCTGCAGATATCCGGCATAGGTCATGGCCGAGATCAGCGCCAGGACGATGCCCGTGGCCGCGTAGGAATCGCTGCTGCCGGTAGCCAGCGCTACGCCCAGAGTAGCCAGGACCAGCGCCGCCGCCTTGTACCGGTCAGGACGCTGGCGAAACAGGACCCAGCCGAACAGCACGGTAAACATGGGATACAGAAAATGCAGCGTCGTCGCGAGCCCCACGCCGATATAACGGTAGGATTCATAGACCAGATACGTGGTGCTGACGCTGAAAACGGCGCTGACGGCAGCCAGCGCCGCGAAATCCCTGACACCGATCCGCAGGTCCACCCGGCGAATCAGCAGGATCACCAGCAAAACAGGAACGGCTAAAGCGTTCCTGTAAAAAGTCAGTGTCATGGCGTTGCTGCCCATATCAAAGGTTATGCTCGCCAGTACCGGCGTAATGCCGAAAACCAGCGCGGAAGCTACGGCGCAAAAGACGCCCTTCTTCGTGTTCTTGCTCATAATACCTCTTTTGCCACATCGGCCGATTCCTTCGCGTCTTTTACGTAGTAATCGGCTCCGATCTCCATGGCGTAATCTCTGGTCAAAACCGCGCCTCCCACCATGATGCGGCAGTCCGGCGCCGCGGCCTTGACGATCTTAATGGTCTCTGCCATGCTGCCCAGGGTGGTGGTCATCAGGGCAGAAAGGCCTACCAGTTTCACGTTTCCTTCCACTACAGCATCAGCCACTGCCTGCGGATCCACATCTTTGCCCAGGTCGACCACGTTGTAGCCGTAGTTGTCCAGAATCACCTTGACAATGTTCTTTCCGATATCGTGGATATCACCTTTTACCGTCGCCACCACGATGGTGCCTCTGTCCTCCTGCACGCCGCCGGAGGCCTGGATGCGCTCCTTGACCACCTCAAAGGCCACCTGGGCCGTCGAAGCGCACAGCATCAGCTGCGGAATGAAGATGACGCCGGCCTCAAAGTCCTGACCGGCCGCGTCCAGAATCGGAATCAGGATCTGATTGATCACCTCTAATGGCTCGCGGGTATCCAGCTCCGCCGCCACCAGCTCCCGGCACTTTCCGTGCAGGCCGTTCATGATGGCATAGGAGATTTCTTCGTTTAACGCCGTGTCAAGAGCCGCCGCCCCGCTTCCGGCAGCCGCCGGCTGTCCGGCAGACGTTCCCTGACTGACACCCTTTGCTGCCGGCTCCTTGGCCGCCAGCTCCTGGCTGTACCGCGCGATGTAGTTTCTGGCGCCCGGGTCCAGGTTCATGATCAGCCTGTAGGTGTCTACGGCGCGGACCATGTCAGGGGCGCCCGGATTCATGATCGGCAGGTCCAGCCCGCAGGTCATGGCCATCTGCAGGAAATTGTGGTTGATCAAAGGCCGGTTCGGCAGTCCGAAGGAGATGTTGGACACGCCCAGCACGGTCTTCAGACCCATGACCTCCTTCACGTAGCGAATGGCCTTCAGGGTATTTGCCGCGTTTTCCTGCTCCGCGGAAACGGTCAGGGTCAGGCAGTCGATGTACACATCACGCTTAGGAATACCCAGAGCCAGGGCCCTGTCCAGAATCCTCTGCGCGATCTCAATCCGCTTTTCCACAGTCTTCGGTATGCCGTCTTCGTCTAAGGTCAGGCCCACCACTGCCGCGCCGTATTTCTTCACGACGGGCAGAATCGCCGCCATGGAGCTTTCTTCTCCGTTGACGGAATTGACAATGGCCTTGCCGCTGTAAACGCGCAGAGCTGCCTCGATGACGGCCGGATCGTTGGAATCGATCTGCAGCGGCGCGTCGGTGATGCCCTGCAGCGCTTTTACGATGTTTACAATAACTTCTTTCTCGTCGATCCCCGGAACGCCGGCATTGACGTCCAGGATCTCCGCGCCGTCTCTGACCTGGTCGGCCGCCTGGCCCAGCACATAGTCCATATCCCCGTTTTTCAGGGCTTCCTTCAGCTTTTTCTTGCCGGTCGGATTGATCCGCTCGCCGATGATTCTCGGCTGGTCGATGATGACGGTCCTCTCTGGCGTACAGACGGCGGCAGGAATGTCAGGCTCCTGGGCGCAGTAAGTCTTTCCATCAAAGGCGTCCCGAAGGGCTTTGATGTAGTCCGGCGTAGTGCCGCAGCAGCCGCCGACGACTTTGACGCCCAGAGGGATCAGGTCCGCCGTGACGCTGGCAAATTCCTCCGGCCCTACGTTGTATTCTCCTGTGGAAGGGTCCGGCAGCCCCGCGTTGGCCTTGGATACCATAGGCAGGGTCGTCCACTGGGACAGCTCCTCCACCAGAGGCCGGAATTCCGCCGGTCCCAGGGAGCAGTTCATGCCGATGGCGTCAGCCCCCATGCCCTCGCAGGTCATGGCCATAGCCTTGACCTCGGTGCCGGTAAAGGTCCTTCTGTTGGCCTCGAAGCTCATGGTGCAGATCACCGGCAGCTCCGTATTTTCCTTGGCAGCCAAAAGAGCGGCCTTCATCTCATAGAGGTCCGTCATCGTCTCTATGGTGATCAGATCCGCGTCGCTTCCGGCCAGGATCTGCCGTTTAAACAGCTCATAGGCTTCTTCAAAGGTGACGCTGCCGTTGGGCTCCAGCAGCCGGCCTAAAGGCCCGATATCCAGGGCGACCCTGGTCTGAGTGCCCTCCGCCACCTTCCTCGCGTTGGCGACGGCGGCGCGGATCAGCTCTTCCGCAGTATATCCGCAGCCTTCTATTTTATATGGATTGACGCCAAAGGTGCAGGTGTTGATAATGTCGCTGCCCGCCTCCACGTAGGCCCGCTGGATCTTCTGAATGATCTCCGGATGGGTGATATTGAGGACCTCCGGCACCTTGCCGATGTCGTCGATCTCCTTCTGGAGCATGGTCCCCATACCTCCGTCCAGAAAGATAAATTCTCTGTCGGGAAATAGATTCAGTAGCTTATTCATTCTTTTCTTGTTCCTTTTGCTCTTGTTGCTCTTGTCTGAAATTTCCTGCCCGGAATGTTTAGAACAGGCTCTGTACGCTTTCGCAGATACGTCTTGCGATATATGGATTGTTCATGGTGTACAGATGGACGCCGTCTACGCCGCAGCTGACTAAATCCACGATCTGGTTGACCGCGTACGCGATGCCCGCATCTCTCATGGCCTCCGGCCTGTTCTCATACTTGGACATCATCTTGGTGAACTTATGAGGCAGGCTGGCGCCGCACAGGGACACCATGCGCTCGATCTGCTTCTTGTTGGTCACCGGCATGATGCCTGCTTCAATCGGCACGGTAATGCCCGCGATGCGCGCCTTGTCCAAAAAGTCATAGAACATGCTGTTGTCGAAGAACAGCTGGGAGATCAGATGCTCCGCGCCTGCGTCCACCTTCTTCTTCAGGTTCAGTATGTCCTCTACCTGGGTTTTGCTGTTAGGATGGCCTTCCGGATAACATGCGCCGGAAATGCCGAAATCGTATTCTTCTTTTTCCTTGATAAAGGTGATCAGCTCGTTGGCGTGGAGAAATTCTTTTTTCAGCGGCGCCTCAGGCACGATGTCTCCCCGCAGGGCCAGGATGTTCTCTACACCGTTGGCCTCCAGTCTGCGCAGGACCTCGGAGACCTCATCTCTGGTGGAGTTGACGCAGGTCAGATGAGCGGCGGATTCAATGCCGTACTTATGCTTGATGGCGGACGCGATCTCACAGGTGGAGTTGTCTGCCAGGCTGCCGCTGGCGCCGTAAGTCACGCTGATGAAATCCGGCTTCAGATCCTGCAGCTCGTCCAGCGTATCATAAACGGTTTGAATCGGGTTGTCCCGCTTCGGCGGAAATATTTCAAATGAAAAAACAGTCTTTTCTGGGTTAAACAATTGTGATAATTTCAAAGCTCTTACCTTCCTCTATCTTAAAATTTTTTTATTAGACTATCGTCTATTGTATACCCTTTTGGTGGGTTTTTCAATCCCCGTCTTTGATGATTTCCCAGCTTTTCACCAGGTCGTCCAGGCGGAATCTGGCGTTGGCGGGGCTGGTGGACGGCAGCTGGACAGCCGGTATGCCTGTCCGGTCCAGGGTATACTTGTCGTACAGCTTCTTGGCCAGCGCTCCGTTGGCGAAGACCTTTTCAATGCCGGTCCGGGCCAGAAGTCCGGCGACGTCGGCGGGAACCACATTTTTGATGGAGCTGTCCGACGCACCGATGATGTCGCAGCTGTCCACCACGTCCCATACCGCCACGCCGTTCCGCAGCAGCATGGCCTTCTTGTCCCCGACGGTCTGCGGCACGTCCTCATCAAAGAGGACAGCCAGCACCTTCCAGAACCGGTTCTGGGGATGTCCGTAATAAAAGCCGGTTTCCCGGGACTTTCCCGACGGCAGGGTCCCCAGGATCAAAACTCTGCTGCGGCCGTCGAAGACCGGCGCGAAGCCATGCTGAATCCGTTCATATTCTCCCATCGCGCTCCTCCTACTTTTCTACCAGCAGGATATCCATGTCTACCCTGCCTTCGATACCGTCAACCTTTCCCGCGTCTGAATACTGCCAGATCCGAAAGCTGTACGGGTACGCGGTCTGATCTGTGTAATGGGCCAGCCAGGTATCGTAACCGGTCAGGTAGCCCAGTTCCACGCGGTTTTCCAGCCAGTGAGGGTTGCCGTAGACCATAGGCGTATATCCGTTTCTCTCGATGACCTTGCAAAAGGCGTCGGCGATCTGGGTCCGCTCTTCCACGGTCAAACCGCTGATCCTGTCCTCCTCACCGTTTACCGGCTCCATGTCAAAGGCCACGGGATAGTGAACCCCTTTGCCGCGGATATGGCGGACCACATAGCGGGCTTCTTCTATGGCCTCCTCCGCCGACGTGGCTTGGGAGAAGAAATACACGCCGATGTCCAGCCCCGCTTTGCGGGCCCCTTTGATGTTCTCTTTAAAGCGGCTGTCCATCTGGATGCTGCCGCTTTCGGAGCCCCGGTAGCCCAGGCGTATCATGGCGAAGTCCACCCCGTCGGCCTTCACCTTGTCCCAGTCGATCTCCTTTTGATAGTAGGAAACGTCGATGCCGGTCACGGAGGTATAGTTGTCGTCCTCGTAGTACAGACGGCCTCCCTTTTCCTCAAAGGCGCTCATGTCGTAGAGATGCTCCGGCACGCTGCGGCGCAGTCCCAGACCGTCATAATTTCCCAATATGGTGTAGATCACGGTGAAAACGCAGGTGACCATGAAGAGGGCGGCCGCCATGATGATCAGCTTTTCCCGCAGCGGCAGTCTCTTATATTTCCGCTTTCTGGGGCTTTTCCCCTTCTTCCGGCCGGAGGGCTTTCTCCCCCTGCCTCCGGGCGTTCTGGACGGCCCTGGCAGTGAAAACCCCTTCAGGCTCTTGATATGCAGTTTCTTCAGGTTGATGTTGATGCTCATAGTAAACATTTTAACACATTTCGACAAAATCGAAAAGAATATTTGACGAAGTCCAGTTTCTCCGATATATTATAATATGGAAGAGAGGTAAGAAAAGAATGTTAGATTTTGAAAAATTATCACAGGATTTAATCACCTATCGCAGAGATCTCCACCAAATCCCCGAACTAGGGTTTTACGTATACAAGACCAGCGCTTATGTATGCCAGATCTTGTCCCAGCTGTCCTGTCAGGTGGAAAAGATCGTACAGACCGGCGTCATCGCCTATTTTGACTTCGGCTGCGCGGAAACCATGGCCTTCCGCGCCGACATGGACGCCCTTCCCATTCAGGAGGAAACCGGCCTGCCCTACGCGTCGACCCATGAAGGGTGTATGCACGCGTGCGGTCATGACGGCCACATGGCCGGTCTTCTGGGCTTCGCCAGGGTTTTAGACGCGTACAAAAAAGAGGGCCGCAAGCCGTCTTACAATGCCCTGCTGCTGTTTCAGCCGGCGGAAGAGACCATCGACGGCGCTTTGCGGATCTGCGCCACCCACATCTTCGACCGGTACAACATCAAAGCCATCTTCGGCCTGCATCTGTGGCCTATGCTGGAAAAGGGCGAAATCGCGTCCCGTCCAGGGGCCATGATGGCTAAATCCACCGCTGTAGACGTGACCATCGAAGGCGTCAGCGCCCACTGCGGAGATCCGGAAAAGGGAAAGGACGCTCTGGAGGCGGCCTGCCGCTTCGTCAGCGACATCTACTCCTACAAGACGATCTTCGTTCCGGACCGCTGCGTGCTGAAATTCGGCAAGCTGGAAAGCGGTACGGTCCGCAACGCCATCTCCCCCTTCAGCCGGCTTTCCGGCACCATGCGGACCTTCAACGAGGAGACCTGGAACAACCTGGTTGACGCCATGGCCCATTTGGGCCAGGAGCTGGAACACGCCTACGGCGTCAAATTCTCCATGGACGTGAGCAAAAGCCACCCTGCCGTGATCAACAATGAGACGCTGTACAAGCGCATCAAGCCCCATCTCATGGGCCTGAACTACGTGGAGCTTCGCCGGCCTGTCATGATCGCCGAGGACTTCTCCTTCTTCGAGCAGCAGATGCCGGGCGTATTCTTCTTTCTGGGGACCGGCAGCGGTATTCCGCTCCACAGCGACAACTATGATTTCGACGACAGCATCATCATCGAAGGCGTCAAGCTGTTCGACACACTGTTCCGAGCCAGGCTGTAGGCAGCTGACCCGGCGGCGGCCTTCGCTATTTGGCGCCGGTCTCAACTACTGGACGACGGCTTTTTCCCTCACTGTGCAGAGGCCGCCGTCTCTTTCTTTTTCGTGATAAACAGCGCCTCCGGCGGATTCTTCCGCTGGTTCAGCAGACAGGTGTATACCACATGATACTGGTCAGCCGGAAGAGCCTCCGCCATCTTGAGAAGCGCTTCCTTTTCCGCCGCGCCCTCCGCGTGACCGCTGTACAGGACCATCGTGACGATGCCGCCGGGCCGGATCAGCTCCAGCGCCTGGGCGGCCGCCGCGAGAGAATCTTCCTTTTTCGTCGTCAGCCCTTTGTCCCCGCCCGGCAAATACCCCAGATTAAACACCACCGCCGCCGGCCTCCGTCCTGGAAAAGTCTCCTTCACGGTCTCCTTCAAATGAGCGAAATTCCCCCGACGGGTGATCACGTTACTTATCCCGTGCTCGCGGAGAAGCCCCTTTGTCGCCTCTACGGCTCTCTCCTGCACGTCCAGGGCCAGCACCCTTCCGGTCCGCCCCACCGCGAGAGCCAGCGACAGGGTATCGTGCCCGTTGCCGCACGTGGCGTCCACCGCCAGATCCCCCTCCTTCAGATAGCCCGCCGTCATGTACATGGCTGTGCTGGTAGTCTTCGTCAAAATATTTTCCACATCTGTTCCTCCTTGCCGTTTCCTGTCGTCTCTATTCTACAACAAAAAGCTCAGGTTGGAAAGACCTCGCAGCTCTCACCGTCTGCCAGGCGCAGGATCCTCTGATTTGGAAAACAGGCTTCCAGACCTTCCTCCTTCTTCGTATGCACAGGGATCAGCAGCTTCGGCGACACCGTCTCCGCCGCGAGACGCAGCGCCTCCGCCGATCCATGGCCCGAAGTATGTATCTTGACCGCGTATCGCAGCCCCTTTGTCAGCTTCTGCACGTCTGACAGATGTTCCTTGAGATAGCCCTCTGACATGGAGTAGATGAACAGCGTTTTTTCCGGCGCGTTTTTGGCGTAGGGCTCTATGATCTTCCGGAAAGCGCTGCCGTTCCTGACCGCCATGCAGAACGGCTCCGTGTCAGGTTCTTTGCCGCCGTCCATCCAGACCCTGGCCCGGTCAAAGCTGTAAGCCAGACAGCTGCCCGCGCTGCCGCTGCGCCTGACGATCTCCAGAAGAGACATCTGGTACGGGTCACAGCAAAACCGCCTGCCCTGAGAGGCCATGTGGAAGACGGCCAGCCGGTCGATGTCCAGCGCCCCGCACTGGACGAACACGTAGGGAAACCTCTGCATCAAAAGGCCGGAAGCGTCTGCCAGATGGTATTCGCTGACCGTCACCGGTGCCTTGAAGGACAGATTGGTGCCTTCCGTGATCATGGCGTCCACCGTACCGGTCAGCGGCGACAGAGACGGCAGGACCAGGTTTCCTTTGAGCCCGTGAAGGCGGAAATCTCCCGTATGCAGCACCCGTCTGCCATCGCCTTCGATGAGCAGCATATAGCTGTCAAAGGCCGAATGGTCCGTCAAAATCGGCGTGATCCGCATGCCGCCTGCCTCAAAGGGAACCCCGTCCTCATAAGGTATGATCCCCTCTATCCGCTTCACAGCCGGGCTGTCAGGGTCCTTGTGTCTCTGGGCCGCCAAAAACAGCTCCTTTGCCGTTTTCCCCATGTACAAGGGGACATTCTCGGCCACGTACTCGATCAGGTCCGTGTGGTCCCTGTGATAATGGGTAAAGATCAGCGCGTCATAAGGCTCATCGATCCTCACCTGATCCCTGCCGCCCGCCGCCGCCGGGCCCGTCAAAGGTCTTCCGAAATCTATGAGAATCCGCGCGGCCCCGCAGCTGACGCCTGTGATGACGCCGCCGATCTCACTCGCGCCCTGGTATATTTTGATCTCCATAGCTGCACCTCCGTTATCTATATTTTAAGACGCGCCGCCGGAAAATATGCCGAATCAGGCGCAAAATATGCCAAAACAAGCGCAAACCCTATTGACTTTTTGACCGCCTTGCGTTAAATTATATTATATGGTTTTTAGCACTCATTCGCAAAGAGTGCTAACAAAATACGTAGAGAACACAATTCGGAGGCGAGATTATGGCAAAAAAACAATTTAAAGCAGAGTCCAAGAAGCTTTTGGACCTGATGATCAATTCCATCTACACCCACAAGGAGATCTTTCTCAGAGAGCTGATCAGCAACGCCAGCGACGCGTTGGATAAGCTGTATTATCAGAGCCTGCAGTCCGGCGACACCGGCATCAAACGCTCTGACTTCCACATCGATATCACCGCGGACAAGGACGCCCGCACCCTGACCATCAGCGATAACGGCATCGGCATGACCGCGTCTGAGCTGGAAGCTAATCTGGGCACCATCGCGAAGAGCGGCAGCCTGGCCTTCAAACAGGATCACGCTGAAGATGAGCCGGCAAAGGGAGCCAAACCCATCGACATCATCGGCCAGTTCGGCGTCGGCTTCTATTCCGCTTTCATGGTAGCCGACGAGGTCACCGTCACGTCCAAGGCTTACGGCAGCGATGAAGCAAACCGCTGGATCTCAAAAGGCGCCGACGGCTACAGCGTCGAAGCCGCTGAAAAAACCTCAAACGGCACCGAGATCGTCCTGCACATCAAAGAAGACGCCGAGGGCGAGGATTATTCCCACTTTCTCGAAGAATACTCCATCCGCAGCCTGATTAAAAAATACTCCGACTACATCCGCTACCCGATCCAGATGATGGTGGAAAAGCACCGTCCAAAGGAAGGCGCGGAGCCTGAAGAGGGCCAGATGCCGGAGATGGAAAGCTACATGGAGCTGGAGACCCTCAACACCATGGAACCGATCTGGAAGCGGCAGAAGAGCAAGGTCAAGCCGGAAGACTACAACGAATATTACAAGAGCAAGTTCGGCGATTACCAGGACCCGGCCCGGGTCATCCGCACCTCAGTAGAGGGCGTTTCCAGCTATACCGCCCTGCTGTTCATTCCGGGCCACACCCCGTTCGACTACTATACCAAGGACTATGAAAAGGGCCTGCAGCTCTACTCCAGCGGCGTCATGATCATGGACAAGTGCAAAGAGCTGCTGCCGGACTACTTCAACTTCGTCAAGGGCCTGGTAGACTCTCAGGATCTGTCCCTGAACATCTCCCGCGAAACCCTGCAGCACGACAGGCAGCTGAAGAACATCGCCAAGAATCTGGAAAAGAAGATCAAAAAAGAGCTGGCCGACTTCATGAAGAACGACCGGGAGAATTACGAAAAGTTCTTTGAAAACTTCGGAAGACAGCTGAAATACGGCATCTACGACGACTTCGGCATGCACAAGGACGTCCTCTCCGATCTGGTCCTCTTCTACTCCTCCATGGAAAAGAAGATGGTTTCCCTGGACGAATACCTGGCGAAGATGGGCGAAGAGCAGCAGTATATCTACTACGCTTCCGGTGAATCCGTCGAAAAGATCGACATGCTGCCGCAGACCGAGTTCATCAAGGAGAAGGGCTATGAGATCCTCTACCTGACCGACGAGATCGATGAATTCGTCCTGCAGATGATGCGCGACTACAAGGAAAAGGAATTCAAGTCCGTTTCCGCTGAGGACATCACAGGCGAAGAGACCGACGAGCAGAAGGAAGCCATGAAGAAGGCCGAGGAAGACAACAAGGCCCTGCTGGACTACATCAAAGAGTCTCTGGCCGGCAAGGTCTCCGAGGTCAAGCTGTCCCCTCGTCTCAAGGGCAGCGCCGTATGCCTGACCACCAAGGGAAACATTTCCCTGGAAATGGAAAAGGTCTTAAACGCCATGCCGACAGACCAGATGGTCAAAGCCGACAGGATCCTGGAGATCAATCCAGACCACGCCGTCATGACCACCCTGAAAGACACCTTTGCCATGGGCGAGGAAGGCAAGGATATGGTCAAAACCTACGCCAACCTGCTCTACAGCCAGGCGGTGCTGATCTCCGGCCTGACCGTAGACGATCCGGTGGCCCTGGGCGAAGACATCTGCAAAGTGATCACGAAATAGCGATACCAGCCGGAACGTAAAACACAAAAAACGGATAAAAGTCTGCATCTGGAGTATAACCTCAGATGCAGGCTTCTTTTTATCTGCAACCGCGCATCAAGCGCGCATCAGGGCAAGGTTCAGACCGTCCGGCAGTCTGCGATCCGCCGCCGCAGGATCACAAATGCCGCCGCGCACCCTGACAGATAACAGACGGCCCTGCCCGGCGATTCAAGAATCAGCCGCCCGGCCTGATACAGGGGCAGCAGGCTCCACCACCGGGCGAAGGTCAGATCCATGGCGCAGAGCACAGGCGGAACCGCCAGCGCCAGGGCAGCCAGACACATGGCAGGAAGCTGGCCTTTTACCCGGTCAGAAAGGTACAGAACGGCCAGAACCAGCATCCAGACTACGAGAATCTGCACCAGTGCCGCCGCAAGCAGCAGCAGAATCAGCGGTATTCTTATGCCCAGATCCCCGTAGACACTCAGGTTCTCCGCGGCGGCCCAAAGCTGATGGAGCGGACAGCTTCTGGTGATCTGTACGGTCCTGAATCCAAATACCGCTGCCGCGGCAAGGGCCGAAGCGGCCAGGCAAACTCTGACCTTGGCGCGGCAAATGCGCTTCGCGCCCAGAGCCGTAGCCGACAGCAGCTTCCACGTTTCGTTCTGATATTCCATGGCGAACACGCTGCTGAAGGCCAGAATCAAGCATGCTGTCAGCAGCAGGTAATCCAGCAGGCCGTCGTCGTTTCCCATTCCGAGCAGCATCAGATAACCGGTATCATAGACGAAAACTCGGTCCTTTTCTCCTTTGACCCAATCGTACTGAGCCAGTATCCGCTGAAAGGACGGATAGAATATCGTCTCCCTGTAATAAGGCTCCGTCATGGAGCTGGCCGTCATTTCGCTGATTTTCCCATCAGCCTGAAGACCTTCGATCCGCTCAATCTCCGCAAAAGCAGCATCATAGCGCGCCTGCTCCCCTTCGACCAAAGCCTCCTTTTCCTCCGTCAAAGGTCCCTCCAGCTCCACCATCAGGTTCTGATAATAATGTTCTGCCGGCGTCAGCGTATAACCCTGGGAAAGATGCTGATATCCGGCCAGAAGGATGAACGCCAGCAGCACTGCGGCGGCATGCTGCAACACCATGATTTTCCATCCCTCGTGAAGGAACAGACTGCTGTGCGGACGAATAGCGGACGGACAGAACAGGCGAAAGCGCCATCCCTTTGACTGCTCCGCAGACAGGCGTGTTCCCTGTAAAAACAGCAGGATGGACACCGCGCCGCAGATCAGCGCCATGGTCAGCACAGCCGCGCACACGGCAAACAGCCGGGAAACCGGGCAGTCCAGCAGGTCAAAGTTCAGATAACCGCCCAGCAGCGCTTCCACCCGCATAGCCCCGATGAAATTCAGGTATTTCAGCCAGTTCACAGAGCTGTTGGCCGGAATCAGCGCGTACACAGTCCCGCTGACTGCCAGAAAGGCAGCCCCCGCCATGGCGGACATGAAGTTCTGCCTGCAGGCCATGGCGGTGAGCAGAAGCAGCTCGCCGAAGACAAAGATCACCGCCGCCTTGAGCACCATGCCCAGCAGCAGAAATTCTCCGATAGATAGGCGAAGGGCGCTTTCCATATACGGAGCCAGCGACTGCAGCGGCGCCCCGAGCTCCGGCATGCCTGCCGCAGCGAAACACCAGACGAGACTGCTCCCGCATATGACCGCAGTCGCACCAATGCAGTGGACCGCCAGCGCTGCCAGCTTTGCGCCGATGGTCGCGGCTCTGCCTCTGGCTGAAGCGCGGATGACCAGAAACAGCTTCCGGCTTCTCTCCTCGCAGATCAATCCGCCTGCGAAGGAAAACACAGAAAGATACAGAAGCAGATCTGTGACCGGCAGTTCCACGGCAGCGCGAACGCTCTTTGACAGCATAACAGATGGCCGCGCCTGCTCCATGGCCCCATAGTCCGCCAGCTCCTTCTCCGCGTTTCTGGATGAAAATTTCTTTTTCCCCCTGTTGAATACAGAAATGGAAGCCATCGTCTCCCTCTGCTCTGCCACGGATATCAGAAAATCTCCATAGCCGCTGACCTTCTCCATCTCCGCATAGGCCTCATCGATCAAAGCCTGCTCCTGCTCAAAGGAATCCGTATACCGCAGGTAGTCCCCTGTCCGAAAAGCCTCCCCGTATTCCTTCAACAGGTCCGGATGTTCCGACTTCAGCTGCTGTTCCATGACCTGGGCAAACTGGTCGTCTCTGCTTTGATAGAGCAGTATTTCATTGACCAGGGCGTAAATTTCCATCTCCTCGTGAAGCCGGGTCAGAAAGACCTTCTTTTCCGCCTCCGTCTTTCCCGAAAGCTCCTGCTGCAAAGCCCTGTAAGAAGAGAGCGGCGGCGCTTCGCCCGGCAAATGGAGATACCACAGAAAGAACAGATTGACGGACACCAGAAGGACCATCAACAGCAAAAAGCTCTTCTTCCTCCATATTTTAGACAGCTCAAATCCGGTCAGTCTCATCTCGTCCCTCCGTCTCTTCTCCGAAAATATGCATGTACACGTCCTCCAGATCCTCCGCCCCGTAGGCGCCGCAAAGCCTCTCCACGCTGTTCTGATCAGCCACCTGCCCGGCTTTCAAAATGATGATCTCCCTGGCGATGGACTGCACGTCCGACACCACATGGGTCGCGATGAGGATGATTCTTCCCTCTGCCAGCACGTGTATCTTCTCCCGGATGCGCACCCGCTCCCTGGGGTCAAGGCCCGCCGTAGGCTCATCCAGGATCAAAAGCTTCGGGTCCCCCATCATGGCCTGGGCGATCAAAAGCCTCTGTTTCATGCCGCCAGAGTAGGATCCGATGGGCTGATCCAGCCGGTCCGAAAGGTTTACATAATCTGATGCCGCGTCAATCTCTTCAGCCAAGGCCGCCTTGGGGATCTCCTTCAGCGCGCCCATATAGCTGAGAAACCGGCGCCCGGTGAATCCATCGTAAAGCCCCTGCTGCTGCGGACCATAGCCGATGAGGCGGCGGTAACCGGCGCCCATGGATTTGATCGGTTTTCCATCCCACAGGACCTGTCCCGCGTCCGGCTTCAGATTATCCGTAATGATGTTCATCAAAGTGGACTTTCCCACGCCGTTGGGCCCCAGCAGGCCGTAGACGCCCTCCGTCAGCCGCAGCGATACGCCGTCCAGCGCGGTCTTTTCTCCGTACTTCTTTGTGATCTCTCGTATTTCCAACATCTCTGCCTCCTCTACAGTCCCTTTGACGTCATTTCGATCTTCTCATAGTTTTCTGTCCCGCTGTACAGATCTGCCTTGTCTATCAAAGCGAATTGGATCCCTTCGATGTTATCCTGATCGGGATAGACAGGGTCTGTGTGGGCGTCGTAATCGCAGACCACCAGAAAACCGTCCGGCGTCTCTGCCCGCACTTCCAGGGGATAATCCTTGTAACGGTTCTTCAAATCGGATCTTTCTATGACGCCGTCATCCAGATGAATGTAATAGCTGGCGCTGTCGGCGGCATCCCAGGACGAGCACGCCAGAACATCTTCATAGATGCCGTTCAGATTATTGTTCTGGGTTTTCACAAAGACAGACGCATCTCCCGTTTCCACATCGATCTTCTTGATATCGCCGTCGCCTTCAGCTGCCGCGTAGAGGTACTTGCCTTTCAAAAGGGCGTTGTTGATCCTGTCGTTTTTGACGCTGTAGATTTCCCTGCTCTCTTCCGTGGCGGGATCAAAAAGGGCATAGACGGATTTGGATTCGTTCAAGGCCTCCGTGAAGATATCGTCGTCCAGCTTTTCTTCCGCCGTCAGCTCCTTCTGATATTGGACGCTGCAGACCACCAGCTTTCCGCCATAGCAGCCGATGATGCCGCTCTGTTCGTCCATGTCACAGACCTCTTCCTGCTTCCATTGCGAGGTATCCACCCTGATCAGCTTCCTGTCCTTTGATGAGACCGTCGTCGTCTGATCATCGACCTGCTCGCTGGTAAGCCGCTTCTCGATAAAATACAGACCGCTGTCATCGCAAAGCACCGTATCTTCCAGCGCAGCCCCCTCATCAAAGGAGCAGACCTTCTTTCGCTCGGTACCATCCGGATTCATCTGGTAGAGGGCGGCTGGCGAGGAAACGACAGATAAGTCCCCCATGGGTTCTGAACCATCTGCCAGATAGTCTATGGCCGTGGTGCCGTCGTTGTCAAAATCGCGGCTGAACAGGTACAGGTGATCCTTGTAATAGAACAGGGAGTTCCCTGTCAGCCGCTCCGTCTCATTGATATAGGAGGGACATTCCTCCGTGTCGTGTTTACAGCCGGGACGGCTGCACAGATACAGCTCCTTCCTGCTTTCATAGTCGACATACATGATGTGGTCGCCTTCTTCATTGAGGTAGTAATAGCCGTGCTCCGCGGCGCAGTCATTGTAATTAGAGCCGGAAGTGAGCAGGGACAGTTCCCCCTTCATTCCCGCTTTTTGGCTTTTACCGCCGTCGGCAGAAGAGGCGTCGGCTCCGCACGCGGACAGACTGCCTGCCGCCAAGCAGAGGCACAGTCCGAAAATCAGTTTTTTCTTCATATAAAAATCTCCTTATCCTTTTTGATAAGGAGATTCTATATCCCGAAGGTCAAAATTCAGTCAAAACGCAGTCATACTTTATAGGAATCCTCACCTCAGCGCGGGCGCCGCCTTCCGGAAGGTTGGACAGCATCAGCCTTCCCTCGTGCTTTTCACACAGAATCCGGCTGATGATCAATCCGATTCCCATGTGGCTGCCCTCCTGGCGGATGGACAGATTATATCGATTCTTAACTCGCAGCACCTCTTCCGGAAATCCCGGCCCGTCGTCTTCCACAGAGATGATCAGCCAGCCTTCTTCTGTCCGGGCACGAAACCGCAAGGCACTTTCTGCAAATCGGACTCCGTTGGAAAAGAGGTTTTCCAGGATCCGAAACAGCACCTGCTGGTCCAAAAAAGCCGTCTGCTTCTCCACGGAAGCCTCCACTTCCACGCAGATGCCTTTCTGCTTCCCCGCATAGACAAAATCCTCCGCCATGGCCAGAAACAGCTCCGGCAGATCACCCTTTGTTCTTGCGAGTTCCAGATCCTCCAGCCTTTGGATGTCCTGAATGGACTCCGTATAGCGGGTGAGCCGCTTTGACGCCTGGGAAAGCTTCGCCAGAATATGCCGCAGCTTTTCTTCTGTCAGACTTCCCGCATCGGATTTCTGCTGCATGTACTCCGTGTAGCCCTCTATGATGGTGATGGGATTGCGCAGGTCGTGAGCCAGAGACGCCTGCAGAATCCGTCGTTCTTCCAGCATGCTCCACAGCATCCGGCTGTTTTCCTGCAGCGCCTGCCGCATGGTCTCAAAGGACTGGCAGAGCCGTCCCATCTCATCTCGGCTTTCATAGGACACCGTAAAATCCAGATCCTCTGCGGCGATGTTTTCCGTAGCCTGCGCCAGAATGGAGATGGGGCGGTCCAGCTTTCTCCGGTAAAACAGCAGCGCGCTGAGCAAGGTCCCAATCACCGAATATACGGCGGGCAGCAGGATCTTGCAGACGGACAGTCCCGTATAAGCGGCTTTTCGCTTCGGTGTCAGCGAATCGTAGCTTCTTTCGATCTTTTCGATGGAATAGGTGGTGGATCCCTCGCTGATCTGAACCAGCATGCCGTCGATCTGCTCCTGCAAAGTTGGCACCTCCTCACCTTCCTGTCCGAATCCGAGACGCAGGGTCGTCTCTGTTTCGGCTCCCCTTTGATCTGTGGTCTTCATGTGGAGATACGCCGCGTTGGGGTCGGGCAGCAAAATCGTCTGCAGCCTGCCGCATCCCCATACAGTAACGGCTGACAAGGCCGCGATGACGCATACGGCTGTCAGCATAGTGGCCATAAAAGCGCTTTTCAGGGATTCCCCTTTTTTCATCTGTTCCATTTATATCCGATCCCCCATATGGTTTCAATAAATTCCTGGCCCGCGGCACGATACAGCTTCAGCCGGATCTTCCGGATGTGCTCTTTGACCACGGCGCTGTCCCCTTCGGCATCATAGCCCCACACTTCCTCGTAGATCCTCTCTCGGTCAAAGACCTGGTTGGCGTTGGAAAGGAGGAACTCTATAATATCGAACTCCTTCCGTGAAAATGGCACTTCCTCCCCTCGGTATGACACCTTGCGCTCTGTCAGATTGACGATCAGATCCCTGGACGAAAGGATCGCCGCTTTCTTTTGATTTCTCGTCTCCCGCCGCAGATGCGCCTCTACTCTGGCCGTCAGCTCCGCCAGACTGAAAGGCTTTGTGATATAGTCGTCGCCGCCGACAGACAGTCCGTTTACCTTATCCTGCTCGGTGATTCTCGCTGTGAGAAACAGGATGGGACAGTTTACGTGGGACCGGATCTGCCTGCAGAGGGTCATGCCGTCCATATCCGGCATATTGATATCCAGCAGAATCAGGTCCGGCTGAACCTGCAGCTGCTCTATGGCCTGGCTGCCGCTGACCGCTCCATAAACCAGATAACCTCGCTCACGAAAATGGTCACACAGCAGCTCTGTCAAAGCCTCCTCGTCATCTACGATCAAAAGTTTCCGCGTCATAGCTATCTTCCTCCTCCCGTCCTTCCACAGTTTTCTTCGATTGTAACACGAAAGTGTCAAGATTTTGTCAAAAGTGCGCGGTTTTTTCACGTGGAAATGCTTTGTTAAACTAAAAAAAGTGTGCATAGGAATCTTTGATTCTATCATGCACACTTTTGCCGACTTTTTCTTCAGTTGGTCTTATTCAGCCGCGGAATATTCGCTGCTGTAGATCTCGGAGCCGTCATTGTTCAGGTATACTACCTTGACAGTGATGCCGGAAATGCCAGTCTCCTCTTCACAGCTGGAAGCGATGCCTTCAAAAGTAGAAGCCGTAGATTCCATCGCTGATTCAAACTGAGCTTTCACATCATCCAGAACATCCTCATCGATCTGCTGCGGATAAGTGTAAGTATAGATGATCTGATTGTCTTTGATCTCAACGGCCATGCCTTCCTGGCTGTCAGCGAGGGAGTCAAGCTGTTCCTGTAAATCTGAATCCTGCGCAACATACTCTTGCAGCGTGGAAGGATCGCTGCCGCAGCTGGTCATGAGCATGGAAACAGACATCACCATCGCGAGCATCAAGATCAGGGCTAAAACCTTGGATTCTTTCTTTTTCATATTTTTTCTCCTTTTTTTATATTGCCATATCACATTGACTTCTCTATTATACTACAAGTTTCGTCGAATTTCAATGATAATTGGGAAATGCCATGACCCTGCCGCTCCGTCTCTTATTTGATCCTGATTTCATAGTTTTTGACAAAATAGAAGGCAAACAGCGCCAGTCCGATGATAAGAATGATCAGCCCGATTCCGGTTCCGCCGTTATCTGGAAAATAGTAATTGATCGCCAGGTGCGCGGGCGTCAGCAATATGGCGATTGCCAGCCATATCAACTCAATTCTCAGAAGGCTTTTCTGCGCTCTCTCTTTCTTGGCCTGCATTTCGACCAGGTTTTCTTCCGCTTTTTTCTGATAATCTTTCATTTGCAAACGTTCCCCGGTCAGGAGTTCATTTACATTTATACGCAGCAGCTCACAAAGCTCAAGCATGATCGACGCGTCAGGCAGGCTCTTCCCCGTCTCCCATTTTGAAACAGCTCTGTTTGTAATGCCAAGTTTTTCCGCGAGAGCCGCCTGCGTATATCCATTTTCTTTTCTGCACGAAGCGATAAAGCTTCCGATCTTTTCCTGATTCACCGGGGAACCCTCCTTTCAAGGATTATGATATTCCATTTCAAAAGAGAATACCACGAACTGCAGGTTGATATTGCCGGCAAACCTGTCAACTGTTGGTGGACGATGGATCGTCTAAGTTTTTCCATCCGTAGCGCACGATGGACAGGATCATGGATATTTCACTGGCGACCTCATCAGCAATACCTGCCCAAGAGCCAATCATGATATCGTAAATAATCCACAGAGGTGAGTTGACCAGCATGCCCGCCAGTCTGACCTTCTTGGCGCTGTGGGTATAACCGCCAATCGTGGTTACAATGTTTGCCACGATCGGCAGCAGAGAAATCCAGCCCGACCACGTGAAGACGGCTACGACCACCTGCAGCAGGCAGATGATAACACATGCCCCACGGCTGTGCAGCTTCTTGTTGTTGCTGCCGAGAAACAGGGATCTGACAAGATTCAGGATGTAACTCAGCGCGCCTGTCACGGCTCCCAGCAAAAACAGATGGATCGTGTAAAGCATGTATGAGACAAACTGCACCCGAAACAGATTCTTGTTGCTCTTGCACTGATACGACAAAAAGTAAAACGCCGTGCCGATAAATCCGATTATCTGAATGATGATATACGTACTGCTCATGATTGTCTATGGAAACCTCCTAAGTTCAACGATTGTCATACCTGCACTTCTCCTCTCAAATTCATCTCAAAGCTTTCTTTCCCTATAATTCGCACACCATGATGTATTCCTCGGAATTTTCATCTACGGTTTTAAAGCCGACCTTCCTGTACATCCTGACCGCGTAATTTGCTTTCTGTACCGCCAGAGACGCCTTCCTGTAGCCCCGCTTCTTCAGAATCTCCAGCATTTCCACCATCAGCTGCGTGCCGATGCCCCGTCCGCGATAATCCTCATATAAAGATATGGCAAAGGAAGGGGTCTCGTCATCTACGTGGCCATAGTCATTGATGATGCGCGTCCAAACGGCTCCGACCACACGGCCGTCAACCTCTGCCGCAAGACAGTGGTCCGCGCTGCCTGAATCAAAATCTTCATAATATATCCTCAGCTCCGGCCGTTCTACAATCTCTTTTGCAGGAGGTTTTACCCCTTCCGGTATAAAAATGGCCTCGTACAAAAAATCCTTCAACAGCTTAAATTAACTGATCTCTAATCCTCGAATCATCAACGTATCTCCAAAATCTTTTTTCATCATCTAATCCTCATCAAATTGTCATCGACCCAAGTCTGAACCCCGCTTCCACGATCATGATAACGCGAGCAGATGAAAAGTGATTCGCATCAACGGATCACCAGATTCTCAATATCTACTTCTTTTTCAATCATCTCCGTATCCAGCATAAACTGCATGGTGGATTTCATCGCTTCAATATCAGAATCCCGAATGGTCATATCGAAATCATAGTACTCGAACATCTCTTCTACGGCCGCCACATCCAGATCCAGGCACTCCGCTGTTTCCTTTATGGCCTCTTCTTTATTCTCTTCCATATAGGTCAGCACTTCCTGCTGCGCTTCAAGGAATTTCTCTACCACGTCTTTATGCGCTTCATAAAATGCATTGGTCGTAGCGCAGACAATAGTAGCCTCTACCAAATTCTCTCCGTTGGTCACCAGATGAGCCCCGCTGCTCTGCGCGTTGTAGGCTGCCGCGCCTGCCAAAAGTGCGCAGTCCGCGCTGCCGCCGTTCATGGCCGCCATGGCGTCAGGGATCGTGGTATTGACAAAGTTTACATCGTCGATGGTCATGCCGCCGGAAGCCAGATAAGCCACGAGCAGTTCATGAAGAATGGTTCCCTGCGGGCCAGCGATGGTCTTTCCTTTCAGATCCGCCGGAGACTGGATCGAGTCATCATTGGAGAACAGGCAGAACGCCTTAGGCGAACGGCTGTACATGGAAATGATCTTAATATCCGCGTCATTGGCTGCAGACAAAATCACAGAAGTGGCGCCCACAGCGTACAAAAATTGAATGTCGCCGGAAGCCAAAGCCTGCGTCTGGTCCGCGCCGGAAGTCAGGTCAGAATAATTCACGTTCTCTACACCCAGTTCTTTTAAATTTTCCGCGAAGATGCTGTGGTTCTGCTCCACGATCGTCGGTACATTCAGCGGTGAGGAAACGTAAGTGACGGTAATGGTCTCCGGCGCTTCTGCTGCGGTCTCTGCGCCGTCCTTTGAGGAGGAACAGCCTGTCAGGGAAAAGGACGACAGCATCATGACAGCTGCCATGGACAAAGCAAGTAACTTTTTCACTTTCATTTTGATATCTCCTTTGTTTCATTAATATTTAAAAGAATATCCTCTTTCAGATCAATCATGTCGCGGCAGGAAAGATCTGCCGGAACAGATTTTTCTTTCAGATGATAGACTTTCTTAACTTGTTTTTCTTTTATAATTACGATATAATCGCCCAAAATCAAGGCCTCGTCGATACTGTGGGTGATAAACAGGACCCCGCAGGAGTTCTGCCGGTGGATATCCAAAAGCACCTTCTGCATGGAGGCTCGGGTGAAATAATCCAGCGCCGCGAAAGGCTCATCCATAAGCAAAAAGCCCGGATTTACAGCCAGCGCCCTGGCAATCGCCACCCGCTGCTCCATACCCCCGGAAAGCTGAGACGGCATGGCATTTTCAAACCCTTCAAGCCCCGTCAGAGAAATCAATCCGCGTATATGATCCTCCCTTATCTCGCTGCCCTTTAATCCAAAGGTAATGTTTTTCCATACGGTCAGCCATGGCATAAGACGGGGTTCCTGAAAGACGATGCCTGTTTTGGCCTCTTTCGGATAAGTCAGTACCCCCTCAAAATCTCTGTCAAGTCCGCCGATAAGCCTCAGAAGGGTCGTTTTCCCACAGCCGCTTTTACCCAGGACCACCGTTATGGCATTATGGCGGATCGTCAGGCTGAAATCCTTCAGAACCTCCAACGGCTTTCCTTCTACCAGAAAGGTTTTCTGTATGTTCTTTAATTCAATATCCTGCTGCATCAGCTCCGGCTCCCTTCTGTCTTGCCTCCCACGCTCAGCCTGCGGATCAAGATGGAGAACAGCTTGTCGCAGACGCAGCCGATGATGCCGATCAGGAAGATACCGATAAATACTTTATCTGACCGGGACATCTGCTGCGCGAAGACAATCATATATCCAAGGCCCGTGGCCGCCGCGAACATCTCCGCTCCGATTAACGCCCGCCAGCTGTATCCGAGGCCGATGCGCATGCCGACCAGAATATCTTCTCTGGCATAAGGAAGGCTGATCCGGAAGAAGATCTTCAGTCTGGAAAATCCCAGGGACTGCCCCACCTCGATCAGCCGTTTGTCACACTCGGCAAACCCTTTGCTGATATTCATGGTCATGGGGAAAAAAGAAGCCAGCACAATAATGATCAGCTTTGAGGCTTCTCCCAGCCCGAACCAAAGGATCAGCAAAGAGATCAGGGCAAGGGGCGGCACGTTGCGGAAAAAATTCCCGATATGCTTCATATAAGCGGCCTGTCCAGGCAAATAAGCCGATGCCATGCCGCAGAAAAACGCCAGGGTGAAAGAAATGGCAAACCCCAGCAGTACACGCCGGAAGCTGACCACGATCGCCTTGGCGATCTCGCCCTTCTCAAGCATAGACACAAAAGTGGCGCACACTTTCCATGGCGTAGGCAGCAGGTATGTATTCCATATCCCCATCCATGACACCAGAGCCCATAAAATCAGCAGCAAAATAATGATATACCAGGGCTTCAAAAAACTGTGAATTCGTCTTATCATCGTCATACTTCAGCGGCACTGTCCAGAAAAGCCCTCAAGAGCTCTTTTCTAGATGCCGTTCATACCTCTCTTTCGTTGCGCGTACACCCGTCGCTTTGCCGCCCGAAAGGCCCGGAGCGTTTCAATACAACAAAAGAAGAGCCCCGCGTCGGAACTCCTCCTCACATCTGTAAAACCACGAACAAAAACATCAAAACAAAGCTGCACGGCTTTCTAAACAGCCACGTTATGCAACCGGCTTGTGGTGAGGAATCATTCCTTTCCATTCAGAACGGTCAGACACATCTGTTGCCTATTATAACAGACTTTTCTTTCTTTTTCAATAACCTGGATGCGATAGACAGCGGCAAAATCTGCTTCACCCCTGTGGTGTACTGATAGTTGACACTCTTATCCACCATATAAGTTAGCGTAAGATAAGGCTGACCAGCTCAGATAAAATTTTCTTCCTGTGCTGACGGCAGGCAGATTGCTGAATTGGCTAAACACTGTTTCGCCAATCTGTTCTTTGGAATAAACCTTGTAAAACTGCCTGATGCATTTTAATTTGCGACTGAAAATCCTTTGCCAAAGGTTGTGGTCAAATGGTCTGAGAGCCTTTGCAGAAGTCGCTTTCCATACTCTGCGCGGTTTTCGCCATTTTGTTTCGAGACTCCTAAAGGTCATCTGGAAGTGCTTCACCCATTACTTGAATCAAATTTATATATCCCAATGTAAGCAAAACTGCAGGATTATCCATTTTGACTAAAGCTTTTACTTATATGATCAATCATCTTTGAACGCCATTCTGCTTTTTCTTCATATTATACTACTTAAATTTTATATCAATCAAGCTGAATCAATACATTCTTAAGTATTTTCGATATATCATATAGCATCATGTTTCGACAACAAGCAGATGCACTCCGTATGGCTCAATTGCCCCAGGTCGATGCCAAGATTGCGGCAAATCAGTCCGTTCGTGGGAATTTATCAACGGCTTTTTTCGCCTCAAAATTGCCATTTTCTCAACCGCCTCGACACTCCACTCTGAGGGAATATATCCGAAATCCCAGCGCCTCAACGCTAATGCTGCCGGAAGCGATATTTGCCCTTTCCATGTCCGGACACCGGTTCAATGATCCCATGCTCCACCATTTCCTTCAGAAGGTCAGAGGCTCTGGATGCTTTAATGTCAATTACTTTCATCACATCCGACCGTCCGAAGATTGTCTGTTCCGGAAATGCTTTATGCAGCTTCAAAATATGACTTGCCGTTTTTGTCTGGAAACTATTTTCAATGTCCGCTTTTAGAACATCAATGTCCGGTTTTGCAGTTTCAATGTCCGGTTCTTCTGTCCCTTTGAACGTGCCGCTGATGTGCAATGTCCGGTTTTGCAGCGGATGGTTTTCATTCAACAGGAGATTGCGAAGGAACACCTCAAGGAACTCCGTCGTCTCATGAATACCATTCTTTAAGTCATTGTAATTTGCCCTGACCAGTGCGTTCCGAAAATACCACGCGTTCTCAGCAAAAATGTCGTTCGTTACGTCAAAGCCCAGCGTGCGCAGATACTTGATGAAAAATACTGCCGTGGTTCTGGTGTTGCCTTCACCAAATGCGTGGATCTGCCACAGTCTGGATACAAACAACGCAAGGTGATGGATGATCTCATCCATCGCGAGATTCTTATAGGAAAACTTCTTCTCTTCGAAGAAATCATATTCAAGCGTTGCACGAAGCTCCGTAGCGCTGCCGTAAAGCACAGTCGCTCCATTCAGCACCCATTCCTTCTTCGTGATGTTGTAATCACGAATGCGCCCGGCATGGGAATAGATGCCGCTAAACAGCTTCCTGTGAATGGAAAGATACTCGTTTGGAGTAAAGCTGAAGGCACGCTCGGAAAGAAGCGCAGCGATCCGAGCGGAAACCTTGTCGGCTTCCTCGGTACGGTCTGACGCATCACGGGTAGGATTTTCCTCATAATAAATCTGCAAGAGCGCGTTTGCCTCTTCAAAGGAAATCTCGCCTTCGATATTCCGGACGGCAGTATGCACCAGATATTCTGATGTCTTAAGTCCATCGACCGCTTGCAGGCCAATGGCCGTATGCCACGCATAACCCTTGTCCCGTTTTGCGGGCTCGGATTCTTTGATATATTCCTTAAATGGATCTTTGTTCACTCCATATCACCTCACAGCTTTTCCTACAGTCAGAGCCTTTTCCCTCATCAAATTTCATGGGTTTTATTCGCAGATTACCCAATGCCCATAACGCTTTCCGCCAATACGCTCTATGAGTCCGGCTTCCTTCAATAACTTGATTTTTTTCTGAATCACACGTCTCGTTGTTCCAAGCCGCTCTCCTATAGCATCCTGAGCAATATCTGACTCTTCCCTTAAAATCTCAATGATCTTATGCGCCAAAGCGTCATCCAAAGCACCAAAATCCGCGGTGCTTTGGTGCTTTGGTGCTTTAGAATCTGAGACTTTGGCACTTTGAAGAGCGTGAAATCTCACCATGATGTCTTCACCATGAACAATATATACCGGCTCATCAGCTCCAAGTTTCTTACAAGCATCACAGATTTTTTGAATTCCACGTCCCCAGCTTTCAATATAGCCGGTACGATAAAAGACTCTCGCAATATCTGGATTGAAGGGCTTTGATGAATGCGTTTTCAGCAGAGTCTGTGCCGTCCACCCGAAAGGAAGCGGGCTGCTGTTGCTAATGTACATGGCATCATCCTCAATGCGAATTTGAATCGGATTATTGTCAGCCCAATTGCAATGGATCAGCGCATTATAGACCGCCTCACGCACTGCATCACGGGCAAAAGGATAGGTATCCACCCTTGTTTCAATCCTTGACCCTTGACAGCAAGCAGATGCACTCAACATGCTTCGTCCACGGGAAATTATCAAAGGCCTTGGCGTACTCCACCCTGTAGCCCAGATATTCAAACTGCTGCAGGTTGATGGCCAGGGTCTTCGGATTGCAGGAAATATAGACGATCTGAGGCACGCCGTACCCCGCGATCTTCTCTACCGCGTCCAGACTCATGCCGACCCGCGGCGGATCCACCACGATGACCTCCGGCTTTTCCTCCACGGTCTGCAGGACTTTGAACACGTCGCCCGCGATGAACCGGCAGTTGTCCAGGCCGTTGAGCTTCGCGTTCTCGCGGGCAGCCTCTACGGCCTCTTCCACGATCTCCACGCCTACCACCTTCTTTGCCTTGAGCGCCAGCACCTGGCTGATGGTACCCGTGCCGCAGTACAGGTCAAAGGCCGTCTTGCCCGCGAAGTCGTCGATGAGAGCCAGGGCCTCGCTGTACAGCCGCTCCACCGCCTCCACGTTGGTCTGGAAGAAAGAAAAAGCGCTGACCCTGAATTTCAGGCCCAGAATTTCCTCCATATAGTAATCCCGTCCATACAGGATTTTTAACTCCTCGCAGGTCACTTTGTCCGCCAGGTTGTCGTTAAACGTCCGCAGCACGCCTGCGATCTCGTTGTCAAGAGACAGGGCCCGCAGTCCGGCCGTGTAAGCTTCCTCATCAAAGCCCTCTTCCCGGGACGTGACGATGTTGATCAGAAGCTCACCGGTCCGCATGCCTTTGCGGACGATCAAATGGCGCAGCAAACCGCGATGGCTCTTCTTGTGATAGTGTTTGTAGCCCCGCTCCACTGCGAAGTCCAGCGTAAACCGGAGGATCCGGTTAAAATCCTCGTCCACTAGCTGGCACTGATCCACGGTGATGATGGACATGAAGTTCCGCTTCTTGTGCATGCCAAGACACATAGGCCCGCCCTTGACCATGTCGCCAAAGGTATATTCCATCTTGTTTCTGTATCTGTACTGGTCCGGGCATCCTTCGATGGGATCAAAGGTTTTCGGGCAGATCCTCTTCTCCGCGAAAAGCCCTTTGACCTCCCCTTCTTTGATCGCCAGCTGTTCGCTGTACGGCACGCCCTGATAAATACAGCCGCCGCAGAATTCGTCGTGCTCGCAGACCGGCAGGCCGGCTTCCTTAAAATCTTCCATATTTATCGTAAAACTCCTTCTTGTACTCTAAAAATCTGTCTTCTTCGATGGCGGTCCTGATGTTCTCCATCATCTTCAGCAGAAAGTAGATGTTGTGATTGGACAGCAGCATGGCCGACAGCATCTCGTCGGCTTTGAACAGGTGGCGCAGATAGGCCCTGGAATAATTGCGGCAGGTGTAGCAGTCACATTCTGGGTCCAGCGGCGTAAAATCCCGCTCGTACTGAGCATTTTTGATGTTGACCCTGCCATGGCTGGTCATGCAGAGGCCGTGACGGGCGATTCTGGTCGGCAGGACGCAGTCGAACATGTCGATGCCCCGCTCCACGCCCTCAAAGAGATAGTCCGGCGTGCCTACGCCCATGAGATACCTGGCCTTGTCCGCGGGAAGCCGGTCCACGCAGTCGTCCATCACGTCCAGCATCAGCTCCTTCGGCTCGCCGACGGACAGACCGCCGATGGCGTAGCCCGGCAGATCCAGCTCCACGATCTCATCCGCGCTCTGCCTGCGGAGATCCTTGTACATGCCGCCCTGCATGATGCCGAACAAAGACTGACGCTCTACATCTTTATGGGCTTCCTTGCACCGCTTCAGCCAGCGGGTCGTCCGCTCCAGAGAATCCTTTACGTAACGATGGTCTGCCGGATACGGCGCGCACTCGTCAAAGGCCATCATGATGTCCGAGCCCAAAGCGTTCTGGATCTCCACCGCTTTTTCCGGCGTCAGCATGTGCCGGGAACCGTCGATATGGCTCTGGAATCTGACCCCTTCCTCGGTGATCTTCCGCAGCTTCCCCAGGGAAAAGACCTGAAAGCCGCCGCTGTCCGTAAGAATGGCTCTGTTCCAGTTCATGAACTTGTGAAGGCCGCCGGCTTCCCTGACGATGTCGTGGCCGGGGCGCAGATAGAGATGGTAGGTGTTGGACAGTATGATATTTGCCCCCATATCCGCCACCTGCTCCGGACGCATGGCCTTTACCGTGGCCTGGGTGCCTACCGGCATGAAGACCGGGGTCTGAATATCGCCGTGAGGCGTGTGGACAACGCCCCTGCGGGCGCTGGTCCTGCTGTCTGTCTTTATGAGATCATAAGTAACCGCATGTTTCATGTGTTTACCTTTCCTTTCCGTTCACTTGATGTCCAAGCTGAATTCAAATGTCTACTCTCCATTATACACTATTTTCCCGATTTTCAAAGTTGAAATTTCCTTTTGCCGGTGTTATTATATAGAGAGTAAAACACGAAAGGGAGAAATCAAAATGATCAACGAAAAAGTAGCACAGTTATTGAACACACAGATCAACAAAGAATTCTATTCTGCCTATCTGTATCTGGAATTTGCGAATTTTTATAAAGACCAGGGATTGGACGGATTTGCAAACTGGTACAACATCCAGGCGCAGGAAGAGCGGGATCACGCTCTGCTGTTCCTGCAGTACATGCAGAACAACGACCTGAAGGTTACCCTGGAAGCCATCGACAAGCCGGAAGCAGATCTGAAGGATAACATGGACCCGCTGCAGGCAGGACTGGCTCACGAGAAATACGTGACTGAGCTGATCCACACCATCTATGCCGCGGCTTACGAAGCAAAGGATTTCCGCACCATGCAGTTCCTCGACTGGTTCGTAAAGGAACAGGGCGAAGAGGAGACCAACGCCAACGACATGATCAAGAAGATGGAGCTGTTCGGTTCCGATCAGAAGAGCCTGTACATGCTGGATCAGGAAATGGCCACCCGCACCTACGCGGCTCCTTCCCTGACGCTGTAACTGCGGCGGAGCTCCGGCGCAGCAGCGATCAATACCGGCAAAACGATCAAAACTGGCAAACAATCAAAGCTGTCACAAAGCTGGCAAAGCTATCAAAACTGTCAAAACACATTGAAATCCAAAAGACCGCTGAGCATGTCAAAATGCCGGCGGTCTTTTTCTAAAGCAATAGCGTTTTCTAAATGTTATAAATCTTATAAATCTTACAGATATCCTATGGGTGCTATATTCCACACTTCATATATCATCTTATACTATATAATATGTTACTTAAATAATTATCATGGCATCTCCATAAGAAAAAAATCGGTATCTCTCCTTCACGGCGATCTCGTAGGCCTCCAGAATCTTTTCCCTGTCGTATAGGGCGGAGATCAGCATCAGCAGCGTGGATTTCGGCAGATGGAAGTTGGTAATCAGGTCGTTGACGATCTTAAAGGTATAGCCGGGATAGATGAAGATTCCCGTGCTGCCGCCTCCCGCCTTTACCAGATATCTGCCCGCCCCTTCGTCGAAATACGCGGCGCTTTCCACCGTCCGGGTCGACGTGGTGCCAACCGAAACGATGCGTCCGCCTGCCAGAATCGTTTCATTGATCACAGCGGCGGTCTCCTCGTCGATAAAGTACTCCTCGAAGTGCATGTGATGATCCTCTACATTCTCGCATTTCACAGGCCGGAAGGTGCCGATCCCCACGTGCAGCGTCACATAAGCCAGCCGGACACCCTTTGACCGGGCCGCCTCAAGCAGCTCCTGGGTAAAATGCAGGCCTGCCGTAGGCGCGGCTACCGACCCTTCCTCCCGGCAGTACACGGTCTGGTACATATCCTTGTCGTCCAGCGTGCTCTCCCGTTCGATATACGGCGGCAGCGGCATTTTTCCCAACTCCTCCAGCCGCTCCATGAAAATGCCATCATAGTGAAACTCCACGATCCTCGTCCCATCGGGGCCATAGTCCAGGATCTCGGCCCGGAAGTCCTGTCCGAAGGAAACGCTGTCCCCCGGTTTCAGCCTCTTGCCCGGCTTCACCATGGTCTCCCAGCGGTCCCCTTCCAGCCGCTTGATCAAAAGGAACTCGATCTTGGCGCCTGTGCCTTCTTTGACGCCGAAAAGCCTGGCCGGCAGAACCTTGGAGTTGTTCAGCACCAGGCAGTCTCCCGGCTGAAGGTATTCCAATATATCATAAAAATGCCTGTGATCCACAGTCTGACGCTGCCGGTCCAGCACCATCAGGCGGCAGACGTCCCGCTTCTCCGAAGGCCTCTGGGCGATCAGCTCCTTCGGCAGATCGTAATCAAATTCGTCAATTCTCATAGCTTCACTCCGTCATAATAAACTTTGCTGTTCTTCCGGCTCCGCCTCATCTTCCTGGGCGGCGGCCTTCGCCGCGTCGGGCTGCGGGTAATCAATGCCCATGTGCTGGTAGCCCAGCTGGGACACCATTCTCCCCTTCTGTGTCCGGTACAGCAGGCCGGACTGGATCAGATACGGCTCGTAGGCGTCCTCGATGGTCACCCGCTCCTCGCCGATGGAGGCCGCTATGGTGTCGATGCCTACCGGTCCGCCGTTAAACCGCAGGATGATGGCCGACAGGATCTCCCGGTCCAGCCGCTCAAGTCCCAGCTGGTCCACCCCCAGGGCCTCCAGAGCCTTTTCCGTGATTTCCCGGGTGATGACGCCGTCTCCCCGCACCTGTGAAAAGTCCCGGATCCGCTTCAGCAGCCGGTTGGCCACCCGGGGCGTGCCGCGGGAGCAGCGGGCCATCTCCATCAGAGAGGCCTCATCTGCTTCCACCCCCAGCAGGCCGGCAGAGCGTCTGATGATCTCGGCCAGCTCCTCGTGGGTGTACAGCTCAAATTTATCGATGACGCCGAACCGGTCCCGAAGAGGCGCGGAGAGACTTCCCGCCCTGGTGGTGGCTCCGATCAGCGTAAACTTCGCGATATCCAGGCGGATGGAGCGGGCCGAAGGGCCTTTGCCGATGATGATGTCCAGGGCATAATCCTCCATGGCGGAGTAAAGCACCTCCTCGACGGAACGGTTCAGCCGGTGGATCTCGTCGATGAACAGCACGTCGTTTTCATTGAGGTTGGTCAGGATAGCCGCCAGATCGCCTGCCCGCTCGATGGCAGGTCCCGACGTGATCTTGATCTCGACGCCCAGCTCGTTGGCGATGATGCCGGCCAGGGTGGTCTTTCCCAGGCCCGGCGGTCCGTAGAACAGCACGTGGTCAAGAGGCTCGCCGCGCATCCTGGCCGCCTCGATAAAAATCTTCAGATTATCCTTCACCGTCTTCTGCCCGATGAAGTCGTCCAGATGCTGGGGCCGCAGGGTGGTCTCCTGCCGTTCCTCCATCAAAGATACCGCACTGGACTGGGTAATTCTCTCGTCTTCCATACTCTATCCTCTAAAACAAATTTTTCAGCGCCTGCTTGATGTACGCCTCGCAGGTCAGGCTGTCGTCCTTTACCTTGCCCACGGCGGAAGCAGCCTCGTTCTTCGTGTATCCGAGGGCGATCAAAGCGGCAACAGCCTCGCTCCTCTCGTCCCCTGCCGGCGAGAACACCTCGTCAAACTGCCCGGCGTCCAGATCGTCAAAGCTGCCCACTTTATCCTTCAGCTCCAGAATGATCCTCTCCGCCGTCTTTTTTCCCACACCGTTGGCCTTGGAAATGGACTTGGCGTCGCCTCCGGCGATGGCCCGCTTCAGCTCCGACGGCGGCAGCGCACTCATAATGGCCATGCCCGCCTTGGCGCCCACGCCGTTTACCGTGATCAAAAGCTCAAACAGTTCCAGATTCTCCCGGTCCGAAAAACCGTACAGACTGACGTCGTCCTCCTTTACGATCATGGACGTATGCACTTTGACTGTCTCGCCCTCCATGTGCTTGTAGAGGGCGGAATTGGCGGGGATATTCACCTCAAATCCCAGGCCGGATGCGGTCTCTATGATGACGCTGCCGTCCGGCGAGGGATGAAAAATTCCTTTGATAAATCGAATCATGTTGTACCTCCATGCTGTGCCTCATTTTGCGGCTATGGCTTCAGCCTCAAATTCCGAACCTTGTTCCCGGCGCTGTGTCCATGGCAGATGGCCGCGGCTACAGCGTCAGCGGTATCGTCCGGCTTGGGCACCTCCTTCAGGTTGAGGATTGCCTTGACCATGGCCTGCACCTGCTTCTTGTCCGCTCTTCCATATCCGACCAGGGCCTGCTTAATCTGCAGCGGCGTATACTCGTTGATCTCCAGGCCGCCGTTGACGCAGGCCAGCACGGCGACGCCCCTGGCCTGTCCCACCATGATGGCCGTCTTCGCGTTGTTGTTGAAGAAGAGTTCTTCGATGGACGCCACCTCCGGATGATATTCCTCGATGATGGCGGACAGCTCCTGATACAGATGCTGCAGCCGCAAAGGCATCTCCGTGCCGGCCTCTGTCGTCACCGCTCCGTAGTCGACCACGGAGAAATGATTTCCTTTCATATCCAAAACGCCCCAGCCTAAAATCGCATAACCTGGGTCGATTCCCAAAATTCGCATAAAACTTCCTTTCTAAAAACATACATTATTAGTATAACACAGGAACGTACGTTTGTCCACCACAGAGATTTTTTTCTATTTCCTTCCGATTTTCATTTTTTCCTTTCATTTTGATGTATTCCATGGTATAATCTTACATGGAATTAAGGATTTATGCTCTTGCGCAGCATACGCGGACCTGCCGGCCGGCGACGCCGCCAGAGCAGTACAGTTGTTAAGGAGAAAAAAATGCGTTATTCGAGACAGAATAAGATTTTAGAACTCATCGCCAACAATGAGATTGAGACGCAGGAAAAACTGGCAAACCTGCTGAAGCAAGAGGGCTTTGAAGTGACTCAGGCTACCATTTCACGGGATATCAAAGAGCTGCAGCTGATCAAGGTGCTCTCCGCTTCTGGAAAATATAAATACGCAGTCAGCGCGAAGCAGGACGCGCCGATCTCTGAACGATTCATCAAGATCTTCAGAGAGACCATCACATCTTTCGCGTCAGCGCAGAACCTGATCGTGATCAAGACCCTGTCCGGCTGCGGCCCTGCCGCCGGAGAGGCTGTGGACTGCATCGGCCTGCCCCACGTGGTCGGCTCAGTAGCCGGCGACAACACCGTTCTTCTCATCGTGGACAAGGAAGAAAATGTAGAAGAGATCCTGGCGATCTTCAACGACATGCTGATCATGAGGGCGAGAGGACAATGATCAACCACATCAGCATCCGCAATTTTGCCATCATCGAGGAGACCGATATCGATTTTGAGGACGGCCTCAACATCATAACCGGTGAAACGGGAAGCGGCAAATCCATCGTCATAGAAGCCGTTAGCCTTGCTCTGGGGAGCAGGGCTGATTCTGCTTTTGTCCGCCATGGCGCCGCGAAAGCCATCGTCCAGCTGGCAGGCGAGCTGGACGGCGAGGAGATCGTCATAACGCGAGAGGTCTCCTCCGCCGGAAAAAACCTCTGCCGTCTCAACGGACAGCTGGTCACCCTCGCCCAGCTGCAGGAGACCTGCCGCCGCCTGGCCGACATCCACGGGCAGTACGACAACCAGTCCTTGCTGAATCCGGACAACCACATCCGTCTGGTGGACAGCTACCACCACGCGGAGATCGCTCCCGTCCGCCAGAGCTTTGACCAGGCCTACCAGGCTTATCACGAGGTTCAGGGAAAGCTGAACCGTTTGCTGGCCCAGGAGCGGGATAACCTGAAGAAGATGGACTTCTACCGCTTCGAGCGAGATGAGATCGACAAGGCCCGCCTGGTTCCCGGCGAAGATGAAGCGCTGACGGAACGGGCCGCCCTGCTGCAGAACAGCGAAAAGATCTTCGCGGGCATTGAAACCGCCTATGGACTGCTCAACGACGGCGATACAGCCGCTGCCAGCGCCATGGGTACCGGTCTTGCCGCCCTGCAGGGCATTTCGGATTTCTCAAAGGACATCGCGGCTGTCACCGAAGAGTTCGCCGACCTCTACTACCGGCTGGAGGACATTTCCTCCTCCCTCCGCGAGATCCGGGAAAGGATCACCTTTTCGCCGGAAGAGCTGGACAACGCCATCTCCCGCCTCAACCTGATCGACGGGCTGAAGAGGAAATACGGCTCCTCCATCGACGAGATTCTGGCATACCGCGACCGAATCGACGAGGAGCTGTCCCAGATCGAGAACTTTGATCAAATCAAGGCCCAGCTGGAATCGGAATCCAAAGAAGCCTATGAGCGGCTTTCCCAGTGGGCGGATCATCTCACCGAGGTCCGCAGGGCCAGCGCTCAGGAACTGAGCCGTTCCATAGAAAAGGAGCTTCACGACCTGAACTTCGCCGACGCCCAGCTGGAGATCGATTTCAGACGGCCGGACGTCATCGGCCCTGACGGCAGCGATATCGTAGAGATCCTCATAACCACCAATAAGGGCGAACCGCTGAAGCCTCTGGTCAAGGTGGCCTCCGGCGGCGAGATATCCAGGATCATGCTGGCCATCAAAAACATCACCGGCACCTACGACAGCATTCCTACTATGATCTTCGACGAGATCGACGCGGGCATCAGCGGCATCACGGCCAGCGTCGTAGGCAGGAAGCTGAAGGAGATCGCGGAGAACCATCAGATCATCTGTATCACCCACCTGCCCCAGATCGCGGCCTGCGGCAGCGCCAGCTACCGCATCTATAAAGAGACGGATCTGGACAAGACCTACACTCACGTAGAGCGGCTGACAGATGCGCAGACCGTAGATGAGATCGCCAGACTTCTCGGCGGAGACAACATCACAGAGACAACCCGCAAACGTGCGGCAGAACTGATAGAATCAGCCAGAACCGGGTGTTCGGGCTGATTCTGTTGCTGCAGTTCTAGG
>CALLDR010000035.1 GCA_937997955.1 uncultured Emergencia sp. | reverse complement strand
GGAATCGGAAGCAGGGCATGAGCCGAGAAGCTTCTGTTGATGCGGCGATCACTCGCTGTATTACGGAGGGTTTTCTCGTAGACTTTCTGCAGAATCGAAAGGAAGTGTCTAAAATGATACTTGGAAACAATATTACTATGGAAGAGTACGGAGAAGTCCAGAAAGAAAATGGAAGAAGGGAAGGCTTGAAGGAGGGAATTCTCCAAGTTGCAGGCAACATGAAAGCTGAGGGGATGACAGCTGACGAGATCATGCGGCTTACAGGCTTGACGAAGAAGCAAATAGAAGCGCTGTAGATTCAAAACCACGCATAATTTAAAAGAGCATCTGCCGGACGCGGGTAAGCGTCCGGGCAGATGCTCTTTTGCTGTAATCTATTCCTCATCATCAGGCCGTGGTTGTCCAAGTGAGGCGATGCCTAACTCGGTGATACGTGTTCCGTACCGGCCCTTGCTGATGGTAATGAGGCCCTCTCGTTCCAGCTTGCCCAGAAGGGAGCGCAGGCTGCCGTCGCTGATGTGAAGACCCTGCTTTTCCAGCTGCTGCAGCAGGGCGTTTCTGCCGATGCCGTGGGAGATCTCCGTATTCCTGCTGATGATCTCTAAAACAGCGGGGCGCAGGCTGGCCTTCTTCTCGTAGACGTTGCTGGTGGATTTTTGCTGGAAGACGTATTCCGGAAGGGCGGAGAGCGTCTTATAATATGTAGCGATGTTCTCCAATTCCCGGATATTGCCCGGCCAGTCGTAGCGAAGCAGCACGTCCCTTTCCTCGTTGGTGATGTTCTTGAAATCATTACCGAGAAAGTGCTGCAGCAGCAGGGTGATGTCGTCCCGGCGGTCCCGCAGCGGCGGAATGACGATAGGGAGAACGTTCAGACGGAAGAACAGGTCGCTCCGGAACTCTCCTTCCCGTACGGCGGCTTCCAGATTCTTGTTGGTGGCGGTGATCAGCCGGATGTCGACGTCGATGACCCGGTCGCTGCCTATCCGCATGATCTGCCGCTCCTGAACTGTTCGGAGCAGCCGGGTCTGCAGCTTCGGCGAGATATCTCCGATCTCGTCCAGAAAGATGGTGCCGTGGTTGGCCTCCTCAAAGAGGCCGATCTTCCCTTTTGACTGGGCGCCCGTAAAAGCGCCGGCTTCATAGCCGAACAGCTCGCTTTCCAGCAGGCTGTCAGGCAGCGCCGCGCAGTTGACCGCCACAAAGGGGTACTTGTTTCGGTAAGAGGCGTTGTGTATGGACTGGGCGATCAGCTCTTTGCCCGTGCCGCTCTCGCCTCGGATCAAAACCGTGTGGTCCGTCAGGGCGATCTGCTTTGCAGTCTGGATGACCTTCTCCATACCGGCCGACGCGTGAATGATGTCCTTGAACTGATGCTTGGCAACAAAGCCTTTTTGGCGCATGCCTTTGCCCGCGATCTCGACGTCAGCCTCGTCCTGCAGGGTGATGTAGTAGCCTGCCACCTCGTCCATGAGGCGGATAGCGTATTTATCAAAGTAGTAGCTGCCGCCCAGGATCTGGATGGGGAGCTGGGCGGTATCGGAGCTGGTCAGGATCGCCGGATCGATGTAATCCTCGATGCGGATGGACAGCTTGTCGTCGTTCTGAAGAATCCGGCAGGCCTTGTCGTTGACATAGACCGGCGCGTAATAGCTGTCCACCAGGATCATGCCGATCTTGCTGGAATTGACGATATGGCTGAGCATCTCGCTTTTCAGGTAGCCGAAGATGTAGTTGGAGTGGAATGCGGTGTTGGATTCCACCACGGAGTGAATGTGGCGGAACAGGTTCCGGTTGATGGTGGCGATATCCAGATCCAGGATCCTCATCAGCTTGAACATGGTGTCAAAGCTGACCTTCCGGTAGCCGATGTCTATGACCTGCTTGATGTGGGACGGAACCAGGTGGGGCTCCGCCGGCGTGATGGCGACCTCGATGGTATCGTAAAGGCCGGTGTAGGCCAGGCTTTCGTCGTAGGCGACCATATTGATGTGGCCGATGCCGATCTCATAGAAGGACTGAGTGGTGGCCAGGGACGTCTCGTAGGAATCGTTGACGACCAGTACTGTAGTGCCGGCGGGAATCTTGGAGATCTGCTTCAGGGCAGTCCGGTCCGGGCTTCTGTTCAGCTTGATCACCCTGGAGATGTCGACGATAAAATCGTTAGATGATTGGAAGATGCTGTCGTCCAGGGCCAGAATGGCGTCGGCTTCCAGCTTGGCGCCGCTTTCCAGCTCATTGATGTAACAGTTGGAGAAGGTGACGTACTGGCCGAAAACCTCTTCCAGATTGGCTTTGATGAACCCGATGGCATTTTCGTTGCCATTGTTTTTGTACAGGATCGTTACGTGTTTCATGATATACCTCGTTTTTTGGTCTGCTCTTGGTCTGCGATATCTTTTGGTCTGTATTGCCTGCTATTAGTATACCACAAAAAGCGATAAAGGACAATAAACTGGGGGAAACGAGATTTAACGAGTTGAATCGCTTTTTTGTAGGGGGGGGGGGTATAACCTAAATAGCCGATTTTCAACGTTTTTGATTTTGGCACGTGGCTTGCATGTAAAAAAGATAGAGTGAGAATTTTGACGAAATTCACGATATCTTGACTAGAAGGAAAATTAAGGCATGAAGAGAGATAAAACTGCATTACACGAGCATCTGGAAGCGCTGTTTCAGAAGAGGGGCTGCAGCGGCATGGCGGTATGTATCCGCGGGCCGGAGGGCGTGATCTTTGAAGAGGGATTCGGCTTTAGAAATGAAGGGCGGGACCTGCCTGTGGACGGAGATACGATCTTTGGCATCGCCTCCATGAGCAAATCCATGACCGCACTGGCCTGCTGCATCCTTCACGCGGAAGGAAAGCTGAGTCTGGACGATCCGATCACAAAGTACTTCCCTAAGCTGCACATCGCTGGCGCGCCGGACGAATGTGTAACGCTGAAGACTGTGGCAATGCACAGAACGGGACTGCCGCCGCTGCCGCCGCTGGAGTGGTCCATCTCCCTGAACAGCAAAGAGGAGGACAGTCCGTGGCACAGATATATGATGGAAACTGCTCCAAATAAGATGGAGACCGTCGATCAGTTGGTCGATTACCTGGCAGAAGGCGATTTTGAGCCGCTGGGACCGCCAGGTGAATACATGAGTTATTCCAACGACGGGTACGCCCTGCTGTCCTATGTGGTGGACATGGCCGCAGGCATGACCCTGGAAGAGTTTCTGGATCAGCGGATATTCAAACCGCTGGGCATGGAACGCAGCGTGCTGGATGAGGACTGCAGCCAGGCAAAAGCCATGGCGGGCGGCAACATCACCAGCCTCTTTGAAAAGGACTTTGAGACTGGCCAGCTGTACTGCGACGACGACTGGTCGGTACTGCCGCCATTCCGCGGCTGTGCCTGTGTCAAATCCACAGCGGACGATATGAGCCGGTATTACAAGATGCTGGCCGACGGCGGCGTGTGGGAAGGACGGCAGGTGATCCCGGCTGAAGCGGTGGAGCTGATGGTAGGACGGGAATTCCCGCTGCGCAGGCAGCCATACTACTGTATGGGCCTGAACAAGTGCCGCATCGCGGATCAGGCAGTCTGTTACCACACCGGCGGACTTCACGGAGTGTCATCCATCGGTGGCTTCACAGAAAGCGGCTACAGCTCCGTGGTTCTCTGCAACATGGGCGATGTGGAAATGGAAGAATTCCAGTGGGTCTGCTACAACTATATCATGGGTCTGCCGCTGGATATTACCCACAGATGGGCAGAGCCCAACGGAGAAAGCTTCTCCGTGCCGGAAGCCCTCTGCGGAGACTTCCTGTCAAAGGAAGGCATGCCGGCCCATACCATCGTGACCTGGGAGGATGGGCAGCTGAAGGCTGACTACAATGGACGCAAGACCCTGCTGCTCTACTGCGGCGGACTGGTCTTCGCAGCCGTGTCGGAAGCAGATCCGTCAAAACGTATCAGCACCTTCCAGTTTTTCCTCAGAGATGGAAAGGCAAAAATGGTTCGTTGCTACAACAGAATCTATCAGAGAGTATAAACGGCTCTTGTGTTATATAGATTAGGAATCCATAGAAGGGAGATGTAATTATCAGAAATTATGTTATTAAGCGAATCGCGCAGGGCATTCTGCTGGTCGTCTGTGTATCTTTCCTGGTGTTCAGCCTGATGTACATGATGCCCGGCGATCCTGTAGATATGATCGTAGACCGTAAGGTCTCCGAGGAGAGAAAAGCTGAGATCGCCCACGAAATGGGCTACGACCAGCCTTTCTTTACCCAGTACAAGAACTGGGCCGTCGACGTGCTCCATGGTGATTTTGGAACTTCAGCCAGATACAAGGAAAGCGTGTGGAGCCTGATGAGACAGAGGATACCGTACAGCCTGACCTTGTGCGTCTGGTCTCTGATCCTGGAATTGGTGATTGCCTTGCCATTGGGGCTGCTGTGCGCGATAAAAAAAGACGGGTGGTTTGACCGATTTACGGTCAACTTCTCGCTTCTGCTTACGGCTGTGCCGTCCTTCTGGCTGGCGGCGCTGTTCATCCTGTTCTTTAGTGTACAGCTGGGCGTACTGCCAATCAGCGGATACGCCAAGCCGGAAAACTGGATACTGCCTATCGCGGTATGCGTTTTGACCGGCATGGGAGGTACCCTTCGTATCACCAAGAGCGAGGTACTGGACGTGTTCAACGAAAAATACGTGACCACGGCGTATGCCAAGGGACTCCCGAAACGGTCAGTGATGATCAAGCACGTTCTGAGAAACTCTCTGATCCTGGTCACCACCCTGGTGTTCATGTCCATTCCGTGGCTGATTTCCGGCGCCGTCATCATTGAGAAGATCTTCGGTCTGCCGGGTATGGGCCTTCTGCTGCTCAATTCCATCCTGGTGCAGGATATCCCAGTGGTGCAGGCGGTGCTGCTTCTCATCGCTATCCTGACCGTGATCTGCAACCTGCTCAGCGACATCATCATGGGCGTATTGGATCCGAGGATCAGACTATCCCTGAGCGGAGGTGACAACTAAGGTGAACAAGAAATGGAAAGAAACGCTCCATGAGTGCTGGAAGAATAAAAACTTTATGATCGGCTTCATCATTTTGCTGTCGCTGATTTTGATCGCCATCTTCGCTGATGTCATCGCTCCATACGGCATCAATGACCATGATATAGGCG
>CALLDR010000034.1 GCA_937997955.1 uncultured Emergencia sp. | reverse complement strand
GGCCTCACAACCGGAATACGACTGAGTTCCCGGTGCTTGGGTCTCCCTTTACAACCCGGAATATAACCGTGTCGAATAAAAGGCAAGCCGATCTGCACAGCTTTGTGATGAAGCCTCAAAAGTGGGGGAGGCAACCGGCGCTTTCGGCATCGCCTCCAAGGCCGGTCGATACGGCGGCACCTATGCTCTGATGTTTCCGCGCGAAACAATCATTTTTGAAGGAAGCCGTAGCTCCCATATGATTCGTTTTACCCGCCGCATTGGGCCTCAACATAAGGCCGCCCACGCCTGAAAGCAATCCCGGCGTGGGCGGCTCTTTACCTGTCGATTGTAAACGTTTGCCCTTCAGTTATTCTTGCTCCAGCTTGGCATCCACCAGGCGTTCATACTCGTCTACCATCTCGCTGAAGAAATCCAGCGCACGCTGATAGGTTTCCTCGTCCAGCGGATCGACACCCGCGATGGCAAGCAGTTCCTCCGGAGACCCCGACGCCCCCAGCTTCAGGAAAGCAAGGTAATCTTCCACGGCGCGCTCTTCGCCGCTGGTGATCCGCTCGCAGATGGACGCGGCATAGGCGACGGAAGTTGCATATTGATAGACATAATAATTGTAGTAGAAATGCGGGATGGAAGCCCATCCGTAACGGCTGTCCGGGAAAGACTCAATCGTGTCGCCGCGATACTCCTGATAAAGCTCCGTCCACAGGTCGCTAAGCGCCTCGGCATCCAGAGCTCCGCCGCTTTCAACCGTCTGGTACATGGCGTCCTCAAATTCGGCATATAGCGCCTGCAAGAAGAAGGTGCCTGAAAACATAGATAACATGTTCTCCAAATAGAACATCCGTTCATCCTCTGTGGCGGCATGCTCCATCATATAGCTGTAATAGAGCAGTTCATTGGTCGTAGAGGCCACTTCCTGCGTAAAGATGATGGGCTCCGCATAGATAGATTCCTGATTATCCTTGGAATAGCTGCTGTAAATAGCATGACCCAGCTCATGCGCAATGGTGCTGACATCCGAAGAATATCCCAGATAGTTGAGCTGCACAAACGGCAGGAATTCTTTTCCCATGGAGAATGAAAACGCGCCCGTCAACTTTGTATCCGTTGGATATACATCCACATGACCGCTGTTGATGATTCGGTCGTAGTAACTTATATACTCCTCGCCAAGAACGGAAAGAGCCTCGCGCACCTCTTCTACTGCGTCCTCATAGGAGGTTTCCTCCACGGTATAATCGGAAACGTAGGCAGCGATATCGAAGGGATACTGTTTCTCCAGCTTCAGGCCGCGTTTGTGCGTGTTGAGATAGCGCTGATAATCCGCCGCGCCCTCATGCGCCGCCTCGATCATCAAATCGTAAACTTCGGGATCAACGTCCGACGCATCCAGTGCCGCCTCGCGACTGCTGTCATAGTTGCCGATCTGCGCGTAAGCCCAATTTTCCGCCACGGTCATTTCCAGCAAAGCGGCAAATGTATTGACAAAGGGCACCTGCTTTTCCAGCTTCGTCTGATTGCACAGCGCCTTGAAATCCCGGTCATATTCGTCACTGTAAATGATTTGATTGTAAAGCTCGTCGGTTAACGCTACTTCCGTCCCGTCAGGCATGGTGATCATGGGATCTGGCACTTCAATGCTATCCAGAATATTAAACACATTTTCCGCCCGTCCCATCGCAGGGCTGAGAATTGCCAAAACCGTATTCGTTTCCTCGCTCAGAGGTTCATATTCGGGGTCCACCATACTCCGAAATGCGTAGGTAAATGGTTCAAGCAATGGATCGGCAAAGAACTCCTAGCGCGTTTCCAGCGGCAAGGAATAGAGTTCCGACTGCAAAACCGCCGCATAGCGCGCTTCCTCGCTCTGCAGGGCAGTTATCTTCGCCAGCAGCGCGCTGAAAGTCGAGTCGGCAGGATTGAGCGTATATCCCAAATATGCGTACAGATAAAGCCGCGTCTCCAACCGCGTCAGCTCGCCCATGTAGGCAAACTGCAGATAGTCGTAAATTCCCTGCGCAGTATTCAGCGTTCCCTGATAGGATTCATACTGCGGTAAGATCTCCATGGCGCGATCATAGTCCGCCTGCCATGCGTCCACATTCTCATAGATTTCCGTCAGATCCCATTGCGTGGGAAGAGCCTCTTCTGCCACAACCACGCAACTGCTCACTGTCAGGATGATTGCAAATAACGCTGCTACCCATTTCCGACAGGTTTTCATATTTCTTGCACCTCCTAGGCATTTTTTTACCAGCGGTTATTATACCACCGCCGTAACGAGCCGCACAAGATTTTTCGATGTGGCTGATTGTAACGGTTTGCAGGCGCTGGGAACAGAAACGCCGTTGCGTTGATGCTGAAATGATCAGGTTAGTTGGTGTCGCAATTCAACTATACCAGATGGGCGCTCAGGTCTCATCCTTTTTCCTTCACTGTCCAATATGTATTGTAGCTCTACAATAGGATGTTTGAATATTTTATTGAAATCATTGAGTATTTCGACTAAATGTGTTATTATTCTATTTATGGGAGATTATGTCTCCAACGATTCGTTTTCATGTTACCGGATTTGGTGAATCACTTTCTGAGGCACCTCAAACTGATTTTTATGTCAAGAATGACATAGAAGAAATAAAGGAGGACACAATGGCGAAGTTCTGTGGTAAATGCGGCAATCCTATCGAAATGTGTACTTGTGGCGGCTCAAAGATTGATGCGATTCCGAAGGCTCCAGTAAGTCGTCCCAAGATTTCCTATTCGACCGTTGTTCATCTTGATGAGATTGCTCTTGGTGAGGGCGAGCAGAAAGTCAAGGAATATATCCTGGGCAAGTACCCCTTCAGCTGTGGTGATGTAAGACTTGTTGTCACGAACAAACGTGTTATTTTGAAGGAAGAGTATTCTTTCCTTTTCCTTTCACATAATAGGATTGAAGAACTCAATTTGGAGTCTGTACACGGCGTCAATGGCAACATAGGACGCGGAATGAATAAGATAATGTTTTTCATTGGCTTAATCCTCACGGTGGGTTCTGCTTTTGCAGGTGCCCTTATTTTAAGCACGATGAGAGGTTATTATCGTAATGGCGGCGCCTCCACATTCTTGCTGATTTTTGGTATCGCACTCATGGTTCTTAGTTGCTTGTTCCCTTATATGACATTTGGTATCATCGGAATGGGTAGTGATCATCAGTCACTGATGACAGGCATCAATATTAACGGAAAAACTGCACTGAACAATGGCGTTATCTTCCAGCCGCGTCCTTCTTCAGATGCACGCAAGAGCATTGCGGAAGCAGGAGCATGTATCTTTGACCTCCGTACTTATGGTGATGAGGCCATCGAAAAGTGGACGAGGTAAATACAGATTAACTGATTCTTTATTAGCAATTCAGTGTTGGGAGGAATGAATTGTGCGAGAGCAAGTCATGCGCATCTTGATGGATGAATTTAAGTACAGTAAGCATGCTGCAGAGGTAACGAGTGAAGACTTGCTGAATATTCAAGATGCAGAAATTCGTCAGTCTTTGATGCGCTGGCTTGCCCTCCGTGAAATGACTCCTGTAACAGCGGAAGGATATGACGCAATACAGCTTACCGACAGGATGACCTATCCTTCGGCGTTACTTGCCATTAATATGCTTAGAAAAGAGCCGATAATGGCTAAGAGAATGCTGAAAGGATTCAAGTGACATGTTGGATTACATGCAAGCAGTACTATTAACAGACGAAACTATTTGGGGTTCGCTGTCAACTACTCAAAGGCAAAGCGTTCTTCAAACACTTGAAAACAGAATTGCCTTTAATGAAGGACGTAATGTAAGAAATATTGTGCTTGCGAATATGGATCCAGGGTACTATGGTTACTACAACCATTCAGACCCGGCTAATATTTATCTGTCATATGCTGGAATCGATGATGCAAACGATGCAATTGATACGCTCTATCACGAAGGAAGGCACGCGTATCAGTGGGATTGTATTGAAGGTAACTCTGGATTTCCTCCGCCAATATTGGACCAATTCCGTGATGGTTTTCGTAACTATATTTCGCCTGAAGAGAACTTCAATGCATACTGTAATAACTTCACTGAAAAAGACGCATGCAGTTTTGCTCAACAGCAGAGCGAGCTTCTTTCACTTGAGAGGGAGGCTTATCTGGAACAGGCTAGAAAAGCAGGGATAAATCCAGCAGAAGTATTGGATGAGAGTGCCATAAGTGCTCAAGTGGCTGACGATAACGTGGTACATCAA
>CALLDR010000033.1 GCA_937997955.1 uncultured Emergencia sp. | reverse complement strand
CGCCGCATTGGCGCTTCCCGCTGAGACTCCCACACACAGGTCGAACTGAATGAGATTGTCCAGGCAATAATCAAACACCCCTGCGGCGTACACGCCCCGCAATCCTCCTCCGACATCTACAATTCCGGTCTTCATCTTCGTCCCTCCACAAGTTAGTCTGTAGCAATCATGATGATTCTCGCCGCGGCAAGTCCGAATCCGCCGCTGATGATGATCTGGCAAGGTCGGTCGCAACCCCTGCGCCATGCCCGGCCGGCAATTGTACGATCACCTTTGTCAACATCTCTCGATCATCCGGCACCTTTATAGTTCAATGGTTTGCTCGTTGATTGTCGGATCGTGATTGGCGGCGACCAGAACGCAATTCTCGTCGGCCACACAATTGCAGATCCATTCCAGGGATCTTTTGGCCAGCTTCGTATTTACTGTAAATCCTGGAATGATCTTTTCCCGAATGGATCTCTGCGTATATATAGAATCACCCGCAAGAATGACGTATTTTTCACCGTTGCTGATCTTGACACTGAACAGGCCATGGGTATGTCCTGGCGTACTGATTAAAAGCACGCTTTTGTCTCCGAAAACATCATAAGACCTTCCGACAGGCCCAATTCCAGTTTCTTGATAGGAAAACGGATGAAGTTCAATACCCCTCCAATCCGATTTTACATAACGGAAAAAATACTTCCGACTGTCCTCGAGCTCCTCCTTGGAAGCCATGAATCGCTTTGCGTCCCTTACCAGTTGAAGGCCGCTGGTGTGATCAAAATCCATATGGCTGAGAAAAACGCAGTCTATATCGGCCGGGGTAACGCCCATGTGCTTCATTTTGCAATCAACGCTCTCGCCAACAGATATGATCGGCATGCTGATGCTGTTCAAAAAGGCGTTGGGTTTCTCAACGGCATATTTCGAATTCCAACCCGTATCGATGAGAATCCGGCCCTTTGGATGTTCGATCAAATAGCAGGAGACAGGCAGCACCAGCTTTTTCTCTTGACTCCGCAGGAAGCCCGTGACTGCCAGCGGATTCTTTTCTTTGTGGGGAATTGCCTGATCTACCCGTACACGTCCTGTATGAAAAATGTGGATCTTGATCATGACTCGCCCCTCCGATCTGGTAGCTGTTCCATGACATTTCGCGCATCCTCGAGCATCTGAATGAGCCTGTTCATTGCCTCAGCATTCGCATCGAAATAATAGTAGTTCTTCGTTCCTTCGCGCCGCATTTTCAAAATGCCGGCATCCTTCAGGATCTGGAGATGATGGGATACGGCTGGCCGGGAGAGATTCGTTCTCTCCGTAATTTCTCCTACGCGCACCCCACCGCAGTTTTCCATCTGCATCATTTCTAAAATAAGATGTTGACGGTTTTCGTCGCCAAGGGCCAACAAGATCTTCTGGCATCCCTCAAATTCCCTGGCCAGGCGTTGAATGGTTGCTCTGTGCTCCGACATCGTGCGTTCTCCTTCTGCTTATCTACTTAAACCATTGTATCATATTGTTTCTGAAAATGTTCATTGGTAAAGAAAATCGAGTCGATTCAAATTCGTCATTTCGACCCCGCGAAAAAGAGAACGCCGCAAACTGGCTTGCGGCTCATAGGATAATGTTAACTTGAAACTGCGATTCCTATGCCCGCGGCTCCAGGACCGACATGACAGCCTACGCTGAAAGTCAGGGGATCATAGTGGACGCTGATTCCGGGGAAGGCTTCCTCTACCATGCGTTTCCATGCTTCTGCCTGCCCTTCTTCGATGAAGCTGCCGGCTGCGCCAATGCACAGCTTCTCAGGGGGAACACTTTGAAAGCGCGTCTCAATATCTTTCCGAAGGTGTTCAATCATCTTTTTTTCAGCGTGCTTCATGCCGCGTATTTTGTCGCAGGCATCGAGGCGTTCGCCCTGAATGGTCAGAATGGGACGGATGCCCAATATGGTAGCGACCGCTGCTCCCGCAGCGGTAACCCGCCCGCCTTTCTTTAAGTATTCAAGGGTATCGACGGCGATATAGATGCTGGACTGGAATGCGTTATCTTCCAGGCTTCTCCGAATGTCAAGTGCGCGGGCTCCTTCTTTTGCCAGTCGCATGGCGTCATAAACGGATACTCTCTGAGTTACAGAGATGCGATGGTTGTCGATAACCTGCACTTTCCCGTCAAAGTCGGCAGCCAGCAATGTCGCGCTGGTACAGGAACCGCTATGCCCACTGGACATGGGAATGTAGACGACTTCATCGTAACCCTCCCGAAATGCCCGCTGCCATGTGCCGATTACCTCCTGCGGAGAAGGCTGGGCGGTTGTCACCTTTTTTCCGGAGCACATGGCTCCATAGAAGGTCTCTATGGAAATATTGACGCCTTCAAAATAAGTTTCCCCTTCCAGCAGCACAGGCATGGGCACGCTAAAAATGCCCAACTGTGACGCTTCAGCATTGCTGATTCCGCTGTTGCTGTCTGTAACAATGGCAACTGGCATAATGCGATCATCCTTTCAATAGATAGCAGAAGAATACGATAGCATACGCCGCGATGCACGTGAACACTCCGAAGATCAGTTCCTGCGGTGTATGACGCTTGGTGATCAACGACGCCCAAGCGGCGCCTGCACAGATCACAAGGCTCGGAAAGATAGCCGTGGGACTGATGAGTACAATCGAAAAGATCAATGCGGCAACTGTACCGCAGGCATGTCCGCTCGCTTTGATGTGAAAGCCCTTGTTGATGAGCGTCAGCAGACAAACCGATAGGCCGTAAGTATCGTATAGCATTTGTAGTTCTTTCGGCGCATGTGTCAGCCGACCCAGCAGGGCCGCGCCCACATAGCCAATGACCGTCATGAGAAAAGCCAGTTTGCGTTGCACATCACGTCCGCCTCCGCGCAGCTTTGGCAACAGCTCTTGCAGAGGATAAGCTGCAGAGGGTAAAAAGGCCAACATGATAAG
>CALLDR010000032.1 GCA_937997955.1 uncultured Emergencia sp. | reverse complement strand
GCCGTTGGAATGTTCCACAGTAAAATCGTCCAGCTCGTCTCTGGTCAGGATAGATGACTCCGTATCCTCCATGTAGTTCTCCATGGCGATGAGAGAGCAGCCGTAGGCCCCCATGAGCCCGGCTATGTCGGGCCGGACAACGTTTTTGCCGATGATCCGCTCGATGCTTCTCAGTACGGCGTTGTTCATAAAAGTACCGCCCTGGACCACGATCTTCTCGCCGGCTTCCTCAGGATTCCTCAGCTTGATGACCTTGTAAAGGGCATTTTTGATGACGGAATAGGACAGTCCCGCGGAGATGTCTCCGATGGACGCGCCCTCCTTCTGCGCCTGTTTTACCTTGGAATTCATGAACACGGTGCAGCGGGTGCCCAGGTCTACCGGGTTGTCAGCAAAAAGGGCCTCCTGCGCGAAGGCGTCCGTGTCCAGGTTGACCGACTTGGCGTAGGTTTCCAGAAAAGAGCCGCACCCTGAAGAACAGGCCTCGTTGAGCATGATGTTGTAAATGGCGTTGTCCTTGATCTTCATGCACTTCATGTCCTGGCCGCCGATATCCAGAATGAACTCGACCCCCGGCAGAAATTCCTCCGCCGCCTTATAGTGGGCCATGGTCTCGATCTCGCCCAGATCCGCCTTAAAGGCGGCTTTGATCAGGCCCTCTCCGTATCCGGTGACGCAGGTGTTGGCGATATACGCGCCCTTCGGCAGCAGGCTGTACAGCTCCTTCAGCATGGTGCGCACCGCTTCCAGAGGATTTCCCTCGTTGCTGCGGTAGAAGGAGTACAGCAGATTTTTGTCCCTGTCGATCAAAGTGGCCTTTGTCGTGGTTGAACCCGCGTCGATGCCCAGGAAGGTCTCTTCCTTGGCCCTGCGGATATCCTTTCTGCGGATCTTGTGCTGATTGTGCCTGTTCATGAAAGCGTTGTACTCTTCTCTGTCCCTGAACAGCGGCTCGATGTGCTTTGTCTCAGCCAGCTGGGCCTGGTCCGCGTTCTGCATACGGTCTACGATGGTCCGCAGAGACAGCGTCTCCTGCTCATCTGCCAGCATGGCCGCTCCGATGGCGACAAAGTACTTGGAATCCTCCGGAAAGATCACGTCCTCCGGCGCCAGCTCCAGGGTTTCGATAAACCGCCTGCGCAGCTCTGACAGGAAGGACAGCGGACCGCCCAGAAAGGCCACCTTTCCTTTGATGGTATGACCGCATGCCAGGCCGCTGATGGTCTGGTTGACCACCGCCTGGAATATGGACGCGGAAAGGTCTTCCATGGCCGCGCCGTCATTGATCAAAGGCTGGATGTCCGTCTTGGCGAACACGCCGCAGCGGGCCGCGATAGGATAGATCATCTTCTGCCGCTTCGCCGCTTCGTTGAGGCCGGCCGCGTCGGTGTTCAGCAGCACGGCCATCTGATCGATAAAGGCTCCCGTGCCGCCGGCGCAGGTGCCGTTCATCCGCTGTTCGATGGTAGCGCCGTAGAAGGTGATCTTGGCGTCCTCACCGCCCAGCTCTATGGCTACGTCTGTTTCCGGTATCAGCGTTTCCACGGCTTTGCTGCAGGCGATGACCTCCTGCTCAAAGCGGATACCCAGCAGCTTTGCCAGAGAGAGACCGCCGGAACCGGTAATCACAGGTCTCAGCTCCATATCGCCGAGACTGGTGTACATATCTTCAATTAATTCTTTTACCTTGTCAAAGACGTTGGACATATGGCGTTCATACCGCGCGTACTTCTGGTTCCCATGCTCATCCATGAGGACCAGTTTGACCGTCGTTGACCCGATATCAATTCCTAACTTCATCAGTTTACCTCGTTATTTTTTGTATGTCTTTCTCCAATAGCCCGTATATTTTAACATCTTTTTTCAAATTTTTCACCATACATTTCAAAATTCGTCTATAATACTTTAGTATGAGATGTACAATTAGACGACGAACATACCTGGCAATTTACAGGTTATTGGACAAAGTGTCCCCTGTCCCCTTCGACTGCGGCAGGCTTTGCGGCTCTATCTGCTGCACCTGCGGAAATGACGATGAGGAACTGGGTATCTATCTCCTTCCCGGTGAGCACAAAGTCCATCAAAAGGAAAAAGGAGACAAAAGCTGGCTCACATGGAGCGCAGAAAACGCAGAGGACTTCGACTTCCCCGACTCCTGGCGGGGCAAGGTCTACTTCGTGCGGTGCAAAACGCCGCCGATCTGTCCCAGAGAAAAAAGGCCTCTGCAGTGCAGGACCTTTCCGCTGACGCCGCACATCGACGATGAAGGGAACCTCACCCTCATACTCAACGACGTGGAACTGCCCTATCTGTGCCCCCTCATCGAGGAGGAGCTTCCCCTCGATCCGGCATTTGTGAAAGCCACCCATACCGTCTGGAAGCATTTGATCCGCGATCCCCTGATCTACGATCTGGTCAGAGCCGACTCAAAAGAACGAGACCTTGTAAAGTGATTACAAGGTCTTGATTTCTTTCTTATAAAGATAGTTCAGCATAATAGCGGAATAGATCAGACCGATGATCTCTGCCAGAGGGAACGACGCCCAGGACGCAGTGATGCCTGCCGTATGATAGATGATATAGGCAAGCGGCAAGATGCCGATCAGTTGTCTGATCAAAGACCCTATTAAACTATATACACCATGTCCCGTTCCTTGAAACAGGGTGGTAGTCATGATGCCAAAAGATGCCGGAATAAAGCATAAACTGATAATTCTCAGGGCCGGCACGCCCATTTCCATCATGGCCGCGTCCGCGCTGAACATCTTCAGGAACACCTGCGGGAACAACTGGAACAGGATCAGCCCTGCGGTCATGATGACCAGAGCGGTCAGCAGCGCGTACCGATAGGTCTGCATCAGACGCTTTCTGTTCCTCGCGCCAAAGTTATAGCCCATGATCGGCATGGCTCCCTGGTTCAGTCCGAAGACCGGCATGAAGATGAAGGACTGGAGCTTGAAATAGACGCCCAGCACCGCCACCGCTGTCGGTGAGGCCGCCAGGATAGCGTTGTAGCCCAGCAGCATGATGGATCCGATGGACTGCATGATGATAGACGGCAGTCCTACGCCGTAGATATCCTTTACGATCCGCCAGTCCATCTTAAAGCCCCGCAGCTGCACCTTGACCTGATGCTCCTTGGTAAATATCATAAAGGTCGCGACAATCAGGGACACCAGCTGGCCGGTTACAGTGGCGATGGCCGCTCCGGCGATACCCAGCTTCGGCAGTCCGATCAGGCCGAAGATCAGGATCGGATCCAGGATCAGGTTGGTCACAGCGCCGGAAAGGCTGATGATCATAGGCGCGATCATGTTGCCCGTGGCCTGCAGCACTTTTTCCAGCTGGACCTCCACCATGCTGAACAGGCAGAAGATCGTGATGATTTTTAAGTATGTAACGCCGCCCGCGAAGATCTCAGGGTCGTCGGTATAAGCGTGCATAAAAGGCTTTGCCAGGAAGATGCCTACACAGGCAAAGATCAGGAAATTAAAAAAGCCTATCCGAATACTCGTAGATGCGGCTTTGTCAGCTTCTTCAAATCTTTTCGCTCCCAAACGTCTGGAAATCAGGGAATTGACGCCAACCGCGCTTCCCACAGCCAGAGAGATCATCATCATTTGCAGCGGCATGACCAGTGAAACAGCCGTCAGCGCCTTCTGGCTGACCATGGCTACGAACATGCTGTCGACAACGTTGTACAGCGCGTTGATCGTCATAGACAGAATCGCGGGCCACGCCATAGTAGCCAGCAGCTTCCCGATCGGCGCCGTACCCATCTTATTGGCTTCAGTCATAATGTTTTCTGTGTTTTGCATTTTTGTATCTGTTTCTTTTGTCAATGAACGTTCCCCCTTCTCTGCAGAATCTGCCAAATCGCCTCCGGCTCTTTGGACAAAAAGTGATACGACGAGTTCCTTGCCAGCCAGAGGCTGGGGAACTCCAGCATAACTTTTGTCTAGCAAATCGCCTTCGGCTCTTTGGACAAAAAGTTAAAGTTATGGGCAAGTCTGTAAGCCGGGTTCTGTATTCGACAATCATCTATCTAAGGCGTAACATTACTGCACACTCATGCGGCCTACCTCTCGGGCGGTGACGGGCCGCCACCTTTCGCGCCCATTTTGGCCTTGCTCCGGATGGGGTTTACACGGCCGCCATGTCTCCATGACGCCGGTGAGCTCTTACCTCACCATTTCAACCTTACCACGGCATTACCCGTTTCGGCGGAATGTTTCTGTTGCACTTTCCCTATAGTTGCCTACGCCGGACGTTATCCGGCATCCTCGCCCTGTGGAGCCCGGACTTTCCTCATGCATCGCTGCACGCGATTGTCTGGCTTACCCATAACTACATAATTCTATCATAGGTTTTGATTAAATGCCAGCACTTTTTTTGATCCCCATATATTGTCCAGCGGTCAAAAGCGGGATCAGCCAAAGGGATTTAAGTCCCTGGAGGATTCCAGCACGTCCAGGTCCTCATCAAAGCATTTGCGCCGCAGCTGCTCCGCCATGTTCTCCGTGAAGATCTTTTCCGTACCGTAATGGCCCGCGTCCAGGACGCAGATACCCATTTCCCTGGCGTTCTGCGCCTCGTGGTATTTCACGTCGCCGGTGATGTACAGGTCGCAGCCCTCATCAAAGGCGTCTCTGATAAATTCGCTGCCCGCGCCGGTGCACCAGCCCACTGTGGCGATGCTGGTGGACGGATCCCCTACGCTGCGAAAATGGCTCTCGTCGATGGAAAAAGCGTCCGCCGCCCGGTGGGTCAGCTCCGCCAGGGTGATCTCAAAAGGCGTTTCGCCCTTGCGGCAGAATCCGTTGTCTGCGTCAAACGGCCGGATGTTCTCAAGTCCCAGCAGCTCTCCCAAGTAATCGTTGTTGCCGCCGCTGGCCCTGTCAAAGCTGGTGTGGCAGGAATACACGGAAATCCCGTTCTGTATCAGGCGGAATAAATAGCCGCCGGCCACGTCCCCTTCGTCTACCTTCTTTATGCCGGAAAACAGCATGGGATGATGGGTCAGGATCAGCTCCGCCCCTTCCGCGACAGCCTCGTCGATGACCTGATGGGTCACCTCCAGGGCGACCAGCACCGTCTTCACCGTCTCTCCGGTGCACTTTACCTGCCAGCCGCAGTTGTCCCAGCTTTCCGCCATATCGCTGGGGCTGATGGATTCTATGATCTCGATCAGTTTCGTTCTGTTCATATCTGTTTCTCCCATTCTTCTAATCCAATTGCTCTAATAAGTACAAAATCTGCCGGATGCGGCCTTTGACCGCCCTGCTGTCCCGCTCCGGATTCTGGCTTCGGGTGTTGATATTCTGCAGGATCTCCCGTTCCAGCTCCAGCTTCCGCCGCAGGTATTCCGCCGCCAGCGGATCACGCCACAGCAAAATGCTGTCAGGATAGGCGAAGACGGCGTCGCCGCCTTCCGGCGGCTCCGGCGGGGTTTCCGGCACAGGGCCCGCCTCCACGGTCAAAATCTCACAGATGTACTTGCCTTCCCGGACCAGCCCTTCCCTGACGATGGAAAAGCCGTGATAATAGAGCCATTTCCTGATCAGGCCCGGATGGTTCCGCGGCTGCAGGATGTACCGCTTCATGGAACGGCTCTTGGCCCTGTTCCAGTCCAGGATCTCGCACATCAGCTGCCCGCCGATGCCCGCCATGACCACCACGTCGGCCTCGCCGTCGTCCAGAATATCGATGCCGTCTCCCAAGCGCAGCTCCCAGTTCAGACGCCTGCCGGTGTTCTGCTCAAAGGCCTTGCAGTTCTCCTCGGCCTTTTTCAGGGAGCCTTTGCTGATATCCGCCAGGATAGCTTTGGGGCAGATCCCCCGCTCCAACAGATAGATGGGCAAAAAACCATGGTCGGTTCCAATATCGGCCATGGTTTCTCCATTCTTGATCTGGTCAGCAATATATTGCAGTCTGTCACTCAGCTTCATCTATTTACTCCAGATAATCCTTCAGCTTTTTGCTTCTGCTCGGATGGCGCAGCTTCCGCAGAGCCTTGGCTTCGATCTGGCGGATGCGCTCACGGGTTACGTCGAACTCCTTGCCGACCTCCTCCAGGGTGCGGGAACGTCCGTCTTCCAGGCCGAACCGCAGCTTCAGGACTTTTTGCTCTCTGTCGGTCAGGGTGTCCAGCACCTCCACCAGCTGCTCCTTCAGCATGGAGAAGGCCGCGGCTTCTGCCGGCGCCGGTACGTCGTCATCTGGAATGAAGTCGCCCAGATGGCTGTCTTCCTCCTCGCCGATCGGGGTTTCCAGGGATACCGGTTCCTGGGCGATCTTCTGAATCTCCCGAACCTTTTCCACGGAAATACCCATCTCCTTGGCGATCTCCTCCGGGGTCGGCTCTCTGCCGTAGGTCTGCAGCAGCTGTCTGGATACACGGATCAGCTTATTGATGGTTTCAACCATGTGCACCGGGATCCTGATGGTCCTGGCCTGGTCCGCGATGGACCTGGTGATAGCCTGACGGATCCACCAGGTAGCATAGGTGGAAAACTTATAGCCCTTGCGGTAGTCGAACTTGTCCACGGCCTTGATCAGGCCCAGGTTTCCTTCCTGGATCAGATCCAGGAACAGCATGCCTCTGCCCACATACCGCTTGGCGATGCTGACCACCAGACGCAGGTTGGCCTCGCACAGCTTTTTCTTCGCTTCCTCGTCGCCCTTTTCCATCTTCTTTGCCAGCTCGATCTCTTCGTCGGCGCTGAGAAGAGGCACCTTTCCGATCTCCTTCAGGTACATTCTGACCGGGTCGTCTACGGCGACGCCCTTCGGCAGGGTGGCTTCTATATCGATTTCACCGGATTCTGTCATGACGATGCCGTCGTCGGCGTCGTGACCGTCCAGGTCGTCGGTGTCGTCCAGGATCATGGCGAAGTCCTCAGGTTCTGTCTCGCTGGTGATCTCAATATCCTTGGAAAGAAGCACGTCGTAGATCTCATCTACCACGTTCTTGTCCAGATCGAAGGAATCCAGATAATCAGCCATGTCTGAATAGGTCAGGACATTTTTCTTCGTCTTGGCCTTTTTCACAAGCTGGCTGATCAGTTCATTCTTGATCTGATCCGGTGTCATGCCCGCAAATGCTTCAGCTAAATTGGTTGGTTTTTTTTCGTCTTTGCTCATTCTATGTCCCCCTACTGGTTTTGGTTTTGTTTGCGTTCTCGTTGTATTTTCATCAGTTCTTCCGTCAATTGCCGGATCCTCTCCTGATTATCTTCTTCATCAGCCATGGAAAGCAGAGTGATCAGCCTCTGCTCTTCCTTTGCCAGACGGTTCTGCTTCCACGTCCTGACGCAGTCGTCGAAGACCTTTTCCTCATTTCCGCCTACGATCACGTGATCCATGATCTCTGAAAGTCTGTCCCCGTCGGCGCGGGGCAATCCGTCCAGCAGTTTATTGATATCTACCCGGCGGAACTGCCTGTACTCTTCCAGCAAAAGCTGATACATCTTCCGGGAAAAGTCGCTCTCCAGGATTTCCGGAAACTGCTGGAGCCGTTCGATATAGGACTCCTCGGTGAGCATCACCCGCAGCAGCGTCTTCTCCACCGGCGAAATATCCGGCGCCAGTTCCTCCGTTTCCTCTTTTCTCTGAACAAAATGGGTCTTTTCGGTACTATCATTTCCTAAAAGTTCCATTTTAATCGCGCTTTCGGCGATTTTTAATTCTTTCGCAAGCTTTTTCGTATAAATATCCTGCTCTACAGGGCTCAGCTGGCTGAGGACTTCCCTCGTCGCCTTCCTGATGTAATCGATTTTATCTTCATCTCGGTCCAGGTCGAACCCCGCCTTGAGGGATTCCAGACGGTAATCGCCGTAAGGCAGCGCGCCGTCGATCAGCTTCAGAAACGCGCTCTTGCCGTTCTTTTTGATGTATTCATCAGGATCCTTCCCGTCCGTCACGTGAAGGACCTTTACCTTGCAGTCCTCTTTTTTCAGTATTTCAAGACCCCTGAGGGCGGCCGCCCGTCCGGCGCTGTCCGCGTCGTAGGACAGAATCACGTCCCGGGTATATCTCTTGATCAGTCTGGCCTGATTCTCGGTCAAAGCGGTTCCCAGAGAGGCTGCCACATTCTCGATGCCGCTCTGATACAGGCCGATGACGTCCATATATCCTTCGACCAGAATAATGTAATTTTCTTTCCCCACGCTTTGACGCGACAGGTTCAGCCCGTAGAGGTTGTTCTTCTTCTGAAAGACCTTGCTCTCCGGCGAGTTCAGGTATTTCGGGTTATCTTCCGGATCGATGGCCCGGCCGCCGAAGCCGATGACCTTGCCGCCGGTATTGATGATGGGAAAGATGACCCTGTTGCGGAACTTATCGTAGCATTTGCCGTTGCGTCCCTCTGAAACCAGACCCAGCTCCACCATGATCTTCTTGTCGATGCCCTGAGAAAGCAAATAGCGGTAAAGGCTGTCCCACTGTTCGTCAGCGTAGCCGATACCGAATTTCTTTAAAACTGCCGGTGTGATGCCTCTGCGCTTCATATACGCGTAGCCTTTGTTGGCCCGTTCCGTAAAGGAACGGTAGAAAAAGCCGGCTGCCAGCTTATTGGTCTGATAGTAGATGCTGCGGTTCTCGTCGTAGCCCTTCTTTTCCATAGGTATGCCGTATTCACCGGCCAGCTTTTCCACGGCCTCGGCAAAATCCAGATTGTAGTACCGCTTCACGTACTCGATGACGTCGCCGGTAGCGCCGCAGCCGAAGCAGGTAAAGATCTGCTTCTGTTCGGACACCACGAAGGAAGGCGTCTTTTCATTGTGAAACGGGCATACGCCCTTGTGGTTGCTGCCGGCGCGCTTCAGCGGCACCGTGCGGCCGACCACGTCGACAATGTTGACCTGGCTTTTCAGGTTTTCTATGGCAGAACTAGAAAAAGAAAAACTCATGCAAAATCCCTCACTTACTCTTTCGTAGTATATATTCTACAAAAAAGTCCGGTTTCCTTTATTTTTTTCAAACTTTTTTTTAGAAAATCTCCTTTTTCAGAAAAACCCTTCCCTATTTCCATCCTTTCGGGACGAACAGATCTGAATAGAGATGCAGCGCGTAGCGGTCGGTCATGCCCGCGACATAGTCCTTGCAGGCCATGTGGATACCCTCTTCCTTCCAGATCCGCTTGTGATCCTCCGGAAGCTTCTCAGGGTTCTTCAGAAAGTACTCGTAGAGGGAGCTGAGAACCACCTCCACCTTGGCCAGATCCTCTTCCTTCTTTACCTTCTGGCTGCGATAGACGTTTTCAAACATGAAGCTGCGCAGCCGCTGCAGCATGGCGCCGTTTTCTTCGTCCATGGAGACGAAATCCCTGCCGTCGCTGTAAGACACCACGTTGGACACCATGTGGTCGATGCGCGCCCGGTGGCCTGTGCCAAACAGCTCTATAGCGTCCTTCGGCAGATCCTCCAGGGTGATGACGCCGCTGCGGATAGCGTCGTCGATATCGTGATTGATATAGGCGATGCGGTCGCTGATCTTGACGACCTGTCCTTCCAGCGTGGCGGCGGGAAGGCTCCCCGTGTGGTTCAAAATGCCGTCTTTCACTTCATAGGTCAGGTTCATGCCCCTGCGGCTCGGCGTCGATTCCAGCACCTCCACCACCCGCAGGCTCTGTTCATTGTGGTGAAATCCGCCCGGATGGATCTGGTTCAGGATCATCTCTCCGTTATGCCCGAAGGGCGTATGGCCCAGATCGTGGCCCATGGCGATGGCCTCGGTCAGATCCTCGTTGAGGCCAAGGCTCCTTGCGATGGTCCTGGCCACCTGGGATACCTCCAGCGTATGGGTCAGCCGGGTCCGGTAGTGGTCCCCTTCCGGCGACAGGAATACCTGGGTCTTGTGCATCAGCCTGCGGAAGGACTTGGAGTGAATGATCCTGTCTCTGTCCCGCTGAAACTCCGTTCTGAATCTGCAGGGCTCCTCGTAGACGTCCCTGCCTCTGGAGCTGGCTGAACGGGCCGCGCCCGGCGCCAGCAGCTCTTCTCTCTTTTCCAAATCTTCACGATACAGCATATCTATACTCCCGTATGTCCAAAACCGCCTTCTCCCCGCTGGGTATCGCTGAGGCTGTCGGCCGGTTCCAGCTCTGCTCTCATATATCTGGCGATGACCACCTGCGCGATGCGGTCCCCGCTTTCAATGGTAAAAGGCTCCTGCCCCCAGTTGATCAAAGGGACGCGCAGCTCGCCTCTGTAGTCGCTGTCTATGGTTCCTATGCCGTTGACCAGGCCGATCCCGTGCTTAACGGCCAGGCCGCTTCTGGCCCTGACCTGGGCCTCGAAGCCCTCCGGCAGCTCCATGTAAATACCTGTAGGCACCAGCATCCGCTGCCCCGGCGCTAACGTCACCGGCTCATCAAGAAAGGCAGGCAGATCAAAGCCGGCGGAGCCCGGCGTCTCGTATCTTGGGACGCTGCCGCTCTTGCTGATGATCCTGATCTTTACGGTTTCATTATCCATGGGGCACCTAACCTTTCATCGCTCTCGCCAGATCCAGACGGTCACGGGTGACCAGAGCCGCGGAATACTGGCTGAAATCGCAGATCATGCTGCTGACCTGGCGGATCGCGTCCATGTCCACCGCGTCAAAGGCCGCGATAACGGCTTCGTCCGTCTGCACGTTTCCGGTCAAAAGGGTGTTCTTTCCGTTTTTGAACATTCTGCCCGCTACGTTTTCCTGTCCGAAGATGTAGGACGCCTTCAGCTGTTCTCTGGAGGAATCCAGCTCTTCTTCTGTGATGCCCTTCTCTCCCAGGATCTCCAGCTCCTCACGGATACCGCCGATGGCGTCGCGGACCTTGTCGTGGCTGACGCCGGCGTAGATATTGTAATAGCCGTCGCCTCTGAACGCGCCGGTCATGGAATAGACGGAATAGGCCAGGCCCTTTTCTTCCCGGATATTCTGGAAGAGCCTTGAGCTCATGCTGCCGCCCATGACGTTGTTGAGAATGGCAAAGGCGTAGTAGCGCGGATCGCCCAGTCTGAGGGCTTTGGTCGCCAGGCAGATATGGGACTGCTCGATGTCCTTGGTGATCACCTTTCTCGCCGGAACGTACGCGGCCGGCGATGGCTCTGCCGCCGGCTTTGAAGGCCGTCTGACGGAAAGCCTTTGATCGAAATAGGCGCACACGTCGTCGGCGTCAAAATTCCCCGCGACGGAGATGACCATGCTGTCTCTGGTGTATTGTCTGTCCAGATAGTCCGCCATGACGCCCCGGGTGATCCGCTTCAGGCTGGTCGGCGTGCCGATGATGGACTTGCCAAGGGGCGTGCCTTTGAACACCAGAGATGTGATGGTGTCGTGGGCCAGATCGTCCGGCGTGTCCAGGGTCATCTTGATCTCTTCGCAGATGACCTGCCGCTCTTTGTTCATCTCCTGACGGTCCAGAGCGGCGTTCTCCAGCATGTCGCAGATCACGTCGGCAGCCTTCTTGTAGTTGCTGCTGATGGATTTGACGTAGTAGCAGGTGGCCTCTTTGCCGGTAAAGGCGTTGATCTGTCCGCCGATCTTGTCGATGTCCGCCGCGATCTGCCGCGCGGAACGATGGGTCGTCCCCTTAAACATCATATGTTCGATAAAGTGGGAAATGCCTGCATATTTCTGTTCTTCGTCCACCGCCCCGGCGCGGACCCAGATGCCGATAGCCACGGACTGGACGTATGGAATCTGTTCCATGACGATCCGAACGCCTGAGCTTAACGTTTTCGTAATAACCATATATATAAATGCCTCCTATCGTTTTTTGCTTGGCCAAAACAGCAGGGCCGCCAATATCAGCGCGCATATGACCAGGGCCACATTTCCCGCTGCCTCACCGAATTTACTACCCAGAAAATCGGTCATTAAAACAATAAAGGCGAAAATGCACAGCATGATGGCTTCCAGCAGCACCTTTAACGACTTGGTTTTGTTGTTTCCGGGCTTCGGCTCCTCCGCGTCTTTTTTCGCGGCAGCAACGGCAGTCAATTGCCGCAGTCTTTGCTTTTTCTCAGCCTGTTTTCCTTCGCCTTGCTTTTTCTCAGCCTGTTCTTCGCCCGGTTCTCTTTCACCTTGCCCTTCGGCTGATTTGCTTTGAGCCTGTCCCTGAGCTGATTCTTTTTGATCCAGCTCTCCCTGATCAAATTCTCTCTGATCTTCTTCGTCCAATCCTATTTCGTCTCTCTGATCTCTCTGATCTCTCTGATCTTTGTCCTGACACATGGTTCTGTCCGCCTCCTGTTTCTCTCATGTAACAGTTATTGTAACACAAAATTGCCGGGATTCATATACTAATCACGAAAGATTATCAAGCCAACAAGGAGGTAAAAATATGAGTTGCTTTGGAAATAGAGTGACAGGAGACCTCTATCAAAATTGCTGCAATTCCAACAATTTGTGCGAATTTGACGGAGATATGAACAGCGTCTGCACAGCCCCGATCTATGTACAGCAGGTATTTGATGCCGTCAGATTCAACTTGCAGGGCATGAAGACCTTTAACGACCAGGAATTCCGCCCGTGCATTCCGCAGGGACACAGGATCAAAAGGGTCGTCGACATCAGGTGCAGGCGCTTTTTCAACCCTGACAACGTGGAAGACCGCCGCAATCTGACGCTGGATGTGGATACGGCCATATCGGGCGCTTCCTTCCTGATGGACGGCAAGGGCAAGGAGCTGAGAGTCGTAGGCGCTGACGGTACATATTCGGAGAGAATCATGTACGCTGAAACTTCCGACTGTGACGATAAATGCAAGGGCACGCCTGTCTTCGGCACGCAGAGCGTAGCGGTCTCAGGCGGCGTATCCATCGAGCTGGATCTGCTGCTGTGCGACAGCTGCAACAACGAGGTGATCTTCACGGTCTGCACCGACGTAACCATCGCGGACCCGGATCAGCCGATGATCCTGACCAACTTCTTCGAAATCTGCATGCCTTCCACCATCGACACGGCTTTCATGCCCCGGTTTACGGAGTTCTGCAATTCTGCCTGTGAAGCCCGCCTGGCGACCAACAACTGCGGACGCGACCTGGCCATGGACTGCGAAGGCAGAGTCAGCGGCAACCTGATCGTCGCCATCTGTCTGACCTGCGAGAAGAAGGTGGTGGTTCCGGTGCAGCTTTGCGTGCTCTCCACCGGCTACGCCCAGGCGCCCCTGCAGCAAAACGCCATCTGCAGCACCTTCCCGAGCTTGTTCCCTGCCGGCATCAAAGAGTGCAATACACAAAACTGCGAAGACCCGTGTGAATGTGAGTGCGAATGTGAACCGGCCTGCTCGGATCCGTGCGAAGACACGTGCCGGCCGCCGAAGCGGCCGCAGCCGAGAAGATAAAGCGTCATGAACAGGACTGCATTATAAAACCGCATGGAAATGAAAAAAGGGGCTCCGGCCCCTTTTTTCGCGCGTTTCCCGCGCGGTTTCCATGCGATTTTCATTCGATTTTCATTCGTTATACGGTTCTCATGCTTCCTTTTGATCGATGTCTGCTTCCTTCTTCTTCGTTCTTCTGTTCCAGAAAGCGCCTATGCAGAGGCCGCATGCGGCGATGATGATGCCCGCCGACATATATCTGAAATTGGGAAAGCAGAAGGTAAATGCCATTTCCGGCCCGTCCGCAAATTCCACAAACTCTGTATAGGGAACTGTAAGATAGGTAACAGCCGCCATCAGGACAGCGAACCAGTTTCCCCTTCCCCAGTAATTATTTTTGGCGATGCATATGGTAATCGCCAATAGAACCGCCGGCAGCAGTATCCACCTGAAAACGACGGCTCCCTGCTGAGATGTCACAGGTCCATTCATCTGCCAGAAAAACACCATGGCGGCAGCCCAGACGAGAAAATACGTCAAAAACAGGATCGCCTTCTCCAGCCTTCGCTTCGCCCGCACCGTGTTTGTGCTCTCTTCCAAAAACTCCTGATAGGTCTGATTCATAGATTTTTCCTCATTCATAGGTTTTTCCTCCTTGAGAAGGTGGTCAAGACTTACGGAATAGAGGCCGCTCATTTTAATCACGCTGATGATATCCGGATAGGATCTGTTATTCTCCCAGTTTGAAATCGTCTGCCTGCTGACGTCTAGGGCTTCGGCAGCCTGTTCCTGGGTCAGTCCTTTGCTGTTCCGCGCGTCTTTGAGCTTGCTTCCTATTTCCATGCTTCCACCTCGCTGTCTTTTCTGCTTTGATCAAAAGCATACTCATCATACAAAATCTATGTTCGTTTTTCTACCAAATCTCTTTTACATGAATGAAAAACCTTTGTCAAAATCCTTTTACATGCCCTGTTTTTCGCGGCTTTTTACAGGTTTTCCGCGCGTTTCCTACAGATTCTCTTTGAAGAAGGCCGTAATCTCTTTGAGCAGACGGTCTTTGATCCTAGATGACTGAAAGCCCATCTCACATCCGTGTGGACTCTTTGACGAGGTTATCTTCGTGATCTTTACATCGCTGTAGCTTTCGGCGCACTCCAGGGAGGTCTGCGGCAGGACAACGTAGTCCTCTGTATTATAGATCACAAGGACGGGATGCTGAAACTTGCCTCCGTTCTCTGACGGCACGTAGTCCTCGATGGACGTGAAAAACTCCGGCGTCAGGATCACCTTTTGATGGACTACGCTGCCCTTCTCGACTGCCTCCGCCTTCATGGCGGACCACTTGTCCTGTCCGCCCATATAATACTGCAGGGCATTTCCGTTGCCCGCCGGCGCAACCAGCGCCAGCGCCTTGAAATCATAGCCGCCCTTATTCTCGTTGGCCATGGTCATGGCTACCCGTCCGCCCAGGCTTCTCCCGTAAAGACCGATGCGCTGGGGGTCCACGTTATAGCGGCCGATCATATACTCGATGGCGGAGAGCTGGTCGCTGACCATGGTATCGACAGTATACTGGTTGACCTGATTCTTCCCCGCAGCGTCGGTGCACCGAGCGAAGTCCATGCGGATGGTGGCGATCCCCGCCTTTGCCAGGCTTTCGGCCAGGTAATTGCCTCCTGCGCTGTCCATGCTGCCGCGAAAGCCGTGGCTCAGTGTAACCAAAGGAAGCTTCGTCTCCTCGTAATTGGCCGGTATCACGATCTGAGCCTTAGTATAGGAGCCGCCGCTGTTTTCCAGAACTACATCTTCTGTTACTATCTCCTCCGCCGGTAAATTCTCAGTCAATGGAGTTTCAGTCGGTGAAGTTTCCATCGATGGAGCCGCGCAGCCTGCGGAGAGCAGACACGCGCAGATCACCGCCACGCAAAGGGCGATAAAACCAATCCTTCTCTTTTCTTTCCTCTTTTCTCTCTGTCCTCCGGTTGTCTTCTTCACGTTCTTCCTCTCTGGTACGATGTTCTTATGCTGCATAGGTTGTATAGGTTACATGGGCCACTCAAACGCTGCCCGCGCCCATCTCTGCGCTGAACCCTTGTCCACAGCCTGCCGTCCGATGTGCTGGCCGGACCACAGCCTGTATGTAAGATTAGTATATACGATTCGCAGGCCAATGGCAATTCTTTTTGCGGATTGACAAAGCCGGGCAGATTGACAAAGCCGAGCGGATTGACAAAGCCGGGCAGATTGACAAAGTCGGGCGGATTGACAAAGCCGGGCCGATTGACAAAGCCGGGCAGATTGACAAAGCCAACTGTTTTCCAAATTTGCGAAAATGTTTTCTATAGAAAACGAAATTTAAGAATCGGCAGCAGCGTCATGTATCTGAGCTGATATTTTCAATAAAATTCGTTACTTTAAGAGGATTTTTGGCATGATCATGCCGCAAATCAACCTGAAAACCCACTTTTTCCCTCTTCTTATCATCGCGCCGACCATTTTGTTTTCCAAATTAGCCAAAATGTTTTCTATAGAAAACAGAGTCAGGCAGATTGAAACGGGCTCCTAAATGCCTTGCTCTCTGCGGCGTAGACGCTGTAAAAGTCTGAAGCGCATATGAAACCTAAGCATGCAAATCAGGCTTATAAAGGTTTAAAGCATGAACAGACCCGCAGAGCCTGCAGCCCTGCGGGTCCTTATGTCTCAGGATTTGACCAAGCCAATTCCTATTTCGCTGTCCGCCACGCCTTTAAGGAGTATTGGGTGTAAACTTTTTCACCGTTGATCATCTTATAAGCGCGGACTTTGTAGTAGTACTTGGTTCCTTTCTTGATGGCGGTATTGTAGTACCTTGCCTTTGTTGTCTTAAAGATCGGTTTGGTTCCATAGCCGCTGTCCTTCTTCAGGGAACGATATACTTCGTAGCCGTCAAAGTTCAGCTCACTGCCGTCCTTGTTGAACCAGTAGACTTTGATAGATTTCTTTCCGCTCGGCGCTTTCGCGTACATGCTCCGCGCCACCAGT
>CALLDR010000031.1 GCA_937997955.1 uncultured Emergencia sp. | reverse complement strand
TTACCTGTGTGAGTCGGAAGTGTGCGGCACCCAAAGGTTTGAAGGCTATAGGAAGGCTCTGGAGGATTCCGGCATTGCGTTGGAAAAAGTGCTGGTCCGCGCGGGCTTGAAAACCGAGGCGTTGGCCGCCGAAGCTATGGCGCAGATCGTCGCGGCAGAGCCTGTGCCCACCGCGGTCGTGATTGCCGACTCGCTGCCTCTGATTCCCGCCATCCGGTATGGAATCGGCCACAACATCGCCGTGCCCGGCGACCTCTCTGTCGTCAGCCTGAACGATCCGGAATGGGCCTCGCTGACAACGCCGGAGCTCACTTGCGTGGATAAGCAGCCACGGCAGTTTGCGCTTTCCGCCGCGGACCTGCTGTTCCGGCGGATTGACCGCGGCGAAATTGCAAACCTCTCTTCGCCCGCGCATGCGTACTGCACGAAAACTCTCCCCTCAATCCTCAATGTGCGCAACTCCACCTGCGGAATCGGCCGGGGTCCCTTCGGGGAACGGGCAGCGGGTGCGGGCGGCCTTGCCTTATCCGAAGTGGAAAAGGAAAAGATTCGGCAAAAGCAGTACACGGCGGCGATCTCATTCCACTATATGGGCAAGGCGTGGATGCGCCTGCAGGAAAAGGGTATCAAAAAAGTCTTCGACGAGCTTGGGATTTCCATCATCGCCGTCACAGACGCTCATTTCAACGCGGCGCTGCAATGCAAACAGTTGGAAAGCATCAAATTTCTGAAGCCGGATCTCCTAATCTCGATCCCCGTTGATACTCGGGGCACCGCGGAAGCCTTCCGCTCGATTGCGGACAGCGACACCCGGTTGGTGCTGATCACCAATGTCCCGGAGGGACTCACCCCGAAGGATTACATCTCCTGCATCTCCGTAAATGAGCGAGCCCACGGGGACAGTATGGGCCGCGGGTTGGGCGAGTACATGGTACGGCACGGCCTGAAATATGCGGGGCTGATTTGCCACGGCGAGCAGAACTTCTTTGCCACAAAGCAACGGGACGGCGCGGCGGAACAAGTTCTGACGGAGGAATACCCGGAAATCCGGGTGTGCGGAAAAGTCAATTTCCTGACAGAGGTGGACGTCTATCAGAAAACACTGAAGCTCATCGGGATGTACCCGGAGATTCAGGCTCTGTATGTTTCTTGGGACGGTCCCGCGCTGGAGGTGATAAAGGCCCTGACGGAGCTGGAGCGCACGGACATCGCGATCGTCACGGGAGATCTGGACTATGCCATCGCCATGCAGATGGCACAGGGCGGCATGGTCAAAATGATTAGCGCGCAGTGCCCCTATGAACAGGGGGAAGCCATCGCAATGGTGGCGGCCAACGGCCTGCTGGGAAAAGCGGTCCCCTCCTTCATCGGGGTGGAGCCCATCAGCATCGACCGGGAGAACCTGCTGAAAAACTGGAAGGCGATTTTCAAGGAGGATCCGCCGGCGGCGTTGCGCAACGCGATCGACCGCAGCACCGGCGCACTTTAACGGCGGTTCGCCACGTCCAAACCGGTCGGCAGAATATCAAGCGGATAAGCATCTGGAAGCAGGGCTTATCCGCTTTTTACATAGCGCCCGCGCAAGCCGGGTTCCCGGAATTTTTCATTGCCCCTATCCCCCGCGCGGCTTTTCGGCCGCGTTTTTTTTTGGCGCAGTAAAGAAAATTTGCGCAAATATACACGAAAGAACGAGAAGTCAAGGCATCTTCCAACGAGCAAACGGACCGGACAGCCTAACACAGGTGTCAAAGCATCGCAAGCGAAAAGAAAGCTTGATTGGAAATGCCTAATTTTGTTCCTTATATTTGGCGAAACAAACGAATTTTCTCGAAATTGCAAGTAGAAATTGACAATCGCCGCAGCGCAGAGTATCATAATGGAAGTAAAACTAATTTGCGCAAATTTATAAAAACAAGAAAGGAGCAGACATGAAACTCGGTTATATGACAAATGCGTTCGGCCCTCTGGTAGGAGAAGGAGGCGGCGTTACAAGCATTAAGGACATCCGGTATCTGACCCTTTGCGACGACGAAGCGGTGCTGAAAAAAATCACAAACGCAGGCTTTCGGTATATTGAGGTGTTGGAAGGGAACCTGACCAAATACGGTTCAGACATCCAAGTGCTCAAAGACATGCTGGCCCGCTACGGTGCCGGCATGATGAGCGTCTGCGTGGGCGCCAATTTTATCTACCCAGACGCGCTGGAGGACGAGATGTTTCACATGGAGACAGTCGCTGCTCTGGCGGAACAGGTAGGCGTTTCCTACGTGGCGTTCTGCGGCGGTGCCATACGTGGGAAAGGCGTCCAGACGGGTGACTATGCGCTTCTGGCCAAAGGGCTGAAGGAGGCAGAAAAGGTCTTCGCCGCCCACGGCATCGAGGCAAGCTACCACCCGCATCTCGGTTCCATGGCGGAAAAGCCGGAACAGATCGACCGACTCTTTTCGGTGAGCGACATCAAGATCTGCCCGGATCTGGCGCATCTGGCTGCCGGCGGCGGAGATCCTCTGGAGATCGTCAAAAAGTACTACGACAGAATCTCCTTCGTCCACCTGAAGGATTTGGACGAAAACGGATTTGCCCCGCTGGGCACCGGGCACGTCGATGTCGAAGGAGTTCTGCGGTTCCTGAAGGAAAAGGGATATGCAGGAGATTATCTGGTGGAGGCTGACGGCTTTGCCGGCGACCCGGAAGAAGCCTGCCGGACATCGTACCGTTTCCTGCAAGGCAAGCTGATCTAAAATTCCTCCCGTCCGCGGCGTCGGTCAACGGCGCGCGGCGCAGGAGGGCATCTTAGAATGGGAGGATTTTACAATGAAAAAACTGAATGTGGGCCTGGTTGGTGCCGGGTTCATGGGAAAAGCGCACTCAATCGGGTATTCCGACATGCCCAAGTATTTCTGGCCGGCCCCGGCCGTGCCGGTTTTAAAGACAATCTGCGACATCGTCCCGGAAATCGCGGCGGACGCGAAAGAGCGCTTCGGCTTTGAAAAATGCTGCACGGACTGGCGCGACATCGTCAACGATCCCGAGATCGACGTGGTAAGTATCTGCACGCCGAACAACGTCCACGCCGAAATCGCCATCGCTGCGCTGAACGCAGGGAAGCACGTACTCTGCGAAAAGCCAATCGCCTCGACATTGGAGGACGCGAAGGCCATGGCGGAGGCCGCAAAGAAAGCGGCGCAAAAGGGGATCATTGCCATGAACGCCTACCAGTACAGGCGCGTTCCGGCGATCGACCTCGCCAAGAAATTCATCGATGAGGGATCCATCGGCAAAATTCTCAACGTGCGGTGCACCTATCTGCAAAGCTGGTCGGCCGATCCTGCCTCCCCGCTCTCCTGGCGGTTCCAGAAAGACATCGCCGGCGCGGGGACGCTTGGCGACATCGCCTCGCACGTGATCGACATCGCCCAGTATCTGGCGGGTGACATCGAGGCGGTAACCGGCATGATGCAGACCTACATCACCGAGCGGCCGGTGCAGGAAGGCGGCACAGACCTGTTGGGCACCGTAAAGCTCGGAGCCGACGCGAAGCGGAAGGCCGTAGACGTGGATGATGAGGACAGCTTCCTCGTGAAGTTTAAAAACGGCGCGGTAGGCAGCATCGAGGCCACGAGAAACGCCTGGGGTCGCAACAACTTCATCACGGTAGAGCTTCACGGCACTCTGGGCAGCCTCTACTTCAACTACGAGCGACTCAACGAGTTGCAGGTGTGTTTGGCTGGCGACCCCGACGACAGAAGGGGCTTTAAGACAATCTACACCGGCCCCGCGCATTTTCACGGGGAAGTGACCTGGAACATTCCCGGAATGAACATTGGGTACGGCGAATTGAAATCCATCGAATCCTACGAGTTTATCAAAGCGGTGGTAGAAGGCAAGCAGCCGTCTACCAGCTTCGCAGAAGGGTATCGAGTGGAACGCGTTTGCGATGCCGTGAAACGGTCGGCGGAAACCGGACGTTGGATAACGGTGAACGATTGATGGAAGTGCCCGTTTGACACGCAACCCAAAGCCACATGTCATAAGAGTGACCCACAACGGTAAAAAGCAGATTTTCAAAATCGTGCAGACCATTGCCGACGACGAGATACACCGGCTGGAAGCCCGAGAGGGTATCTGTCTAAATTTCAAATTTGCCAAAAGTCCACCGCAATTTTCGTGAAATTGCGGTGGACTTTTCCTTGATACCGGCGCAGCAAGCTCACCCTGCGGCTGCTCGGAAGGCGCTCTGCCTTAAACGTTCCATATAGATCTGAATCTTGACAAATTTCGGATTTAGAGGTATGCTATTTTGAGCTTAGAGGGTACCTGTTTACCTAATCATTACAGCAAAGAAAGAGAGAGGTACAACATGAATATTTATAGTGATGCAATCGAGCAGCTCGGTATATTCACCATCGTCGGCGGAATTTTGGCTATCGTCGCCACAGTTTTGGCCTATGTGTTTATCGTCCCCGAAAAACGCCGCGAAAAGCTCAATGCTTTCGGCAAGTTCCTCCACGATACCTGCAATTTCAAGTACCTGATCGTAGAGAAAATTCTGCAGGCTCTGTACATTTTCTTCACGGCAGATATGATCATTCTGGGTTTCTTCATGCTCTTTGCCGCGCCTGAAGACTACTTTGGCAATCGCCACTGGCTGGGCGTCTACGGCATCCTGACCATGATCCTCGGACCCATTATGATCCGACTGGTGTATGAACTGTTGATGATGGCAGTCTTGCTGCTGAAAAACGTAATCTCCATCAACAATAAGCTCCGCAGCCAGAACGGAAACGAAGAGAAGAACGGCATTTTCATGGCCCCCGACATGGGCGACCTGCGCCAGCAGCTTCGGTCTAAGGCAGCACAGCCTCAGAACCCGCAGCCCCAAGTCCCGCAGAGCGCACCCGTAGCCAAATTCTGCGGCAAGTGCGGTTCGCCGTTGAACGAAGCCGGCAAGTGCCCCAACTGTGACAACAATCAGCCTCAGGCTTAAACGCAAATACTAAGATTATGCCCCGAGCGGAAGCAATGCCGCTCGGGGCTTTTGGTTTTGTCGGGAAAAATCTGCCGAAAGTCCCTTAAATTGAAAACCGCTCTCTTGCCCTCTCTGCTTTCTTCATGATAAAATAAGGGAAAAACCAAAACGGAGATATCTTCCATGTTTGCCCTTACAAACGAGCCTTAACTTTTCTTATACTCGAAAAAATGCACTCCAAAGATTGATTAAATCAACTGTGTTAATTATAGCATTTTTTGATTTTTTCAATAGAATTACGAAAAAAGAGTTAGTTTTTGGCAAAGAAAGTAAGAGCAAAACAACTTTTAATAACAAGAGAAATGTATCTGGAGATGAGATAGGATGAGAATATTTTTATGCGGTGGAGGTTGTGGACAACAAACAGTTGATGCAAATAAGAAATTAAATAAAGTTATAGATCATAATAAACCTATATTATATATTCCACTTGCTATGCCAAGTGAAAGATATCCAAGCTGTTATGAATGGATTAAAGATGAATTAAAAGGGGTTGATGTTCCAAATATAGATATGGTTGTTTCGGGTTCTGATTTATTTAATAAAAATTTAGAAAATTATTCCGCATTATTTATTGGTGGTGGAAATA
>CALLDR010000030.1 GCA_937997955.1 uncultured Emergencia sp. | reverse complement strand
GCCCCTGTAGGCTTTCAGCTTCCGGATCTCGGAGCGGAGCTGGGTTCCCTGGCCGCCGATATAGTAGCCGGCCTGTCTGCGGAGAATCCGGTTGCAGATGGTCTTGATGACCATGACCAATTCCATGGAGAACAGGATGCCGTGATTGACCCCGGCGATAGGATTATCCATCAGAAAATACGGGTTCATGTCGCCGTAGTACGCTCCGTCAAATTTCCGCCGGTTTTCCCGGTAATCCGCGGCATGCTCGTTTTGATACAGGTTGAAAAAGACAGAATTGGCGCCAAAGGAGATGAACCGGATGAAGGCCCGGCTGCCCCAGCTGTTCTCCATTCTCGTCCTCGCCAGCTCCTCCGGTACGTGCCGCCAGCCTTCGTCGCCGGTCATGATGCCGTAGATCGGCTTGGTTTCCCGTTCCGTAATCTCGGTGACGTCGCTGACATTCTCATAGCCGCCCCAGTGCTTCACTTCCACGAGATAGGTCTCTTCCACATCTGTGATCAATCGGCCCAGACAGCCGCTGACCTCCTGAAAGATCTCCTTGACCGAGATCATGCGCCCGTCGCTGTTTAACAGCTTTGCTCCGTTGCCCTGAACGTGGCGGAAATACACGTAATCATCGATGCCTGCGTTCTTTACGCTCAGGCAGACGCAGATCTGAACAGTATCCGATTCAGAGAATACAGTCATGAACACGGCGGAGTCAGCCACCTGATAATCTCTGAACTGAAGCTGGTAGCCTTTGAGCAGGACGCGGAAGCAGCTGAAGGGCAGGCCGCCGCCGTGTAGGAATTCCTGACCGGTCTTCAGGTCGCGGAACAGCGGTTCTGCCAGAGCCTCTTCATCGTCTTGAAACACCGCGTCGGGATAGGCCCTGCCAATGGCCGCGCGAAGCTCCGGCTCATCGTCCGTCCGCAGTCCGGTCTTCTCATCAAAGATGCTGAAGCTGAAGTGATAGCAAATATTTCCGTCGATGGTGACCGGGTCTTTCTCCGTTTCCTTTACAAAGAGGTACATGGCGTCTCTGGCTCCCTGAAGATCGCGGTTTTCGTTGGCTTTCAGATCTTCGTCCGGATCATGATGGTCTTTGTAGTGATAGGCCAGAACCTTTCTGCAGGTCAGCCCGCGGCGCTGTGCCATCTTCTTCAGCGTGTCCACCGCGAAGATCCGCACGGGCAGTATGTCCGGCAATCCGAAGGTCTCATCAAAGGTTTTCACGTCTATGGCTTCTTCATGACGCGCGCCGTCCAGCCATCTTTCTCTGAAAAACAGGTCTTCCGCTCCGTCTGTACACGTGGTGGTCAGGATCAAAAGTCCTCCCGGCACCAGCCTGCGGGCCATTTCACTCATCAGATCCTCCGCCATGTCCTGGGGAATATGCTGCATCACGTGGCTGGACAGGACGATCTGGAACCGGCTTTCCTCCGGCAAAACACTGCAATCGCCGTGAAGGACCGCTACAGAGCCCGCCGTCATTTTGCTGACCCGTTCAGCTTCCTTTACCGCCTCTGCGTACCGATCCTGATCCGGCTCCGCTGCCGTGATTTCGTCTGCGTAAGCTCCGGAAAAGACGGAAAAGAGCCTTCCAAGCCCGCATCCAAGATCCAGCATGCGTATTTTTTCACCGGTTTCACCGGCCCATTTGCCTTTGTTCTGCTGACGGAGAGCCGTAATCATCTGGCATGCCTGTTTCAGCACGGCTTCCTCGCTCTTTCCCCAATAAGCCCCATCGTATTCTGTTTCGATCAGCTGGCAGGTCAGCCTGTCCTGGTGATCTGGATATGTATATGTCATCACGCGCCTCCTGGAAATGGTAGTTTTCTTTTCTACAGTATATCACAAAATCCGAGCTTTAGAAAGATATTCGCCGTCAAAGGCCGCTGTCGCAAAAAGCAAACTTTAGTCGTATTGCCTTTGCATTTTGTGTCTGTTAGGATAAAGTCAAGAGAACAAGCAGACATTACAGAAAGACGGGTAAGCCCTATGAAAAACAAGGAAGCAAGATATAGAATTGGAATAGATATAGGTTCTACCACGGTCAAAATGGCCGCGCTGCGGCCGGACGGCACCATGGGCTACAGCAGATATGACAGGCACAACGCGGATATATCCAGAACTGTCTGCCGTCTGCTGTCAGAGATGTACGATACGGAAGGAAACGTCTCCTGCCGCGCTGCCATAACCGGAAGCGGCGGCATGAAGCTGGCAGAGCTCTTCGGCGTGCCTTTCATACAGGAGGTAGTAGGCGTTACCGCCGCGGTCAGGGAAGAGCTTCCGGCCACAGACGTGGTCATAGAGCTGGGCGGCGAGGATGCGAAGATCATCTATCTGACCGGCGGCACGGAACAGCGCATGAACGGCATCTGCGCAGGGGGCACCGGGGCGTTTATCGATCAGATGGCCAGCCTGCTCCAGACAGATGCCGGCGGGCTCAACCAGCTGGCAAAGGAGTACCGGGAGCTGTATCCTATCGCGGCCAGATGCGGCGTCTTCGCCAAGAGCGATATACAGCCCTTGATCAACGACGGCGCGTCAAAGCACGACCTGGCCGCCAGCATCTTTCAGGCTATCGTCAACCAGACGATCAGCGGTTTGGCGTGCGGCCGGAGGATTCAGGGAACCGTAGCGTTTTTAGGAGGTCCCCTCCATTATCTTTCAGAGTTGCGCGCCGCCTTCGCCCGCACGCTGCATTTGTCCCCGGAGGAAGCTGTCTGCCCGGAGGACGCCCATCTCTTCGCGGCGAAGGGAGCAGCCATGGCATGTGAGCAGAGTCCGCTGACCGATCTGAAGACCTTGCTGGAGCTGATCTCCCGCACAAAGATCATGAAAAGCGATCAGCGGGTATTGGAACCGCTGTTTAAGGACGAGGCGGAGTATGAGCGCTTTCAGAAGCGACAGAGCGGAAACGTGCTGAAGAGCCGTCCGCTGGAGAACTGGCACGGAAGGTGCTACCTGGGACTGGACGCCGGCTCGACGACCACAAAGGCCGTCCTCATTTCCGAACAAGATGAGCTGCTCTATTCCTTTTACGGCAGCAATCACGGTGATCCTCTGGCCGCGGCGAAGGAGATCCTCTCCGATATCAGCCGCAGGATACCCGCGGACGCTGTGCTTGCCGGAGCCTGCTCCACAGGCTATGGGGAATCTCTCATAAAGGACGCCTTTTCCATGGATACCAGCGAGGTGGAAACTGTGGCTCATTTTTACGCCGCCAAACGCTTTGATCCTGAGGTGGACGGGATTCTGGACATCGGCGGACAGGACATGAAGTACATGCAGATACAGGACGGCAGCATCGGCAATATCGTTTTGAATGAAGCCTGCTCCTCTGGCTGCGGCTCTTTTATAGAAAGCTTCGCCAACTCTCTGGGCTATACCGCTGAGGAATTCGCCGCCATGGCGCTGAAGGCAAAGCGGCCGGTCGACCTGGGCACGCGCTGTACCGTCTTCATGAATTCCAACGTCAAGCAGGCCCAGAAGGAAGGCGCGGCGGTGGAGGATATCGCCGCCGGCCTGGCCTATTCCGTGATCAAAAATGCTCTCTTTAAGGTCATCAAGATGCGGTCGCCTTCGGAGCTGGGAAACCGGATCGTCGTCCAGGGCGGAACCTTCTGCAACGACGGAGTGCTGCGGGCTCTGGAACTGATTACGGGCAGACAGGTGGTGCGGCCTGCGATCGCGGGACTGATGGGAGCCTTCGGCGCGGCGCTTATTGCCAGGGAGCGCTGCGGGACGCAGCCTGCTTCGTCCATGATGGCGCTGGATGCGGCCGCGGAGCTGTCTTACCGCACGGGAACCTCCTACTGCGGCGGCTGCGTCAACCACTGCCGTCTCCACGTCCATTCTTTTTCCAATGGAAATATTCACATATCCGGCAACCGCTGTGAGAAGGGACTCCGAAACAACAGCGGAAAGAAGAAAGCGCCGGATCTGGTGGCATACAAGAGAAAGCGGCTCTTTGACTATGAGCCTCTGCCGGAGGAAGCGGCGGTCAGGGGTATTATTGGGATACCCCGCACGCTGAATTTCTACGAGAATTATCCCTTCTGGGCTGTATTTTTCCGGGAGATGGGCTTTCGGACGGTGCTGTCTCCGGAATCGGATCAGGAGATCTATACCTGCGGACAGTACAGTATCCCCAGCGAATCCGAGTGTTTTCCGGCAAAGCTGGCCCACGGCCATGTGCAGTGGCTCATCGACCAGGGTATCACCAGCATTTTCTATCCGTGCGTCTACTATGAGGAACAAAAAGATGCCTCGGCCCAGAATCGATACAACTGTCCCATGGTGATCTCGTATCCGGAAAACATCCGCAACAATGTGGACGCACTGAAAGAACGCGGCGTTCAGTTCTTTGATCCGTTCCTTTCCTTTGCTGACGAGAAGACGCTGTGCGCGGAGCTTCAGACCTTTATGGAGGAGCACTTTGCCGCAGACAGGCGGGAATGCGCCCGCGCGGTGCGGAAAGGATGGGAGGAGCTGTCCCGCTTCCACGATGATATGAGAAGGGAAGGGGAACGGGTGCTTCGATGGATCGAGGAGCATCAGTGCCACGGCATCGTTCTCGCCGGAAGGCCGTATCAGGCGGACGACTTTGTGAACCACGGTATCGCCGCGCTGATTTCCAGCTACGGCTATGCCGTTTTGACAGAGGACAGCGTGGCTCATCTTGCGGAGAGGACTGTGTCTCTGCGTGCGTACAACCAGTGGGTCTATCACTCCAGGCTGTATGCCGCCGCGGAGTATGTGGGAAGCCGCAGCGATCTGGATCTGATCCAGCTGAACTCCTTTGGCTGCGGACTGGACGCCATTACCATCGACCAGGTTCACGACATCTTGTCAGCAAAGGGAAAATTGTACACCTGCATCAAAATCGACGAGGTGAGCAATCTGGGCGCTGTCAGAATCCGCCTCCGGTCCCTGTTCGCCGCTGTAGATACCAGAAGAGAGAAGCAGGGCGCGTCTGACAAAAGGCAGACAGCGGCGCGGAAAGCCGGTCAGCGGGTGGAATACACCAGAAAGATGCAGGAACAGGGCTATACGATTTTGTGCACCACCATGTCTCCGTTTCATTTTGATCTTCTTGCGGCAGCTATGGAAAGCAGAGGCTACCGGCTGGTTATGCTGAAAAACGAAGGGGCAAATGTGGCGGATCTGGGACTGCGATACGTCAACAACGACGCCTGTTATCCCGCGCTGGTAATCACGGGACAGATTCTGGACGCGCTGGGCTCCGGGGAATATGATCTGGACCGGATTGCCGTTATGACGGCGCAGACAGGAGGCTCCTGCCGGGCGACCAACTACGTGGGCCTGATCCGGAAAGCGCTGGAACACGCCGGCTACGGCAAGATACCGGTGATCTCCGCCAACTTTTCCGGTATGGAGAAGAACAGCGGCTTCCGTCTTTCCGTGCCGCTGCTGATGAAGGGAATCCAAAGCCTGATCTATGGCGACCTGCTTTCCCAGGGCGTACTGCGCACGCGGCCTTACGAAAAGACTGAGGGCGCCGCCAACAGGCAGTTTTCCTATTTGACGGCGATTTGTCAGAAAGCGCTGAGAGATCACAGGCTGAACTGGCCGCGGTTTTACCGCAACTGCAGGAAGATCATAGAGGTCTTTGACCGGATGCCCCTCCGCCAGGAGCAGAAGCCGAAGGTGGGCATCGTCGGAGAGGTGCTGGTAAAATACATGCCTTTGGCCAACAATCATCTGATCGAGGTTCTGGAAAAGGAGGGCATGGAGGTGGTCATGCCCGGCATGATAGAATTCCTCCAGTACTGCTTCTGGAACGCGCAGTACCGCGCGGAGCACCTGGGAGGCAAGCGGATGGCGTCCTTTCTTTCCAAGGCGGCCATCAGCGTCATGAACCGCATAAGGAAAAGGATCTTCGTGCTGCTGGATCAGAGCCAGAGGTTCCATCGTCCAGCGTCTATCGGAAGGATCCGCCAGCTGTCGGCGAGAATACTGCAGAGCGGCGTACACAGCGGAGAGGGCTGGTTTTTACCGGGAGAGGTTTCCGTCCTCATCGAAAAAGGGGTTTCCAATATCGTCTGTGTGCAGCCTTTTGGATGCCTGCCTAACCACATCGTCGGGAAGGGGATCATCAAGCGGGTACGGGAGCTCTATCCGGAAGCCAATATAACCGCGGTGGACTACGACCCCGGCGCCAGCGAGGTGAACCAGCTGAACCGGATCAAGCTAATGATACAGAGTGCTTCAAAGTAAATACTTTTTAAGAGTCCCTGCGACAGGCTGTATCAAAGCGCTGTTAAAGGGACTTTTTCGGCTTAGGTACAACTTCCATGTCGATTACAGCAAAAAGCCATGGGTAAGTCCGAAAAATCGGATCCGCATTATGCTGCGGTCTAAAGAATTTGCCATTGACACCACATTCTGCATCTGGTAGAATATACCTTAAAAATATAAGGAGAACCTGATGATGAAACACGAAAAAATGCATGATGAAATCTACGAATTCTATAACGACGGCGCGGAGATCGGCCGGCTGGAACGGCGTCTGGGCAAGATAGAATTCTACCGGTCAAAGGAAATTCTGTCCCGGTACATCGACGGGCAGAACGTCATCTACGATGTCGGCGGCGGAATAGGCATGTATGCGGCGTGGCTGGCCGAGCAGGGAAATCAGGTTCATCTTTTGGAATTGGCTGACACGGCAGTTGCCTATGCCAGGGAACACTTTGTACAGACTTATGGCTTTACCGCAGAGACGGCAGACGCGCGGCAGCTCCCGCGGGAAGACACCACGGCTGACGTGGTTTTGCTGATGGGGCCGCTGTATCATCTGCAGAAGCGGGAGGATCGCGATATGGCTTTGGGCGAGGCACGGCGCGTATTGAAACCGGGCGGCCTTCTGGTGGCGGCAGGCATTTCCAAGTACAGTACAGCAACCTGGGCGCTGTCCACCTATTCCGATGGGAACGATTACCTGGACGATGATGTCTTCTTGAATATGCTGAAGGAAGAGATCTCTACGGGCAATCACAACCGGCCGGAGTCCTATTGCAGGCTGATCGCCGAAGCTTATTTTACGACGGCACAGGACATGGCCGCTGAAATAGAGGCCGCCGGGTTTTCGGTGGAAGGAAAGCATGCTGTGGAGGGCTGTATCTGGTTCACGCCGAACCTGGATGAGAACTGGGAGCGGCCGGACTGCCGTGAGAGACTTCTGGAGCTGGTGCATCTGACCGAGCAGGATATAGAGATGATGGGCATGAGCCCTCATTTCCTCATCGCCGCGAGAAAAGAGGCATGAGGACAAAAAGATGCTTGACAGCATCTTTTTTGTTGACAAAACTGCATCTATAGTGTAATATTACACTATAGCGATAGATTTTAATGAAATGAGAGAAAACTTCTGGATCAGGTCCAGATAAGGAGTGAGGCTAGATGACGAGGGACGAGTTTATCAAAGAATGCAACAGAATTGAAAAGCTGATTCGCACGGAATTCAGCTACAGTCAGGAACACATGGCGGAGATTCTGGGAATATCGAAGAAGACGCTGGTAGAGATCGAAAAGGACAGGCGTTCTTTAGGGTGGAGCGGCAGCGTGGTGCTTTGTTCGCTGTTCCATGACAGCCAGGTTCTGGCCGGAGCCTTCGGCGGCGATCCCGGGGACATGATTCAGGCGCTGGCCTTTGATCACAGGAACCGGATTTATCCGAAGACCATGGGCGGAAACGTATGGTGGCGCGAGATCGAGACAAAAGGGGAGTTTAAGATACAGCAAAATATCATTTCTCAGCACTACCGCATTTTGAACGGAGCCAACGAGCGGATCTATTCTACCTTCGATTTGGAGGACATCAGGCTGCATTTGGAGCAGCTGTAAAAGGGGCAGAGGAGGGAAAGCCATGAAAGAGAAAAAAGATATCAAAATGTATAATGTTATGTTTCCGATCTGGATGCTTTGGCTGTTTCCGGTGACTTGGCTGATTATTCTGCCCGGAAATTTTTGCATCGACCTGCTGGTCGCCGTCATCGCGATGAAGGTCTTGCGTGTCGAAAACATCAAGGAAAATGCTAAGAAGTCTATCCTGTATATTTGGATCTTCGGCTTTATCGCGGATTTTCTGGGTGTCGCCGCGATGTTCATCGGCGGCAGCATAGATACAATGTCAGATATCTATATGGATCCCTTCAGAAATAGCTGTTCTTTCCTGTGGGTAACGGGCTGCGTGCTTTTGTCCGCTGTCTGCATCTATTTCTTTAATAAAAAGATATGCCTGAGGAAAACATCGTTGAGCGAAGGGGAAAAGAAAAAAGTATCGCTGTCCCTCGCCGTCTTTACAGCGCCGTATCTGTTTTACCTGCCGACGACGCTGCTGTATAGGTGAGAAGGTTTTGCTCTTAAAAAGAATATACAGATAAAGAACATACAGATTCTGTTAGACAGCTATCATGAATTTTGCTATAATAAAAGCATAAAATCAGTTTAAAGTATAGAATCAAATGTACGGAGGAAAGTATGAAGTTCAGAAATAACTGGCAAAGAATAGTATCTCAAAACAATGGCTATGAAAAATGCGATTGATTTGAGGATCATACTATCTTAAAGCAGTATCTTAAAATATACGGATTTTGATAGAACCTCCTCTTCTCAGCAGTTCATAGTCTGAAGACGGTAGAGTCAGGAACGATTTCCTGAAAAACGACTGTGACGAGGAGAAAATCGAAATGAAAATCATGAACTACGGGCAGATTCTGACTCTGATGTTTAAAAACGCAGCGTTGACAACAGCAGGGTTGGTTTTTGTTACTTTTTTTGCAAGTATCGCTCAGAATGTTATGATCGTGGTATTTGCCGCCTTCTTAGATGGCGTGTTAAATTTCTTTCACAATGTGGACGGCGTGAGTCTTCCTCGCATTGTGTTCTTAATCGGTACATATATATCGCTCCAGTTATTCGTCTGGCTGGAACCTAATGTTTTGGAATGGCTCAACGGACGATGCCTGATCCAGGTAAGAAAGCGCTGCAGCGATATACTTTTAGACAAGTTTTCCAAGATAAAATACTGTTATACGGAGAATAGGGAAACGCTGAATCTGATAGAGCGGGTTATGCCGCGGGCAGAGGAAAGGATCGTAGAATGCTTTCGCTGTTACCTGGATATCGCCGGGTTTATGGTAAAAGTCGTTGGCCTATTGACGATACTGGCGGGAGTCGCCCTGGGGACGACGCTGCTTATCTTGGCATGCGCGATCCCGCTTTTCATGCTGGCAGTCAAAAGCGGCAGGGCCGCCTATGAAACCACCAGAGAAGTGACCGTCCTTGAACGGAGGGCGGAATACCTGTCCGGTATCGCCTTGGGAAAAGATTTCGTTTATGAGAGAAAGCTTTTTGGATATGGCCGTCATATCAACGATCAGTGGAAAGAAATGTTTGAGACGGCCCGCCGAACAAAGCTCAGGACAAGTATGAAGTGGTATGTCAAGTCCAAGCTTGGAAGTGTATTCACGGCTGTCGTCGGGATCATCGCAGCACTTGTGCTTATCGATCCCGCATTAAAGGGGGAAATGACAGCGGGACTGTACATCTCCCTGACCGGAGCCATATATGGATTTGTCAAAGACATGGCCTGGGATTTTATGGAGAAGATCGATTGGCTGACAGAAACCAGAGAGTATATGAAGGATTTTAGCGCGTTTCTCGCCCTTGAAGAAGTCGAGGGTGATAAAGGGCAGGGGGAGGAATCTGCGGCAGCGGAGGAATACGCGGCATTTGAAAAGCTGGAATTCCGAAATGTCTGCTTCAAATATCCCAATGCGGAAAGCTATGCGCTGAGGAATCTGAGCTTTACCATAGAAGCCAACAAAAAATACTGTGTTGTGGGTGTCAATGGATCGGGAAAGACTACGATCGTAAAGCTGGTTCTGGGACTGTATGACGATTATGAAGGGCAAATTCTGCTGAATGGAAAGGAACTGAAAGGGTACAGCAAAGAGCAGCTGGGGCGGATCTTTTCCTCCGTCTTTCAGGATTTTTCAAGATATGCCATATCAGTGAAAGATAATATTTTGTTGGGCGGACTGAAATATCAAGCTTTGACAGACGATGAAACGTTGGCCGACTTGGTGAGAGAAGTCGGGCTCTCAGAAGAAATTGAAAAGCTGGAGCAGGGCATGGATACGATTCTCGGTACACATTTTAAGGAAGGCCAGAACCTCTCCGGCGGACAGTGGCAGAGGCTGGCTGTCGCGAGAAATCTTGCGGGCCGCTCTGAGGTCGTCTTCTTTGATGAACCGACTTCCGCGCTGGATCCTGTGGCCGAAAGGAATTTCTATGAATCTCTGGAGAACATGGCCTTGAAGAAAACGATTATCGTGATTTCCCATCGGCTGGCGGTCGCGCGGCAAAGCGATATGATTTACGTGATCAGCGGCGGGACGGTCAGCGAGTCGGGCAGCTTTGAACAGCTTATGAATCAGCAGAAGGCCTTTTTCCAGATGTATGAAAGTCAGAGGAGGTGGTATGATGAAGACGCAAAATGAGTTTTGCAGGGTAATCAGAACCATCTTTCCTAAAATGGTAAGATCATGCCCGAGGCTGTTTTTGTTAAGCGCGCTGTTGAGCGTTTCAAACAGCCTGTGCATGGGCGCTCTGATTTACTGCTCTCAAGACCTCTATGACTGCGTGGTCCAGGCCATTGGCAGCGGCGTAAGCAAATCGGAGGTTATGAACAGCGCTCTCATCTTTGGCGGCATAACCGTGTCCAATCAGATTTTAAACGGACTGAGCGTTTACGTCATGGGCGTGATGTTTGAGATGATCCAGCGTGATCTGACCTATGAGCTGCACGCCAAGACGGATCGGTTGAGAGCCGCGGCGTTTGAAAGTGAGGATATTTTTGATCGGCTGCAAAGGGCTGTACAGGGGAGAGACGAGTCGATTTTTCTGTTGTTTATCTGCTTTACGCCGCTGACTTGCCATCTGCCTCTCTATCTGATGATGGGAAACTATCTGCATACACTGCATTCACAGTTTGTGTGGGCCGTTTTACTGATATTTTTGCCTATATGCGTCAGCTATGTGTATAAGATCCGTGCCAAGTCCATGCTGGCAGACCGTTCAGCGGAGCCAAAGCGGAAGATGGATTACTATTATCAATGCATGACAGAACGTTCGTACTTTAAAGAGACAAGACTGCTGGGCGCGGTTCCGTTTTTCAAAAGCCTGTTTGATCAGTCCATGGAGCTGGTAAATCAACTTGAGATCACATTCCGGACAAGGAATCTGAAGATTGATCTGATCGCGAAGCTGATGACAATGATCGGTTACGGCGTGGTTCTTTATATGCTGGTTGACAGTGTCATCAGCGGCGTTATCTCGATCGGCGCTTTCGCTGCGGCGCTCAATGGAATCGGACTGCTTTTTGACGAGATGAAAGAACTGGTCAGCGATGATATCGGTGAAAATATCGGATCCGTCGGCTCGATCAAAAATCTTCTCAGCTTTTTTGAACTGACTGAATCAGAACCCGTCGCGGAGACGAAAGGGGAGGCCGCGGCGTGTAATAGTGCAGCTTCTGCTTCCGGAGCCATATGCTTTAAAAATGTCAGCTTCCGGTATCCTCATTCCAGCGAGTATGTCTTGAAACATATCGATCTGGAAATCAAACCGGGAGAACGAATCGCCCTGGTCGGCGAAAATGGTTCAGGAAAGACCACCTTGACGAAGCTGCTGCTCGGCCTTTATGAACCTGTTGAAGGGGAGATTATAATAGAAGGAGAAATGAAAAAATCTGCTGTATTTCAGGACTTTCGCAGATATGAAATGACCTTAAAGGAAAATATCGCCATCAGCGATATATCAGCGAACATCGATGAAGACGCTGTGAGCCGGATATGCGCGCAGGTTGGCATTTCTCTCAATGTGAACACCGGTTTGGGTACAGAGTTTGGCGGCATTGATCTGTCCGGCGGACAGTGGCAAAGAATAGCTATTGCCAGAGGCCTGTATCGAAAACATGATCTGATTGTTCTAGATGAGCCTGCGGCCGCCATCGATCCACTGGAAGAAAGCGCCATCTACAGGCAGTTCGTTGAAATTATAAAAGATCGAACTTCCGTCTTGGTGACACATAGAATTGGAAGCGCTCAGCTCGCGGATAGAATTATTGTAATGAACCGCGGGCGCTGTGTCGACAGCGGAACGCATCAGGAACTGATGAAACGATGCCGGATCTATCAGGAGATGTATCGGGCACAGGCAGATTTATATAAAGAATAGAATGGAGAAAGCGTTATAAGGGAGAGAAGCGGCATTGGCTCAGGTCAGCGCAGAGCAGGCCGCTTCTCTTGCTTTTTTGTCGTCGATAACTATTCCTAAAATCATAATTTTGGGAATAGTTATGTTCGGCGCGGCGATATGACCGTTCAGCGATATTACCATTCGGCGAAACGTCGGTCTGCCGGTAAAGCTCTTTGCTGGCGCGGCCTCCGTTTTCCAACGCGCTTCAAAACAGACATATTTCTGTATGAGCGGTATTTCAGCAGACTAAAAATCCCCGATACTCCGCAGCTACGGGTTCAGGGATTTATTATGGGATTTGAATATTGTTGGTAACGACTGAACCAGTCAAAACCAGTCAAAAAATGAGCCTCTATTTTGCGTTTTAAGCGATTTTATTTCTAAAGGCCGATATCTTATACCTTGCAAATACCCCTTTGATTTTGCTTTGATTTTGATAAGCAAAAGATTTCCTTTAAAACTACTTGTCCGGCGTCTGCATCATTCATATACCGGTACGATGATCTTCTGTCCGGCTTCCAGACTGTCCGCGGTGATCTCATTGATACTGCAGATCTCACGAACGATTTTGCGCACGTCGGCGTTTTCAGGACCGTATTCAGACGCGATTTCCCAAAGCGTATCGCCGGATTCCACGCTGACTTGATAATACTGATCTATAGATGAACTGCTGACTGTATTGAAGCCGGTCAGCGTACCGAACACTGTAAATATGCAGAGAAGAACTGCTGCGACGAATAATGTAAATCTAAATTTGGAAGTAATTCTGTATTTCTTGTTCATGATCTCACCTTCTTAAACATTTGTTCGTTTTCTATATGATATCAGAATAAATGTTCTTTGTCAAGAGAAAAATAAACATTTGTTCGCGGAAGAGAAAAATTTTGAGGGAACCTGAGAACAACGCAAGGTCAAAGAAAAAGAAGCGATCGGCCCCGCTTTGGGGCTGCGCCGCTTCTTACTGCTTTTCTCACTTTTTCCGCTTTTCTTTTCTTCTATATTTCCCTTATTATTTCGCGATTTTGTCGTAGAATCGATCCAGATATTTGTTGATCCTCTTCCGGTACGCCACGCACAGGCAGAAAGCCGCGACGGCCAGCACAGCGACGATGGCCATGCCGATATAGTGCTCCTTCATATAGAAAGCTCCGATGAGAAGGCTTCCCGCCATGCCGGGGATTCTGCCCAGCAGCGACAGGATCAGAAAAGGCTTGAATTTCATCTCGGAGATGCCGGCGGCGTAGCTGACCACGTCCTTCGGCAGGCCTGGAATCACATAGAGCAGGAATACGATGGTGTATGCCCTTTTGCTGTTGAGCCGTTCCAGAAAATAAGCCATCCGTTCTTCGCCGAAGAACAGATGTACGGCGTCCTTTCCCAGCAGCTTGGCCAAAAAGAAGGATATGCTGGTGCCGATGACCGCGCCGATACAGGAGAACAGCAGGCCGGGAATGAACCCGTAGAGATAGCCTGCGGCAAACTGAAAGGCCTGTCCGGGAATGACGCTGATGACGATCTGCAGCACCTGGATGCCGACATAAATGAAAATGCTCTCCAGATGGTAGTGCTGCAGAAACGCGATGATATCATCAAGGGACCTGAACTGCATCAAAAAGCTCCGGTGATAAAAATACATGTAAACGGGCACCGCTATCACGATGATAAACAGCAGAGCCAGCTTCAGCACAGACAGCAGAACCTTTGTTTTTTTCGCCTTTTTTAAATTGTCTCTGACCTCATCTTTTGTCCGATGGGCGCTTTCCGTGATCGTTTCTTTGTCCATAAAATACTCCCTCTAATCCCCGTAAATACTAGAAATTTTTCAAAAGTCCCTTTTGGTACATCTGGTTGACCGCCTTCAGCACGCCGAATCTGGAATGTTCGTAGGTCAAGCCGCCCTGGAAATACACGTTATAAGGCTCTCTGACCGGCGCGTCGGCGCTCAGCTCGATGGAAGAGCCCTGCACAAAAGCGCCTGCGGCCATGATGACCTCCGATTCATAACCGGGCATATCCCATGGAATCGGAGTTACGTGGGAATCGATAGGCGCCGCGGCCTGAATCCCTTCGCAGAAGGCGCATACCGCTTCCGCGGAGCCCAGCTGAACGGCCTGAATGATGTCGCTGCGGGTATCGGAAGACGGCGGGCAGACGGGATATCCCAGGTTTTCAAATACGCGCGCGCACAGGATCGCGCCTTTGACCGCGCCGCTGGTGACCTTCGGAGCCATGAAGATGCCCTGAAGCACAGAACGGGTCTGTCCAAAGGTCAGGCCGCATTCGCCGCCGATGCCGGGACATGTCATTCTGTAGGAGATCTTTTCTATCAAATCTCTTCTGCCGCAGACGTAACCGCCTGACAGGGCAAGTCCGCCGCCCGGATTTTTGATCAGGGAGCCGGCCATGACGTCGACGCCCACATCGGTGGGCTCTTTGACGTCCAGAAACTCGCCGTAGCAGTTGTCCGCCATACAGACGATGTCGCCGCGGATGCCGTGGACAAAATCAGCCAGCTCCGCGATCTGGTTTACCGTAATAGCTTTACGCCAACCATATCCGGTGGCGCGCTGGACGCAGACCATTTTGGTCTTTTCGGAGATCACAGAACCCAGGGTCTCCAGATCCAGAGAGCCGTCAGGCAGCAGCTCCACCTGCCTGTACGTGATGCCGTAGTCGGCCAGTGAGCCCATGCCCTCCCCTCTGATGCCTATGACCTCTTCCAGCGTATCATAAGGTCCGCCGCTGGCGTAGATCAGCTCATCGCCGGGCCGCAGGATACCCATCAGTGTGATGGCCAGCGCGTGAGTGCCGTTTACGATGGTGGTGCGGACCAGGGCGGCTTCAGTGCCGAAAATATCCGCATAGACCTTTTCGACGGCCTCCCTGCCGGGATCGTCGTAGCCGTAGCCTGTATTCCAGGCGAAGTGCATGTTGGCGATCCTGTTCTTCTGCAGCGCCGCCAAAACCTTATACTGGTTATACGCCGTAATATCGTCGATGCCGGCGAATTCGTCCTTGACCTGTTCCTCCGCCTCTTTGACGAGAGAAAGGACGGCGGGACGAATCCCCAGCTCTTTGATCAAAAGTTCATCTGTAAAATTTATATCCATCGATCTCGCTCCGTTCTTTTCTACATATGATTATAGCCCTTACAGGATATTTGTAAATCCCCTGGGGCTGATTTTAAGGAAGTCTTAACCAAGTCTTCACTTTTTCTTTTTGTTTTCTGCTATTCTTTTGCCATTTGCTATTTTTCAGTCCGCTCTTTTTCCCATTCCATGTCTTTGACCAGGTCACGCTTCACGTTCTGCTTGTGCTTGGCGTACAGCTGGGTGGTAGTCACCTGCTCGTGGTCTAAGAGCGCCGCCACGTCGTAGATGGAATTGCCGCGCCCGATCAGGCTGGTAGCTGCCGTCGCCCGCAGCTTGTGGGGGCTGTAGCCGCCTTTTTTGCTGGTCCCCAGGGCGATAGCGGTATATTTCTTAACCAGTTCCCGGATCTGCCGGTCCGTCATGCGTTTGCCCTGGAGGGACAGAAACAGAGCGTCCCGGTGCTCCTCCATCAAAGTGTCTTCCGCCGGACGTTCATGGGCGAGATAGTCCTCCACCACGGCCGTAACGGAATCGTTGAGAGGCATGATAGATTCCTTTCCCCTCTTGCGGTAGATCTTGAACTCTCCCCGTGAAAAATTAAAGGAGGACACGTTGAGCTGCTGCAGCTCGGAAAGCCGCAGGCCGTAGGTCAGGAAGATCATCAGAATCGCCTTGTCCCGCTTTTTGGTCTTCTCCCAGTAAGCGTATTCGTGCTTGGTCAGCCCTGTGCCATTTGATACGGCGTCCAGCATAACCATGACCTCGTCGTCCTGAAGGGCTTTGATCTCCTGTTCGCCGGCTTTCGGCACCCGGATCGGATCAAAGCCGTCGGTGATGTTCTTTTCCAGAAGCTGATCACGATACAGCTGCTTGAACATGACGGACAGAGACGACTTCTTGCGGGCCAGGGTCTTGCTGCCGTTTTCGTAGACAAAGATGTTTTTCTCTGTCTCCACCTTGTATTTGCGGCAGTAATCCAGATAGATGTTCACATCGACCGCCTGAATCTGCTGAAACTCAGCCAGGGTGATATCCTGGGTCCGTTCTGCCTGGGTCAGATCTGTCTCCTGGATCAGATACTGGCAGAAAAAGCGGATATCGTGAAGGTACGCGTAACGGGTCATAGGCAGTACGTTGCCCTTCAGATAGATGAAAAACCCCCGGAGGAATCTGGGCAGCTGTTCCTCCAGATCTTCGCAGTCCTGAAAGATCTGGGCTTCCTTCTGGGCGATATTATCCGGTTTGTCGCTTTTGTTGTGAACTCTTATTTGCTTTTCAGCCATTGGAACATATCCTCCTGACATGCTGCGTCGCTGTCGTACGCAGAGATATTGAACCACTGCATGTCCCGGTAGCGTTTAAACCAGGTCAGCTGCCGCTTGGCGTAGTGGCGCGTGTTTTTCTTTACCAGATCGACGGCTTCATCAAGCCCGTAACGGCCGTGGAAGTACCCGATCAGCTCCTTGTAGCCGATGCCCTTCATGGATATATCTCCTTCGTCCAGACCCATATCCAGCAGGCCGCGGACCTCCTTCAGCAGGCCGGCCCTCATCAAAAGGTCTACCCGCCTGTTGATCCTGTCGTAAAGCTCTGCTCTGTCTCTGGTCAGGCCGATCAAAATCGGAGAATAGTCCGTTGTGGGCTTCAGATCAGAGGAAAAATCCCCTACCTTGCTGCCCAGTCTGGCGGCTTCCACGGCGCGCACCACCTTTTTCACATTGTTGGGGTGGATCCTCGCCGCCGCGTCCGGGTCCAGTTCCCGCAGCTGCCGGTGCAGCGCCTCAGGGCCGTCGGTTTCTGCCAGGGCGTACAGCTCCTCCCGCAGGGAGGGATCGCCGGGCGGCGCGCTGAAATCCATGTCGTAGAGCAGCGCGTTGAGATAGAGTCCCGTGCCGCCCGCGATGACCGGGACTTTGCCTTTGGCGAAGATCTCTTCGATGGCGGCCTTTGCCATCTCCTGGTATTTTGCCGCTGAGAAAGGCTGGGCGGGGTCGATCTGGTCGACCAGGTAGTGCCGCACCCGTGCCTGCTCTTCCGCGGTGGGTTTGGCGCTGCCGATGTTCATATATTTGTACAGCTGCATGGAGTCGCAGGAGACGATCTCTCCGTGAAACGCCAGCGCGGTTTCGATGGCATACGCGGTTTTTCCCACGGCCGTAGGGCCGCAGATCACGATAATGGTACGATCAGCACGATTCATTGATTCTCTCCCTTTTTCTCAAGTTAGACCCGCTTGAACATCTTTTCAATCTGATATTGGGACAGGCGGATAAAGGTCGGCCGTCCGTGGGGACAGGAAAACGGGTTCCGGCAGGCTGCCAGCTGGTCTATCAGAGCCTGCAGCTCGGCCATGGAAAGCCTGTCGTGGGCTTTTACGGCGGATTTGCAGGATTTAGTGATCAGCTTGTTGATCACCACCGTGTTGGACAGCTGGGTTCCCGCGGATACGTTCTCCACAAACACGTTGACGAAGTCCTCCGCCTCCGAAAGGCTCATAAACGTGGGAATCTCCCGGATCACATAGGAATTCATGCCGAAGGGCTCGATGGCAAAGCCCATGTCTGTCAGCGAATCCATCCAGTCGTACTCGTTTTCCTTCACGTCCAGAGGGACCTCCACCATGATCGGCGTCAGGATCGGCTGCCGCAGCTTCTCCTCCGCCAGGTATTCCCCCACCAGCTTCTCATAGAAAACCCGTTCGTGAGCCGCGTGCTGGTCGATCAAATAGAAATTTCCCAGGTCCTCGGCGGTGATATACGTGTCAAAGATGACGCCGGTGATCTTCAGCTCCGCGAAATCAAAGGGTTTCTGTCCCGGGCCTTCGATGGAGATTGGCGCTTTGGCGGCAGCGGCTTTCACAGGCGGCTCCGCCGTATATGATGCCGTTTCTTCACGAACTACAGAAGACGTCTCCTGGAACTGATGAAGCAGGCTTTCCTGCTCCTGCAGTCCCTCAGGACTGCTGTCAGGGTGGTTCTCAAGGCTTTTTTCAAGGCCCTTCTCAGGCCGCCTCTTGGCCGCCAATATTTGTTTTATGTCTACCTGCTCTTCGGGCGGAGCTTTCTGCGCGCCAGCTTTGCTCTTTGACGGTTCAGCCTGAGATGCGCCGGACGCAGGGGCCTCGGGAGCCGCAGTGAAAATGTTCTTCACCTCGGTCACCGCGGCTTTGGTGCCAAGCGCCAGACGGACACCCTTTGATACGATGTCGGTAATCCCCTTCTCATCGTCGAAGCGGACCTCTCGCTTGTTGGGGTGGATATTGACGTCTAGGCGGGCCGGATCCGTTTCGATGAACAGGAACGCTACGGGGTGACGCCCCTCGAAGAGTCGTTCACGATAGCCTTCGCTGACGCCCTTTTCGATGACTTTGCTGGCGACTACGCGGCCATTGACGAAAAAGATCTGGTTCTTGCGGGTGGTCCGGGTCAGGGACGGTCGGGAAATATAGCCGGTAACTCTGGTCCCTTCTTCCTCATAGTCCACAGGCACCAGGTCGCGGTACTCTGCCAGCTGGCAGACGGACATGATGGCGGCGTGAAGATCCCCCTTCCCCGTCGTGGAAAAGAGGTGCTTTCCGTTGTTGATGAGGCGGAAACGGACGCCGGGATAAGCCAGGGCGATCTGGGAAACAAATTCGATGATCTGGCCGCTTTCCGCGCCGTCGGACTTGAGAAATTTCCGGCGGGCCGGCGTGTTGTAGAACAGATCTGTGACCACCATGGTGGTGCCGTCGGGACAGCCGATGCCCTCTCTGGTCAAAACCTCTCCCCCATGGATCAGCAGGCGGGTCCCCGCTTTTTCTTCGCGGGTCTTCGTGATCAGCTCTGTATGGGTCACCGCCGCGATGCTGGCAAGGGCTTCTCCGCGAAAACCCAGGGAACGGATCGCGTCGAGGTCCCTGGCCGTGGTGATTTTGCTGGTAGCGTGGCGCAGGAACGCCGTTTCCGCCTCTGCGGCGGGGATTCCGCAGCCGTCGTCGGTGACGCGGATATAGCTCTTTCCGCCGTTTTTGATCTCTATGGTAATGGCCGACGCCTCCGCGTCAACGGCGTTCTCCACCAGCTCCTTGACGATGGAGACGGGGCGCTCTATGACCTCGCCTGCGGCGATCTTGTCAGCTACCTGTTTTTCTAATACTCTAATCATCGATCTCTTCCTTTAACTCCTCTAAGATTCTGATCGCCTGAGATGGGGTTACGTCCATCAGATCCAGGCTCCTCAGCTTTTCCACCACAGGGCTCTTCTGCGGAATGAAGAAGGATATCTGTTCCTCTTCAGCTCTGGAAGCCTGATTCGCGCCTGTCCCCGCCCTGCTTTCGGCCGCAAGGCTGACCTGGGCGCTGTTTTCCTCCAGATGAGCCAGCTTGTCTCTGGCGCTTGCAAGGAGCGCAGACGGTATTCCCGCCAGTTTGGCCACGTGGATGCCGTAGCTGCGGCTGGCGGAGCCCGGCACGATCTTGTGAAGGAAGACGATATTGCCGTTCTCCTCTGAAACGTCCACGTTCAGGTTTCTGACGCCTTTGATCTGGTCTTCCAGCACGGTCAGCTCGTGATAGTGGGTGGCGAAAAGGGTTCGTATGTGTTTTTCCTCGTTGCACAGGTATTCCACGGCGGCCCACGCGATGGAAAGGCCGTCGTAGGTGCTGGTGCCCCGTCCGATCTCGTCCAGAATGA
>CALLDR010000029.1 GCA_937997955.1 uncultured Emergencia sp. | reverse complement strand
ACGGCGCGACCTTTACCGTGACGCTGGACAAGTCCGGGCAGTTCAACATGTCCGCCTCCGGCGAAGTTGACAAGAATCTGGATACAGAATCTGTTCTGACTGTAGACGGCACGACTGTGACAGCGCTGAACCTGCCGCTGATGAGGCTGGTCGACCTGAAGAATACGACGGCCAAGACCTATGCCAGAAACAACACCAGCGCGGGCGTCCTGAATATCACCGTAAATAAAGTGAAAAATGACCGCCTGCCGGATACGCCGGGAACTCCGACAACGCCGGGCACACCGACGCCGACTATACCGGCCATCCGCACGACCGCGAAGGACAGCGAGACCGGCGATCACATCTCCTATGCGGACGATAAAGTGGCCATCATCGATACGGTCAGCTACTATAACCTGACCCCTGGTCAGGAATATACCCTGAAGGGTACTTTGATGGACAAAGAGACCGGCAAGACGATTACGGTGGGAGGCAAAGAGATTACGGTAACAAAGGTCTTTACGCCGGAGAAATCCAGCGGCACCGTGGACATGGAGTTTACCTTTGACGGATCCGCCTTGGCAGGCACCAGCACCGTTGTATTCGAGGAGCTGTATAAGAACATCGATACCGACAAGGATGGCAAGCCGGATACGCCGGAGGATAAGCCGACGGCAGAACACAAGGATCTGACCGACGAAGGCCAGACCGTGGACTTCCCGGAGATCAAGACCAACGCGACGGACAGCGATACGAATGACCATATCGCTAACGCTGACAGCAAAGTGACCATCATCGACAAAGTAAGCTACGAGAACCTGATCCCAGGTAAGGAGTATACGATGAGTGGTACGCTGATGGATAAGGAAACCGGCAAAGCGCTCTTAGTCGATGGGAAAAAGGTAACGGCAACGAAGAACTTTACCCCGACCGAAGAAAACGGCCATGTAGAGCTGACCTTTACATTGGATGCATCTGCCCTTGCGGGAAAGACTACCGTGGTATTTGAGACGCTGAAATATGACGGCAAGACCGTGGCGGTCCACAAGGACATCAAGGACAAAGATCAGACTGTCAGATTTCCGGAGTTCAGGACCAGCGCGGCCAACACGGCCACCGGCGTCATTGAAGACAACGTAACGTACAAGAATCTGATTCCGGGCCAGACGTACACGGTGAAAGGCGTATTGATGGATAAAGAGACCGGCGAACCGGTTCTTGTAGATGGCAAACAGATTACAGCAGAGAAGAGCTTTACGCCGGAGAAAGCAAACGGAACCGTGAAGATGGTATTCGGTTTCAAGCAGGCGGAGCTGTACGGAAAGACCACCGTCGTCTTTGAAACCCTGTATCTGGATGGAAAGGTCGTTGGCGGCCACTGTGACATCAGTGATGAAGACCAGACGGTCAAGATTGCCCAGCCTGATACACCAGCTGCGCCAGAAAATCCAGATTATCCTGAGACTGGCGATGGAACCAGTATGTGGATATATATTCTTATCATCGCAATAGGGCTTATAGGCATAACTTGCCTCATTGCATTAAGGAAAAGAAAATAGGCAATCATGTTAGAGCAGCTGATGTTTACTTGTCAGCTGCTCTTTTATGGGAAGGAGTAATTGAGAATGATGAATTTTGACGAGTTTCAAAAGTATTTTCTAACGCATGTAATGGAGTTTATGTCGCCGGAAGAATATGGTACAAGTCGGGTAGAATTGCATGAAGTATTAAAAATTAACGGACCGAAATTGCATGGCGTCTGTTTGAAAAAGGACAATGTATCTGTTGCACCGATCATATATTTGGAAGAACTGTATCAGGAATTGCAGAAAGGGGATTCTGTAAATGAAGTTTTAAGCCGTTTTGCGTCAAAATACGAAAAGGCAAGTAAGGAATTGACAGATAGAATAGATATAGATGATATTCCTCCTATAGATCAAAAGAAGAATATTACATATCGATTGGTCAATCGGCACAAGAATAGGGAGATCCTTAGGACCTCACCTCATTTATGTGTGCTTGATCTAGCAAAAATCTATTATGTCCGGATTTCTGATACGAAAAGCGTAAGGGTGACTCATGACATGGCTCGTAATTGGGGAATGAGTCTGGAAGAACTTGATATAGCCGCTATGGAAAACTCGCTAATGTCACCTTGCCTTTTTGTGCCAAGACCAAGTGAATTTATCGCGAAAGATGTCCCAGAACATGGCGGCTATTTTAGTAGGGAACCGCTGAATTTTGACGAGGTGTATTGTTTATCAAATGAAGACATGGCTTTTGGAGCAGGAACGATAATAATACCTGGTGTACTAAAGGAATTAGGCGAAAAATTTAATGGGGATTACTATATAATCCCATCATCCTTGCATGAAGTCATGTTGATAAAAAAAGGAGGAAGATTGTGTGCCAAAGATCTGCAGCATATATTACACGATGCTAACCAGAGTGTGATAAAGCCAGCAGATTATCTGAGCGACCAAGTTTATACATATCAGAGAGAGACGGGGAGGATGTTTATATCTACTGAGTTGATGAAGCACGAGAAAGAAAGGTGAAATCAAATGGCATATATACCGAAGGAATCTGTAGCAAAAGCAAGAGAAATGGATCTGCTCACGTATCTGCAACTATATGCTCCCCACGAATTAATCAGAATGGGGCCAAACAGTTATAAGATGCGGTCTCATGATAGCCTTAAACTGTCCAACGGAAAATGGATGTGGTGGTCAAGGCATGTAGGCGGGGTTAGTGCACTGGATTATCTGATCCTGGTCGAGGGAATTCCTTTCTTATCAGCCGTTGAAAAGATGCTGAATTTGAAGGGTATTCCGATACTGGAGTCGAACCCGGAAGTAAAACAGAAGACATTCCAGCTACCTGCAGCTTGCCGCAATAATGAGCAAGCGATGGCCTATTTGGCGGGCAGAGGCATTGATCAGGAAATTATTGAAATGTGCATACGGAAAGAGCTGATTTATGAGGCGGAACCCTATCACAATGTGATTTTTGTCGGGTATGACTGGAATAGCGGCAAAGCCGCTTATGCGGCATATCGCTCCATACGAAAAAATCGAATTATGGGCGAAGTCGGAGGGAGCAGAAAGGACTTTGCATTTCGGATCGTAGGCGATGAGGAGGGGGTGAGTGTGCACGTTTTTGAAAGCGCCATTGACGCATTATCGTATCTGACTATCGTCAAACAGGAAGGGGGTGAATGGAATGAAATAAACTGTTTGTCACTTGGAGGTGTACATGCGGGCAAAAACATACCAAGTCTTACAAATTTTTTAATGAAATACCAGCCTGAAATAATCGTACTGCATTTGGATAACGACACTGCCGGTCATACAGCAGTGAAAACTATCCAGGAAAAGCTAACCCCAAAATATATAGTCAGGACGGAATATCCGGCCTGCGGAAAGGATGTTAATGATGAATTGTTACAATTATTACGAAGAAAAATTAGGAATGATCGAGGCACACGATAACAACAACGAAATAGTTGCCCATACCTGGCAGGAGATCAGACTGCTTTTTCATAGTTTAGAGCCGGGCGGCCGTCTTCGTATAACGATCAAAGCACAGCGCCAGCCAGAGGAGCAGAATGATGTCTCCAAATGAATTGCAGGTAGTCAATATACGGATGGTTGAGGCGCCATCTTTATATAGCGATAAAAGTATAAATAATCCCGAGGCAGCAATAGAGGTACTGGCAAAAGAGCTGGCTACGTATGACAGAGAAGCAGTTTGTGTCGTAAATCTAAACGGCACTGGAAAGCCTATCAACCTGAACTTGGTAGCATTGGGATCTTTGAATATGTGTGGAGTGGAAATCAGAGAAATATTTAAAAGCTGTATTTTGTCTAATGCGAGAGCAATTTTGTTAGTACATAATCATCCCAGCGGGTACCTTGCTCCGACAAGAGAGGATAAAGAATTTACGAGCCAGTTAATTGAGGCAGGTGATCTTCTGGGTATCCCTGTTGTCGACAGTATAATTTGCGGAACAAAGGGGGACTATTACAGTTTTTTGTCAAATGGGATGATGAGTGAGTGCAGGGCACGAAATAGACCAAAAGCAAAAAAAGTTGCTGAAAAGGAGAGAAAAATACGATGGAAAACAAGTTGAAGGTACTGTATATCAGACCAATGAAACAACCGGAGTTGATTGAAATCAAGGAAGACCTTACGGAAATGCAGCGTCTTGTGGGAGGAACCATCGAGGTGTATATGCCTTTTGATGATGACGCAGCAATTGTATGCAATGAAGAAGGAAAAATGCGGCGCTTACCACTGAACCGAGCAGTCTATGCAGAAAACGGGCAGCTGGGAGATATCATAGCAGGCAACTTTTTTATTTGCAATGCGCCCGTTTACAGTGAATCGTTTCAGAGTCTGAGCGATAGTCAAATTAAAAAATATACGGAACGCTTTCTTTATCCAGAGCGTTTTACTATTGCAGGCAACGGGAAGATCGTGGCGGAGAAAATCATGCCGCGGCATAACGAGATGGAAAGATAGGGCACACCTCTGACTTGCCTGCGTTGTCTTAGCAAGCAGACCTTTTTTACTCCTGCGGAGAAAAAAAGAGCTTGTCAGGGGCGACCCCCTGAAACCCCATTCGAAAAAAAGGAGAGTTATATGAATCGCAATATCAAAAAACAGCTATGGCTTAATGAGCAGGAGGAGAGGCTGCTGAAGGAAAAGGCGCGGCGGACGTGTTTATCTGAAGCGGGACTGTTGCGCATGCTGCTTAGGGACTACGAGCCGAAAGAAAAACCGGACGCGGCATTTTATCATGCTATGAATGGCATTACGTCAATCGGCAATAGTCTTAACCAGCTGGTGCAAAGAGCTCATGTTATGGGATTTGTAGATGAGGTAGTGCTGGAGGAAGAAATCAGTAGACTGCGGGAATTGCGTCTTGCCATTGAGCAAAAGTATCTTGAGCCAGATAAAAGGAGGGATAGCTGGCATGGCAGTAACGAGAATATGGCCTGTCAGAGGACGGATCAAAGCAGTGATTGATTATGCTGCAAATCCGCAAAAAACAGAGATATCTCTTCAAGACGTGCTGGAATATGCCGCAAACGGTATGAAAACGGAAAAAGGCATGTACGTCAGCGGTCTGAACTGTGATCCAGCTGTAGCCAGTACGCAATTTCGTCTTATCAAAAAGCAGTTCAATAAACAGGATAGCATTAATGGCATCGCAGGATATCATGCGTATCAAAGCTTTGCAGCAGGAGAGGTGACACCGGAGCAGGCTCATAAGATAGGGAGGGAAATGGCACAACGATTGTGGGGAGATGCCTATCAGGTCGTGATTGCAACGCATTTGGACCGGGAACATATCCATAATCACTTTGTCATCAACTCGGTATCTTTCGTTGATGGCAAGAGATGCCGACAGAAACAGTGGAACGAGTTGCATCGTATATCGGATGAAGTTTGCAGAACACAGGGGCTCAGCGTTATAGAGAATCCCCAAGGCAAGAGAGTGCCCCTGACAGTCTATAAAGCTGAAAAAGCAGGGAAGCCAACGAGGCTGAATCTTGCAAAGGCAGCATTCGATGAGGCTCTTGCTGGCAGCCGCAATCTGCAGGAGGTGAAGCATATTTTGAAAAAGCAAGGATACCTATGCAGTTTTGATGCACAGCGTAAATATTGGACTATCAAACAAAAAAACTGGCAGCGTCCAATTCGACTTGCAAGAATGGGAGAAGATTACACGAATGAAGCAATCCTGGGGCGGTTAAAGAAAAACGAGTTAAAGAATCGCCAGCGGTATCCGCCCCAAAGAGAGCGGCGAATGCAATATCGCTTGCCGACACGTAAAGATAAGATTCGGAAGAAAAGCGGCTTGCAGAGACTGTATCTGTATTATTGCTATTTGCTGGGCTATCTGCCAAAGTATCAACAAAGTGTGAAAATGATACATTATCTTTACAGAGATGATCTGCTGAAGCTGAAGAATCTTTCCGATGAAGCGAAGTTCCTGGTGTTAAATAATGTAAGCACGCTGGAGGACTTGCTACAGATGCGGAGCGGCCTGGAAAGGAAAATTTCAGAACTTTGCACTGAAAGAAATGAATATCGAAATATGATTCGCAGGATCGGCACACCTGCCGAAGGTAAGGAAGCCCTTAGAGAGCAGATCGCGGAGATAGGAAGGGATTTGAAATCCTGTCGTCGTCAGATTTGTTTATGCGACAGTATACTGAGCCGCACGGCTGAACTGGAGAAAAAAATAGAAGCGGCGGAAAAAGAATTGAAGAAGGAGCGCACTTTGTGATATACTGGCTTTAAGCAACAAGGGGGAGGTGATAATATGTGCACAGCGAATGAGTTGAATGCGATTTTGCGAGAAGTTGCTAAGGCGTATCAATCTGCATATGGAGCAGAAATTGTAAAGATTCTCCTGTATGGCTCTTACGCGAGAGGTGATTATACGGAGGAGTCTGATATTGACATTGTTGCAATTGTTAGAGGGGAAAGAAGACAGTTGCAGGATAAGCTGGATCAGATCTGGGATAGAGCCAACGAATTAGAGCTTGAATATGAAACTATCATCTCGCCGACTGTAATTCCATACAATGAATATGAAAGATTCAAGGAAGCGTTGCCATACTATAGAAATATTGAACTGGAAGGGGTTGAAGTAGTTGCTTGATGAAGCGAGGAGAGTACTTGCTGTATATCGACTTGAGATGGCGAAGGAACGGTTAAATTAAATAACAAGCCGAAGAGCACCTGGCGAATTGCCAGGTGTTTTTATTTGGAAAGTGAGGAGCAGAATATGAATTACGGAGGAGAAGCAGCAGAGCAGGTTGTGCGTATGTCCTTAGCTGGCATGGAGGTTGCGGTTAAGATTACTGGCAGCGGGGCAAAGAATCTTGCCGTTTTGCTGGCCGCCGCATTGAAAGAGGAACAGAAAACACAAGGGAAAGCCAGACTGACAAGTATGCTCAAATCAGGCAAGGAATTGACGATTTTTACAATGCCTGCAAAGGACATAAAAATTTTTGCCGCAGAGGCAAAGAGATATGGTGTGCTTTACAGTGTCATAAAGGATCGCCAGGCGAAGACAAGTCAAATCGTAGACATCATAACCAGAGCGGAGGATGCGCCTAAGATTAACAGAATCATAGAGCGGTTTCATTTAATCATACCGGAAAAAGGTGATGCGCTTAAGTCGGACACAGCTGACGATCTGCGTCGAGAAATTGATCCAGAGCAGCTGCTTGAGGAGGTACTGAGCGAAAACCCCCAGAGAACCGGACGGGAAACAGAATATCCGTCCGGGAAAAGCTCAAAGCAAGAGATGCGGGATTCAACCCATACTACTACGAATAAGTTATCGGTTAGAGAACAGCTGGCGCACTACCGCAAAAGTGAAAAAAGTGAAGATGAAGGGTTGCAATTATTTTCAGGAGGAATAGAGCAAAAAAGAAGAGAGAGGTAAGTGATGAGTGATATTTATGATATGCTGGAAAACGGCCAGAGACAGAAGTCTCAGCGATATACGATAGAAGAATATAAGCAGCTTAAAAAAGAAGAGAAAAATCAGGTTTTTCAGATCGCAAATGAGCAATTAGAGCAGGTCTTAGGCAGCCAGGAGCAATTTCAGCGCTATTTAGATATTCAGAGTCGTATGGATCGCTATTCCGCCACTAATGTGCTGCTGATTATGCGTCAGCGTCCTGACACCAGCCAATTAAAAGATTATGAAGGATGGTTGCAGGCAGGTACTCGAGTGAATCGCGGTGAAAAAAGCATTACAATTCTGGAACCATACGCTTATCAGAAAAGCGATGGGAGCACGGGGACGGGATATAATGTTAAAAAAGTATTTGACATATCTCAGACATCTATGCCAAATATTCTAAAAAAAGAAAGGCCAACACAACAGCAGGTGTTGAAAGCTCTGGTCCGCAGCGCTCCGGTACCTGTAAAAGCGGATGACGGGGAGAACTGCCAGGGGAAAAATATTCATTACGATGAGGGCAGCATGACGGTATATATCCGCAGGGGCTTGACAGCTGATGAATTTTTCAATAGTCTGTCTGAAACGCTGGCCAATGTCAGGTTAGATAACGGGGCTGCTGACAGTAAGTACCAGGATGTGGGCAAAACCGTAACATATATGCTTGCCAGAGCATTTGACTTCCCATGCGATCGGATCAAAATTCCACAGCTATATCAGCAGCTAGATCAAAAAGAAGTGAGAAAGGAGCTGAATCGTGCAAGAACGATCTTTAGCCAAATGAAAAGTGAGTGCTATCCGGAGGTCGATTTGGATAGGCAGGCGCTGAGAAAAGCGGGCAAAGGGAAAGATGAAAGATAGGAAAATGCTGCTGCTATGCTGTGTGATGGGGAGCGTGCCGGTGATATGCATAGCGGTACTTATGGCTCCATATCTTGATGAGGGTCTGGCAGGGATTATTGCAGGATTGAATCAGCAGCTGGATGAACCGGATATAACATGGTGCAGCAACAGTTTGCGCTCTGTATGCCTGTGTACCTTTATATATGCGCTGGGTATAGGCATATATCTATCCGTGCAGAGAAATTATCGCCGCGGGGAAGAACATGGCTCGGCAAAATGGGGAGATGTTGACGCAATTTGCAAGAGATATGCCCAGAAGCCATTAAATGAGAATAAGATTTTGACGCAGCATGTTTGCATAGGACTTGATGGTAAGAAGCATCGCAGGAATCTGAATGTATTGGTATGCGGCGGCAGCGGCGCTGGGAAAACTCGTTTTTACTGCAAGCCCAATGTGCTGCAGGGCAATACATCCATGGTTATACTTGACCCAAAGGGGGAGATTGCAAGAGATACTGGCAAACTGTTGCAGGAAAAGGGATACGAGGTTAAAGTGCTTGATCTGATTAATATGGAACGTAGCCATTGCTATAACCCTTTTGTTTACCTGCATACGGATAATGATGTGCAGCGACTGGTCACAAATCTGTTTAAATCAACAACGCCAAAGGGCAGTCAGTCACAGGATCCTTTTTGGGATACGGCAGCCAGCATGCTGTTGATGGCACTGATCTTTTATCTGAAATACGAAGCTCCGTCTGATGAGCAGAACTTTGCTATGGTCTTGGAGCTGCTGAGAGCGGGAGACGTAAAAGAGGATGACGAGGATTATGTGAGCCCTCTTGATCATTTGTTTTATGATCTGGAGCGCAATCACCCGGATCATATTGCCGTAAAATACTACAAAAACTATCATAGTGGGTCAGGAAAAACGTTGAAATCTATTCAGATTACCCTGGCAGCAAGACTGGAGAAGTTCAACTTGGAGGCTTTGGCAGCTATGACAATTACTGACGAATTGGATTTACCGTCCTTGGGAGAACGGAAGGTTGCACTGTTTGCAATTATCCCGGATAATGACACTAGCTTTAATTTTTTGGTCAGCATCCTTTACACCCAGCTTTTTCAGCAGCTTTTTTGGCTGGCAGATCACAAGTATAACGGTAGTCTTCTAGTGCACTGCCATTTTATCATGGATGAGTTTGCTAACGTAAGTCTTCCAGACGACTTTGATAAAATACTGTCTGTTATGCGTTCCAGGGGTGTATCGGTAAGCATCATACTGCAGAATCTGGCGCAAATCAAAGCGTTATTCGAGAAACAGTGGGAAAGTATCGTAGGTAACTGCGATACATTTCTCTATTTGGGCGGTAACGAGCAAAGTACCCATAAGTATGTGTCAGAGCTTTTGGGAAAGGCAACCATCGACACGAATACCTATGGGAAATCGACAGGAAGAAGCGGGAACTATTCAACCAATTATCAGATATCCGGCCGGGAATTGATGACACCAGATGAGGTTCGGATGCTGGATAATCGGTATGCACTTCTTTTTATTCGAGGAGAGCGGCCTGTGAAGGATCTGAAATATGATATCCTAAAGCACCCTAATGTAAAGTTTACGCCTGATGGAAAGGGCGAGGCGTATTGTCACGGAGATATAGAACATGCTGTGGGCACAATTTCAATTTTAGAATGTAAGGCACAGTAAGAGGGGATCTTGCAAATTTGTTGATTTTCTTAGCCGGAGCGCTTATAATATAGGTAAAGAATATCCGATAAGTAAAGAATTTCAAACGAAAGCTTTAAAAGAAAGGAAGGAAATTGAAATGGATTTAGCAAGATTGTCGAGGAAAGGCCAAATTACAATACCGGTAGCAATACGGAAAAAACTACAGTTAAAAGAAGGAGATAAAGTTATGATTTTTGAAGAAGGAGGAAGGTTTTATATTGAAAACCCATCATTACTGGCATTCCAACGGGTTGAGCAGGCATTTGATGGAGCAGCAAAAGATGCCGGATTTGAAACAGAGGAAGAGATGCAGGATTACATGAAAGAGATCCGGAAAGAAGTAAGGGGGTATTAGTGTGCGCGTTATGCTTGACACCAATATCCTTGTATCAATGATTTTCTTCCCATCAGCTCAAACGAAAGCCTTAGCGACGGAAGCCACGAAGCATGAAATTGTTATCTGCGATTACGTGATTGAAGAGTTAAGGCTGGTAACCAGACGAAAATTTCCCACAAGGGAGCGTGATTTAGAATGGTTCTTTTACGAATTGCCATTTGAAATGGTATATACACCTAAAGCATTAGACTTGAAAGGCTTGCCTTCTGTGCGTGATGAGAAAGATGCGCCTATATTAGCTACAGCGATGTTGGAGAATATAGATGTGTTTATCACAGGTGATAAAGATTTTTTAGTATTAGATGTTGATACACCTGAGATTGTTACGATGACAGAATTCTTAGAACGTTTTTAAGTAATAATATGGTAACAGCATGAGACCTGAGTTTTACTCGGGTCTTTTTCTTTTGTCCTAAAAGTATGGGATACGGAATGTAAGTATAGAAAAAGAAGAGGAGAAATCGAATCATGAAAGGAAAAGGAAGAAAAAGTAGGACATTTACTGCGATAGGAATTTTTGTTGCTGTTTTATGGCCACAGATGGCATGGGCAGCTAGTGATCCTCTGGCGGTTATAAATAACCTGTCGGATTTTATCTTTGCCTTGATTAGAGCAATCGGCATCATTTTGCTGGGTATTGGTATTATGCAGGTCGGCTTGTCCTTTAAGAGCCATGATCCATCACAGCGGGCAAACGGATTTTTAACGTTGGCCGGAGGGATCATTATCGCGTTTACAAAGGAGATTCTAACGTTGATTACAGGCTGATTGGGAGGAGGCGTATAGTATGTCAGATAATTGGGTAGTGCAGAACCTGCAGAACGCCTTGGAAACCTGGAATAATAAGTTGGCAGATATCTGGGTGTTACTGACGGAATCTCCCCAAAGCTTTCGCGGGGGCGGGATATGGCAGGTAATAGTCAATATCCATGGAGCGCTCCAGGCGATAGGTCTGGCCTTATTGGTGTTGTTTTTTCTGCTCGGTGTGGTTAAGACCTGCGGCAGTCTGAGCGAGGTTAAAAGGCCGGAGCAGGCGCTAAGGCTTTTTCTCCGTTTTGCGATTGCGAAAGGAGTTGTAACTTACGGCCTGGAATTAATGATATCGCTGTTTACGATATTGCAGGGGCTTGTGGCGACGATCATGCAGACAGCCGGCATTGCCGCATCCTCATCCATGACGCTGCCTGCAGAGATGATTACGGCCATTGAGGATTGTGGCTTTTTTGAAAGTATTCCCCTATGGGCAGTTACGATCATCGGAAGCCTGGTCATCACGGTGCTGTCATTTATTATCATTATGACCGTATATGGCCGCTTTTTTAAGTTATATATGTATACGGCCATTGCGCCGATCCCGTTGTCAACGTTTGCCGGAGAACCTGTGCAGCAGATTGGGATTTCGTTCTTGAAATCCTATGCCGGCGTATGCTTGGAAGGTGCCATCATCATCCTTGCCTGCGTTATCTTTTCAACCTATGCGGCAGCACCGCCTGTCGTAAATGCAGACGCGGCGCCGGTTGCCATGGTCTGGTCTTATGTGGGTGAGTTGATCTTCAACATGCTGATCCTTGTAGGGAGTGTCAAAGCGGCGGACCATCTGGTGCGTGAGATGATGGGATTATAATATAGCCTGGCAAATTGACAGGCACAATGTTTGGAGGTGTCTAAAGTGGATGCAAAATCGAAAGAAAGCAATAATGTGTCCATCAGTATCAACCCGGAGATACGGGAGTACACGGAATCCATTTTCTGGGGACTGACCTTGCGTCAGTTTCTTTTTTCTTTGGCAGGATGCATTGTCTCAGTAGGTATTTTTTTCTTTCTTAGAGGCGCGATCGGTATGGAAGCTGTATCGTGGGCATGCATCTTTGGCATGCTGCCCTGTGCGCTGCTGGGCTTTGTTAAGTATCATGGGATGCCGGCAGAGCAGCTTCTGGTCATGCTGATCAAGAGCGAGATCATGATGCCCAGGGAGCTCCCATTTCGAAGCGTGAATCTGTTGGAGATATTGACCGATCAAAGAAGTGGTAGAAGGAAGGAGAATTTTAATGAATGTAATGAAGAGAACAGAGAAAGATAGGGTGAAAATACCCAGAAGTGTGCAGGATGCGGTGCCGATACAAGCTGTTTACGATGACGGCATATTTTGTATTGGCAAGAATCAATACAGCATGACGTACCGCTTTGCCGATATCAATTACGCGGTGGCATCGTACAATGATAAGATGGATATGCTGCAGGGTTATATGGCATTGATCAACTCTCTTGATACAAGTGCCCGGACCAAGGTGACGATCAATAATCGGCGGATCAATCGACTGGATTTTGAGAGGGATATACTCATAAAAGAACAAGGAGACAGTCTGGATAGGTTTCGCAAGGAGTACAATCAGATGCTTCTTTCTAAAGTAAAGGACGGCAGTACGATCGTTCAGGAAAAGTA
>CALLDR010000028.1 GCA_937997955.1 uncultured Emergencia sp. | reverse complement strand
AAGGTACTGTAAAAACTGAACACATTATTACAAAAAAGGTTGACCAGAACAAAATACCATATCAAAAAAGACGGAAAACTGTCGAAAAAGACGGAAACCCGTCACAAATAGAAAAAGAGAAAGAAACCATTGTAAGTGGCGGGCAAAAATGACGGATTTTCGTCAAATTTGCCCGCTTTTATTCCCGTAAATGGAAAATTGATGAATTATATGTAAAATATTATGATGGAGCCATGGCAAATCAGCGGGATGTGCGCTGAAGGTTTTACCATTTTTGTCCATAAATATATGAGACTTCCCGAAATTTAGGTTGGCATTTTTTTTGCTCTTATATAAGATGAAGAATTGTAAATTTTATAAAGGAGGAAAAAACAATGGAAGAAGTTATAAACTATGGTGTACTATCTTTGATTCCTGCTATTTTAGCGGTTGGCCTTGCTTTTTGGACAAAAAACGTAGTCATCTCCCTGTTGATCAGTTTGTATGTAGGGGCGCTGATTATCGCTTCCTGGAACCCATGGCTGGCGCTGCAGGACATGTTCAGCAATTATCTGTTTGTCAACATTACAGACAGCGGTAACGCTCAGACGATCGTTATGATGTCCTTTGTGGGCGGATTCGTAGCTTTGATCGAGAAATCAGGAGGTGCAAGAGCTTTTGCAAATGCTATTGCGCAGAAAATAACCAGTAAATCTACCGCTCAAATCTTTACCTGGCTGGGCGGATTGGGTATTTTCTTCTCTGATTCTGGAAACAGCCTGATTCTGGGGCCGATTTTCCGCCCTATCATGGATCGCCTGCACGTTTCCAGAGCTAAATTGGCCTATATTCTTGATTCCACATCTTCACCGGTGTGCATTTTGATTCCGGTTACTGGCTGGGGTGTATACATCATGAGTATCATTGCTACGGAATTTGAAAATCTGGGAATCCAGGAAAGTGATGCTTCCGTATTTATTAAAGCAATGCCGTTCCAGTTCTATGCAATTCTGGCATTATTATTGGTGCCTCTTATTGCAGTTGGAAAAAAGGATTTTGGACCGATGGCGATCGCAGAGGAAAATGCGAAACATGGATTGACTGAAGAACAGAAAGCCGCAGATGAAGAGGTCATCGTTGCAGAGGATGTAAAAGTATCCGCCTGGAACATGGTTGTGCCACTAATCGTTCTTTTTGCAGTTATCTTCATCATGTTCATTGGATGGGGCTTCCCGACTCAGAATGTTCCTGGATCCAAGATCAGAGTAGCCTTGACATCTGGTTACTTCCTGGCATCCATTGTTCTTGGCATCTTGATTATCAAGCAGAAGATCATGACTTTCAATGAAGCGTTTGATACCTTTATCGGCGGAATAAAGAAGATGGCCGGCATCCTGGTCATCATCATCTGCGCATGGGGTGTAGGCGGTGTCTGCAGTAACTTGGGGACTTCCACCTTTATCGTAGACTCTACTGTAGATGTGATTTCAGCCAGCATGGTACCTGCCTTATTGTTCGTCATCGGCGCGGTTATTTCCTTTGCCACAGGAACTTCCTGGGGCACCATGGCTATTCTGCTTCCACTGGGCATCAACATGGCGGCCGGTTTCGATATTTCCGAATACATTACCATCGCGGCAGTGCTCAGCGGATCTCTCTTTGGCGACCATTGTGCGCCGATATCCGATACGACAGTCATGTCCTCTATGGCGGCCGGCTGCAATCATATCGAGCACGTTAAGACGCAGATTCCATACGCCCTGCTGGCGGCAACTGCTGCCTTCATCGCTTATCTGGTAGTCGGCTTTGCGCAAGTATCCGCAGCAGTCGCGCTTCCGATTGCTGTCGTTGTTCTGATCGTATTGTATCTCGCAGTATCCAGAATTTGGGGAGTCAAGGTGAAAGAACAATGACAATGGAGAGAAATAGAGATTATTATAAGAAATACGAGGGTTTGGACGAAGTGATTTTGAACCAGCATGCGAAGGACACCATCGAAGAGGATTGTCAGTCTTTCCTGTGCCAGCTGCAGAATCACCTGGCCCACGTGATCATGCTGAGAGAACAAAATATTATTCCCGGAGAGGATGCGGCAAGAATTCTTGCCGCACTCCTCCGCCTTCCTGCCATCGGCCCGGAAAACCTGGAACAGCGTCCAGGATTGACCGACCTGTATTCTAATATTGAAGCCTGGCTTATCGACGAACTGGGCATTGATATTGGCGGAAAGGTTCACACCGGCAGATCAAGAAATGATATGAATTCTACTGTAGAAAGAATGCATACCAGAGAGTTGATTCTGGATATTTGCGAAGCGATCACATTTTTGATGGAGACCCTGCTGCGTCAGGCTGAACTGCATAAGGAAACAGTAATTCCCGGTTATACCCATCATTCGCAGCAGGCACAGCCAATCACATTGGGACATTTCTATACGAGTGTATTCCAAGCCTTTTCCAGAGATATGGAGAGGCTGCTGGATGCGTACAAGAGAGTGAATTGGAGTACCATGGGCGGCGCTGCCCTGGCAACTACCAGCTTTCCGGTGGATCGGCAGAGAATGGCAGACCTGCTGGGTTTTGACGGCGTACTGATGAATTCTATGGATGCGACTGCTGCGGTGGACTTCGCTTATGAGCCCGCTGCGGCTCTGGCTATCTATATCAATAACGTAGGAAGAATGACAGAGAGTCTGTTGCTTTGGAACCTGAACGAGGTGGGAATTTCCAGATTAGCGCTGAAGTATTGTTCTTATTCTACCATCATGCCGCAGAAGAGGAATCCGGTTTCTCTGGAAACTCTGAGGTATGCGGGTGAGTGGACTTACGGAACTCTGTCTACCATGCTTAATACGATGAAAGCGTATCCACAGGGAAACGGAAGAGAACCGGGTTTTGTAGTCAGTCTCTTCTATGAAATTGCGGAAAGAATCAAACAGAGTACATATCTGCTTGAAGGAATTGTGCGTACATTGGAAGTAGATAAAGAACGCGCACTGGAGGTGACCAAATGCGGATTTTGCACGGTGACAGACTTGGCAGATACAATGGTGAAGAACTGTGGTCTGTCTTTTTCAGCGGCAAAAAGAATCACAGGCAGGCTGGTCGTCATTGCTCATGATGAAAATATCTCGATTGACGATGTTGACAGTGCTTTGGTAGCAAGAGCAGCAAGGGAAGCTCTCGATATCGATCTGCACATGTCTGAAGAATGGATCAAACACGCGCTTGATCCAGTGGAAAATGTGAAGAGAAGGTCTGTCCCTGGAGGGCCTAGTCCAGAAAGGGTGCAGGAAATGATCGACGATGGATATAAAAAGCTGGATGATTTTAAAGCAGATTGGACTGAAAAAAAGGCCAAACTGAATCAAGCCACAGGAAATCTTTTTAACCTTGCAAACGCTGTGATAAAGGAGGAATTGAAATGACGCTGTGTCAGATCTTGTCCGAATTCGTGGCAGAGCGACGGGATTTTTCTGAGGAGGCGATCTATCTGGCAAAGAAGTCTATTTTGGATTCCATGGGAGCCATAGCAGCGGGAAGCAGAACACACTTTGTGGAAAGAGCATTGACGATTTCCCAAGGATGTGGCCCGTCTACTATCGTCGGCATTGGGACAGGCTATTCGCTGCGGGACGCAGCCTTTGTCAACGGCATTGCAGGCCATGAATTGGAATTGGACGACACATCCTCCTCCAATCTGGGGCATCCTACCATCGCTGTACTACCCAGTCTGCTGGCAGTAGGAGAAGCAGAGCAGGTAAACGGTTTGACGTTAATCAAAGCTTTTTTGCTGGCTGCAGAGATAGAATGTAAGATTGGAAGGATCTGCGCGCGAAAGCTCCATGAGAGCGGATGGCATGCCAGCAGCGTTACAGGAGTCATCGGTGCGGCAGCAGGCAGCGCATATCTGATGCAGCTGGACAAAGAAAGGGTATGTAATGCTATCGGTATTGCGGCCTCCATGGCGTCTGGTATCAGAGAAAACTTTGGCACAGCCACAAAGTCTGTCCATATCGGAAAGACAGCCCAGGACGGCGTTCACGCTGCACAGCTGGCAAGAGCCGGATTTGACGCGTCAAAGAACGCTTTAGATGGGAAAGAAGGATACTTGTTTGAGTATGGCCGCGCAGAGTTCGGTCCCTTTGATGAAGCCTTCGCGTCGACGTTAGGAAATGACTGGGATGTATGCTCGCCAGGCTTCGCCATCAAGAGGTATCCGTCCTGCAGCAGTACCCACAGAGCCATCGACGCGCTGGTGGATCTCATCGATACTCACCATGTGAAGGCAAGCGATATCGACGAAATCTCCGTCGGTCTCAGCGCGTCGGCCCTGCGCGAGCTGGTCACGCCGTATCCGAAAAATGGAGAAGAGGCCAAGTTCAGTATCGGTTTTCAGATTGCTTTGTATTTGGAAGGGCTGGACAATATGCCAGAGCAGTACACTGAAGATGTGATAAATCGGGAGCCGATTCAGAATATTATTCAGAGGACGAGGATGTATCATGTGGAAAAATATGACCAGCTGCCTGTGGATATGGGCGTGGGCCCTGCCTTTTCTGCTGTGAGACTGAAGACAGGACAAACTTTTTTCAAAGAGCAGATTTACCCTGTGGGACATCTGACCAATCCTATCTCAGACCAGGATCTAAAAGAGAAGTTTCTGCGCTGCTGTATGCCGGTGTATGGGAAAAAGCGGTCAGAGAAGCTATATGACCGTCTTTTTTGCCTTCAAGATGTGCAGAATGTGGCGGAACTGATGAAGGAATTTGTATCAGACTAAGAAATAACCTTAAAATACTGAAAAACAGAGGTTGCTGCATTTTAATTCATGCAGCAGTCTCTGTTTTTTATTGTACAAAGCCCCGTCTATGTAAGGAAAATGGATTGTTCGTAGTGAAATCCGGCCAAGGCAAGGGCGCAAATGAACTGCCGGCAAATTTGTCAGCAGCTGAAAATGACAGCCGCCGACAGAAAAAAACGCCTGACAGATGTTGCCGATACAGAACAGTTTCAGCGTATCATACAGACTGTCTCCATCCCCCCCCCTTAGAGCGGAACAACCGCAGGGCTTTTCAGAAAGCCGGAAGGATCGCTCGACGTGGCAGCTGCAGTAAAGAACCTGGTCAGGACTGGCAGAGTGACGATAGTGTTTGAGAAGATTCCGGCAGAGGAAACCAATACCAATGCGAAGCTTATTGTGCCTGATGAACCACAGCAGCTGACTGATCCGGCGGCGGGAGTTTTGCCGGGATGTGGGCCATTTACCGTTTACGGGTTGCCGGAGCCTCTCAGAAGTCTCTTTTTTCAGCCGTCAAAGGCGGTTTTTTTCAATTAAATTTGACATTTTCGCCGCAAAAATGTACAATAAAGTGTTAAAGCAATTAATAAAGGAAAGAAGAAACATGACAGAAAAATATACGAGACGACGGGGCGACCGCAAAGACGGACGCTGGCTCAGAGATCTGGACTCTCTTCACGTGTTTATGCCGTATCTGTATCCCAACAAGACAGACAACGAGGCGTTTATCTGCGAGAGGGTCGATCTGACAGCGGTAAACGCGTACATGGCAGAGAAAAACGCGGCTGAGCCTGAAATGCAGTACAAGCTGTTTCAGCTGATCGTTGCGGCGCTGGTCAAGACCATAACCCTTCGCCCCAAATTAAACCGTTTTATCAAAGGCTACAGGATTTACGAGAGATTTGATCTGACGGCGGCGTTTGTGGTGAAGAAAGAATTTGCCGACGATGGAGGAGAGGCTTTGGCCTACCTGTCCTTTGACGAGGACGCCAACCTGGAAACCGTGCGGGACAAGGTCTATGAAATCATAGACCGTTACCGGGGACCGTCCGCTGAGGTTGACAACTCCACCGCCGATATGGACGTACTGTGCAAACTGCCGCGGTTCCTGCTGCGGTTTGTCGTATGGATCCTTCACAAGCTGGACTTTTACGGGAAAGTGCCGCAGTTTTTGATCAAAGAAGATCCGAACCATGCGACCATCTTCCTGACCAACCTCGGCTCCATCGGGCTGAAGTCCGGCTATCATCACCTGTCCAACTGGGGAACCAATTCCCTGTTTGTGGTGTTGGGGGAAAAGAGAATGATCGATGGCAGGGAGGTCATCGATATCGGCCTGACCTTAGACGAGAGGATCGCTGACGGATATTATTATTCCAAATCCGTGAAATTATTTAAGTACTTATTGCAGCATCCGGAGCTTTTGGAGACTCCGGCAAAGGAGAAAGTGAACTATGAATAAAGAACCATTGAAAGTGATAAAAACGCCCAGGACGCCGTGGATCAAGAACCTGGGCGGCGTGCCTTCCCATCTGGAGTACCAGCAGGGAAGCATGTATGAGGCGGTGGAATCCATCGCGCAGAAGTATCCGGACTACATAGCCTATGATTTTATGGGCGGCAGGACCACCTATAAGGCGTTCATCAAAGAGATCCACGACTGCGCCAGAGCCCTGCGGGCCATCGGCGTACAGGAGGGGGAGGCGGTGACCATCTGCATGCCTAACGCGCCGCAGACCCTGATCATGTTCTACGCGGTCAACCTGGTCGGAGCCGTGTCCAACATGGTTCACCCGCTGTCCAGCGAAAAGGAAATAGAGTTCTGCCTGAGAGAGTCCGGCAGCGCCGTGTGCCTGACCCTGGACCAGATGTACGGCAAGTTTGAGAACATCCGTCAGAATGTCCCGCTCCGCTCTTTGATCCTGACCAGCGTCAAGGACGTGCTCAGCCCGATCAAAAGGAAGGGCTATTATCTGGTAGAAGGCCGCAAGGTGAAAAAGGTGCCGAAGGACGCCGTCATCATCTGGTGGAACAGCTTCATTAAGAACGGAAGAGGTTATAAGGCGGAGTACACCGCGCGGAAAAAGGGAAAAGATCCTGCGGCCATCTTGTACAGCGGAGGAACGACGGGAACCATGAAGGGCATACTGCTGTCCAACCTGAATTTCAACGCTCTGGCGGCGCAGATCATCGCCACCAACAAGATGTTCAAACCGGGAGACAAGATGCTGGCCGTAATGCCGATGTTCCACGGCTTCGGTCTGGGCGTCAGCATCCATTCCATGGTGGCCAGCGGCGGCAGGTGCATTTTGATCCCGCGGTTCAACGCGGAGAGCTATGCCAAGCTGCTGAAAAAGCATCAGCCTAATTTTATCGCTGGTGTTCCGACCCTGTACGAAGCGCTGCTGCGGTTGCCGTCCCTGGATAAGGTCAACCTGTCCTGCTTGAAAGGCGTGTTCAGCGGCGGCGACTCTCTGTCCATCGAGCTGAAAAAGCGGTTTGACGCTTTCCTGAAGTCTCATGGCGCCCACGTGGTGGTCAGAGAGGGCTACGGCACCACAGAGTGTGTGACAGCCAGCTGTCTGACGCCGGTCCACATGGAGAAGGAGGGCAGCATCGGCCTGCCGTTCCCTGACACCTATTACAAGATCGTCAAAGTGGGAACCTGTGAAGAGGTGGATTACGGTACGGAAGGCGAGATCTGCATCTCCGGTCCGACGGTGATGATGGAATATATCAATCAGCCGGAGGAGACGGCCAATACCCTGAAAGTGCACGAAGATGGCCTGACCTGGATTCACACGGGAGATCTGGGCATGATGGACGAAGACGGATTCGTCTACTTCCGTCAGAGAATCAAGCGGATGATCGTAACCAGCGGGTACAACGTGTATCCGTCTCAGATCGAAAACGTGCTGGACGCTCACGAGTACGTTCACATGAGCTGCGTCATCGGCGTGCCGGACCCTCTGAAAATCCAGCGGGTCGCTGCCTTTGTCGTGCTGAAGCCGGGTATTCAGCCGTCAGAGGAGGTTCGTCAGGAGCTGCTGCGCCACTGTGAAAAATACGTGGCCAAGTACGCGATTCCAAAGAGCATCGAGTTCCGCGACATGTTGCCGAAGACACTGGTAGGCAAGGTGGCGTATCGGAAGCTGGAAGAGGAAATGCTGGAGAGAGAAGCGTAAACCAAAAGACCCGATCAAAAAGTAAAATTATAAACGGCATATGCCGGCATGAAAAAGAGGGACAGCCCCGCGATGGTATCGCGGGAGCCGTCCCTCTTCTGTTTTTTTCTTCTGTCTTTCTTCACTTTGTGCTGCAGTTTGCAGGCGGATCCATTACCCGCCTGTACCTGCCGGCTGCGCTGTCAATTCTGCCTATTTCGCGGTCCAGATGGCTTTCAGCGAGTAAGGGGTGTAGACCTTTTCCCCGTTTATCACCTTGTAGCCGCGGACCTTATAGTAGTACTTGACGCCGCTCTTTGCGGAGGTGTTGTAGTACTGCTCGTTTTTCGTGGTGAAGATCGGCGTGGAGCCGTAGTTGTTGTCCAACTTGGTGGAGCGGTAGATCTCATATCCATCTAGGTCAAGGGTGCTGCCGTCCTTGGCGTACCAGTAGACCTGGACCGCTTTTTTGCCGCTTGGCGCTGTTCCGTTGGCACTGCGGGCCACCAGCTGCAGACTCTGAACCGCCTGGGCGGCCTGCAAATCGTCTGATGAAGCGGAAACCGCAGTCGGATTATAGAGCCGGTATGACAGGTTGGACCACTGGGTGTAGACCGTCTGTCCGTTGACGCTGCGGACGCCTCTGATCCTGTAATAATACCGAACACCCTTTACCAGAGATTTGGTATTTTTATAGGTGGTAGCGGTGCCGCTGGAGGTGGTAAAGAACGGCGTATCCCCAAAGCCGGTCTTTGAGGTGGAGCGGTAGATCTCAAAATAGTCCACCTTGTAGCCTGCTGACTTTGTCCAGTTGAGACGGATAAAGCCGGAGCCCAGGACAGAGGACGCTTTGATGGTCGTGTTCTCCACGCCGGTGACGATGCTGCTGCTGCCGCTGGACTGTTCCGTTACGGTGATCTTCACGGTCTTAGTGGCGGCCTCGTAGTTTCCTGCGGCAGCGCACTGGATCGTAATGGTCGCGGTTCCGGCCTTTCCCTTCAGCGTCACATAGCCGTCGCTGCTGACGGAAGCTATGGTGGTATCGCTGCTGCTGAAGGTCAGAGCGCCGCCGCTGTTTGAAGAAGCTTCCAGATCAAAGCCGGTGTCGCTGACGGTCTTGCTGTAGCTGTCTGCGCCTGTTGTGATCGTCGCCGCTGCGGCTTCGTCGGCGCTGACCGTAATCTTGACCTGCTTGGTCGCCGCTGCGTAGTTGGAGGTCGCGGGGCTGGTGACGGTGATATAGACCACGCCGGTTCCGCCCTTCAGGGAGACCTTTCCGCTGCTGTCCACAGTGGCGATGCTCGTGTCACTGGACTTGTAGGTCAGAACAGCGTCGCTGGTGGACTTGGTATTGAGGGTCCAGTCAGCTCTGCTGACCGTTCTGGTATAGGACGAATATCCGCTGAAGGTCGGCGTTGCTTTGTTGATCTTGAAGGTCTTGGTCAGGGTGCCGTGGAAGTTTCTCTTGCCGGTGATCTTGACCGTAGCCGTTCCCGCATTGATGTTGTTGGAATAGCTTACGGTGTAGTCCGTGCCCTTGGTCAGAGTCGTGCCTGTAAATTGGACTTTGACCGTCGGTTTCTTGGCGGAGCCGTTGTAGGTGTAATCGGAGATGTCACCGATCGTTCCTCCGTCAGCGATGTCCGCAGTGGTAATGGTAAACGGAACCAGCTTGGTGCCGGAGTACTGGCCCTTGCCCCGGAGCATGGCGTAGCCCGTGCCGGCCAAGACGTTCTTTATGTAGTAGTAGTCGTAGTCCGTTCCCTTTTTCAGGGTCGTCCCATTGTAAGTCGCGGTGATGACCGGCTGCTTTTTGTACTTCGTATATTCATAGGATGTCCGACTCAGAGATACGGACGCGCTGCTGATGTTGGTGGTGCCTGATACGGTCCCGTCCGCGGCGCTGTCGAAGTACCAGAAGTTGCAGTCCACGCTGCCGGTGATGCCGGTAACCTTTCCGCTGGAGGTGTACTGCCAGAACTCAAAAGGCCGCGCGTAGCTGTTGTCCGAAGAGTACTGAGCCAGCCATACCTTGTATTTGTTGTCGATCAGGCTCATGTTCAGCTTGTAGCTGCTGGCGTAGAGCACCGGACACATCATATTCCGATAGGAATAGAACATGGCCTCATAATCGGAATTTTTGGTGATATAGTTGAGAAAGGCCAGAGAGATAGAGGTCAGCTTGGTCCTCTTCTCCGTGGTGGTGCCCGCGTTGTCGTAGGCCGTCTTCAGCCTGCCCGCGTATTCGCAGTCAAAGGCCACAGGCATGTCCAGCTCACGGCCGTTCAGCGTGTCCAGGACGAACTGGGCTTCCTTTTGGGCTTCTGTGAGAGAAGTCGCGCAGGAATAGTAGTAGACGCCCACCATGACGCCGTTGGCCCTGGCGTTCTCGTAGTTCTGCTCAAAAAAAGAGTCCAGATTGGTGCGGAACGGGGAATCCAGGTTGGTGTAGCCGATACGGATGATAGCGTAATCGATGCCCTGTCTCTTGACCTTGCCCCAGTCGATGTTCTGCTGATAATAGGATACGTCGATGCCGTCGATAACCATGCAGTTGCTGAACTTGGACGGGTGGGTGTAGCCGCCGGAATCCACCACCGCGTTGCTGGCAAAGGCCATGCCGCAGGTGGCGAATAAGGCCGCCATGGTAATAGCGATTGTTAGTAATGTCTTTTTCATTTTTCCTCTCCTGTAATCTTTTCCTCTCTAAACCCAACCCTATATCTATGGTAACAAGTCGGCGAAGATTTTGTCAACCTTTCCGGGAGAATTTTCACAAAGACTCCTTGAAATGGTCATAAATTTGGTATATCATCAAAGTATTATGTTAGGATATGTGACTGTCGACAAAAATGAATTAAAAGTCCGCGAATGGGACGTTTATCAGGCCTATTACTGCGGCGTGTGCAAGTCCATCGCCAGGCGCATCGGCCAGCTGCCCCGGATGGTCCTCAGCTTTGACTGCGTCTTTCTGGCGCTGATCCTGTCCAGCCTCGACCGGCAGTCAGAGGACATCTGCAGAGAACATTGTATCATCCATCACCTGGAAAAGAAACCGGTAGTTCTTGGGAACCAGGCCGTGGACTACGCGGCGGACGTCATGGTGATCCTGGCGTATCACAAGTGCCTGGACGACTGGCGCGACGAGAGAAAGCCGTCAGCCCTCGCCGTCAGGACCGCCCTGACTCCGGCATACAGGAAGATCAAAGGGTGTCAGCCCGAGGTTATCACTTCGGTGGAGGATGGCCTTGGAAGGCTGTCTGCCCTGGAAAAGGAGAACTGCGCTATGATCGACAGGGTCAGCGGCGTCTTTGGAGAGATTCTCGCCGCGCTGTTCACCGGATACCGCCCAGAAGGCCCGGAGGAAAGCGGCCAGACCACGCCTGACGGGCCGCGCTGCCCTTTGATGGAAAAGCGGACCCTGGAGCACCTGGGACGGCATTTGGGACGGTGGATCTACCTGATCGACGCTCTGGACGATTACGAGGAGGATCAGAGCGCGGGAACGTATAATCCTTTGATTTTTCGCAGAGACGGGCTTGTGGGAATGGAAAATCTGCTATATAATGAGCTTGGGGAGATCGCCAAAGCGTACGATCTTTTAGATATACATAAAAATAAGGGGATTCTGGAGAACATCATCTTTATGGGGCTGCGGGGCCAGACGGACCGTATTCTCCGGGAAAGGACAAAGGAACATGAACAATCCATATGAAGTATTAGGCATAAAGCCGGGAGCTTCTGAGGCCGAGATCAAGGCCGCCTACAAGGAGCTGGTGAAGAAGTATCACCCGGACAAATATCAGGACAACCCGCTGGCGGATCTGGCGGAGGAGAAGATGCAGGAGATCAACGAGGCCTACGACGCTCTGATGAAAAACCGGAGCGCGGGCGGCGGATCCTATGGCGGAGCGTACAGCGGGGCAGGTGGACAGAGCTACAGAGGCTCTCAGACCTACGGCTCCCAGACGTCGGGCGGATACACAGGGTCGTCCGGCTATTACAGCGTGCGCCAGGCTCTGGACAGAAACGATTTGACCGGCGCGGAGCAGCTGCTGATCAACATGCCTGACCGGGACGCGGAGTGGTTTTTTCTCAGCGGAGTGCTGTCCTACAAAAAGGGCTGGGTGGACGACGCCATGAGCAACGTGCGCCAGGCCATGGACATGGATCCCAACAATTTCGAGTACAGGCAGATTTACCAGCAGATGGCGGCGGGAGCTAATATGTATCGGGGCCGTTCCAACGCGCAGGGCTACAACCAGCAGAGCGACTGGTGCGACACGTGCATCACGCTGTACTGCTGTTCCAGCTGTATTTCTCCTTGCTGGTAAAGCTGCCGGCGAAGTGATAGGAAAGAATGTCGTGAGGACAATTGCACCAGAGAATGACCGTAATGCCGCAATTCTGGGGACATGCGGTCATTTTTTGACGGCTTGCATTGGGGAATCTGACTGCAAAGGGGCAAAAGCGAATCGTTGCGGTCAAAGTGGCCATGTCGCAGCCGGAAAAAATCATCTGGAATAAGGAAAATATGACTGCAGATTTCAGAAAATCTACCGCTGCAGTCAAAAATAAATGCATGATAATGTTAAAATTGACTGCATGCAGGCTAAGATAAGGTATTGCAGTCAGTTGTCACAGTTTTGCGAAGTAAAAAATGACTGCACAGAATTGATAAGTATCTGTTGCAGTCATTTGTCTTAGGAATAGGAAAAGGGATCTGCGGGTCTCCCGCATCTCATCATATAGCTGTGGCGTTTACGCTCTACAGCTTCTTCGCTTCTTCGTAGCGCTTCACCTTGCCGGTGGTGGTTTTGATCATCGGCTCGTCGGTGATGATAACGCGGAGCATGTGCTTGTACACAGGCAGATCCTCGTTGATGGCGTCGATGTCCGCTTTGATGATCCTCTCGATTTCAGCGGGATCCGTGACGCCGTAGGTCTCCTTCATGTAGTCCGGCTTGTAGACGATCTTGGCGCAGAGAGCCAGATCCTTTTCATCGCCGTCATTCCGGCGCGGCTGGCCGAATACCATGGTCTCTTCCACATACGGCAGGCTGCTGATCAGGATCTCCAGCTCTTCCGGATAGACGTTTTTGCCGTTCTTCAGCACGATGACGTTTTTCTTGCGCCCGCAGATGAAGATATAGCCGTCCTCGTCCAGGTAGGCCAGGTCTCCGGTGTGGAGCCAGCCGTCCGCCAGGACCTTTGCCGTCTCCTCGTCGTTTTCGTAGTAGCCGCTCATGATGTTCGGGCCGCGGGCGATCAGCTCGCCGATGCCTTCCTCGTTGGGGTCGTCGATGACCAGATCCACTCCAGGCATCGCCAGTCCGATGGAGCCCGCCTTGTGTTCCCAGGTGTTCTCCGCGGCCAGTACAGGCGCGGCCTCAGTCATGCCGTAGCCCTGCACGGTGGTGATGCCGAAATCCAGAAAGCCCTGAAGGGCCTCGGGGTCGATGGCGGAAGCGCCGCTGATGATGTAGCGGATGTTGCCGCCCAGCTGATCCAGGATCTCCTTGAAAATTTTCCGGCGCATGTCGATGCCGATCTTCAGCAGGGCGCGGGACAGCTTCAGACCGAAATTGACCTTCTTTTCCAGTCCCTGCTTTTTGACCATCTGCATGATCCTCTTGTAGATGGATTCGATGAGAAGGGGCACGCAGACGAAGAGGGAAACCTTGTATTCCACGATGTTTTTCTGCAGATATTTCAGACCGTCGCAGTAGGTGGTGGTGACGCCGGCCGCCAGCATGACAACCTGGCCTGTAGAGCCAAAGGTATGGTGGTACGGCAGGAAGGCCATGTTGATGTCTCCGTGGCGGATATCCTGCACCTTCAGCATAGCGTAGACGTTGGCGGTGATGTTGTACTGAGACAGCTGCACAGCCTTGGCCTGAGACGTGGTTCCGGAGGTGAAGAGCAGGATGGACGTGGCTTTGCCGTCTACAGGCAGGCGCAGGTAGTCGTCGCGTCCCTGTTCTCTGGCCGCGCGGCCCTCCCGCATCAAATGATTGATATCGTCAAAGCCTTCCAGCTCTCCCATGGAGATGAAGTCGGCGACTTGGGTGCTGCCTCTCGCCTGCAGCTCTCTCACCAGATCCAGGTGAGCGCTGTCGAAGACCAGCACGTCGGCTTTGCTCCTCTGCAGGGAGCTTTCCAACTCGTCGAAAGGAAGCCCTTTGTCCAGAGGTACGCTGATGCCCAGGCCGCAAAGGGTGGCGAAGTAGGCCAGCACCCATTCATAGCAGTTCTTGCCGACGATGGCGATCCGCTTGCCGGCAAAGCCTTTGTCGAGCAGGGCGGTGCCCAGATCGTTCACGTGGTCGCGGAAGTCCTCAAATTTGATATGCTCATAGGAAATATCCTTACCCTTTTTGTGCTTGATGATGAATGCGTCGTCGCCGCGGTAGGCGTCGGCTCCGTAGTTGATCAGCGCGCGGAAATCCTGATGCAGCACGGAATCAAATACGGGTTTCAGTTCTTTTACTCTGTTCACTTCTATCTCTCCTCGGTGATTTGTACATAGTTATCAAAACTATATTACCTCATGAATGAAACTTTGTCAATGGTTGACAATGACTTTTTTCTGTGGTATCCTTCAATATATACCGTTTGAGGCCGCATCAGGCCAGACGGAGCGCAGAAAGGAGCAGCCATGGCAAGGACAAAAGGATTGGAGCATTTTAAATTACCCAGATGGGAGGAGCTTCCCTCCCTCGACCTGTATTTGGATCAGGTGCTGTCCCTGCTGGACGAATGGCTGGGCCCTTATCTCACCTTTGACGGAAAGAAGATCATGACCAAGACCATGATCAATAACTATGTAAAACAGAAGTTCATCGCCGCGCCTGTCAACAAAAAATACGACCGCACGGCGGTGGCCTCTCTCTTTGTGATTGCCATTTTGAAGCCGGTGTATACCATAGAGGAGATCGCCAGGCTGATCCGGCTGTCCCTGCGTCCCGGCGACAAGGCCCACGCTTACAACCGGTTCTGCGACCTGATCGAGGAGGCCGTGGGCCACGCCTTCCGCGGAACCGCCATGGAAAAGACCCCGGACCCGTCGGATCCCCGGTATCTGCTGTGGAACGTCTGTAATTCCTTTGCCTGCCAGCTCTATGTGAGGAACGTCTATCTGCAGGCCCACCCGAAGGAATGAGCCAAAGTGAGCTTAAAAGAATGAGAATCAAATGAGAATCAGATGATTTCAAGACTAATGATTTCAAGAATATCGAAGAAAGAACGCTTTTGTCCGCGCCTGATTTATGGTATACTGGTTCAGAGCAACAGAGAAGTATGACAAGAGAAATATGACAGGAGGATAACATGAGCGTTTTGACAGTGGAGAAAGTGTCCCATGGATTTGGCGGAAGGCAGATTTTGGAGGACGCTTCTTTTCGATTGAACAAAGGAGAACACGTGGGTCTTGTAGGCGCCAACGGCGAGGGCAAGACCACATTTTTGAATATTATCACCGGCAATCTGATGCCTGACGCGGGCACGGTCAGCTGGTGCAATCACATCACCACAGGCTATCTGGATCAGCGGTCAACCCTGACGGCGGGAAAGACCATCAGGGAGGTTCTGCAGGAAGCCTTCAGCTACTATTTTGACCTGGAACAGGAGATGCTGGCCGCCTACGACAAGATGGCGTCGGCCACAGAAGAGGAGATGGACCGCCTCATGGAGGACGCCGCGGAGATTCAGGACATTCTGGAGCACAGCGGCTTCTATACTATAGATTCCCGCATCGAGGAGTTCGCGGGCGGCCTGGGCCTGGGCGACATCGGCCTGGACAAAGATGTGTCGGAGCTGTCCGGCGGCCAGCGGTCAAAGGTGCTTCTGACCAAGCTTTTGCTGCAGAACCCGATGATCCTGATCCTGGACGAGCCGACCAACTATCTGGACGAAAACCATATCGTATGGCTGACCCGCTTTCTGCAGAACTATGAAAACGCCTTTATTCTGGTTTCCCACGATATCCCGTTTTTAAACGACGTGGTCAACGTGATCTACCATGTGGAGGACGCCGTGCTGACCCGTTACACCGGAAACTACGACGATTTCATGCACATGTACGACATCAAAAGGGCTCAGCTGGAGCAGGCGTATAAGAAGCAGCAAAAGGAGATCGCCGATCTGGAGGATTTCATCGCGCGCAACAAAGCCCGTATTGCTACCACCAACATGGCCAAGTCACGGCAGAAGAAGCTGGATAAGATGGAGAAGATCGAGCTGGTCAAGGAGAAGCCGAAGCCGGTCTTTCATTTTGAGTATTCCCGCGCGCCGGGCAAATATGTCATCGAGGCGGAGAATCTGGTGCTGGGTTACGATGAGGCCCTGACCAACCCTTTGACCTTTCACGTGGAGCGGGGCAAGAAGATCGCCATCAAAGGCGTCAACGGCCTGGGCAAATCCACACTGCTGAAGACCATGCTGGGCATCATTCCGGCTTTTGACGGCAGTGTAAAGCTGGACTACTACGCGGAGCCCGCCTACTTTGAGCAGGAACACGACGGCAGCGACAAGACCGCCCTGCAGGATTTCTGGGACGAGTTTCCGGCCCTGGACAACGGGGAGGTGCGCCGGGCCCTGGCAAAGTGCGGCCTGACCAACGAGCACATCGAAAGCCAGGTGCGGGTCCTTTCCGGCGGCGAGAACGCCAAGTTCCGCCTGTGCAAGCTGATGCAGCGTCCCATGAACCTGCTGGTCCTGGACGAGCCGACCAACCACCTGGATCCGGTGGCAAAGGACGTGCTGAAGGAAGCAATCCGAGAATTTAAGGGAACCGTGATCCTGGTCAGCCACGAACCGGAGTTCTATCAGGACATCGTCACCGATATCTGGAATATCGAGGACTGGACCTGCAAAATAATATAGCTGCTGCGGATCGATATAGCTGTTACAGATCGATTCCCAGGTCGTTGTCCAGAACGCTGCCGAAGGTGACGGCGCTGTCGCCGAATTTCTTTCGGATATCGTCCATGGTCCGCTCGATGGATTCGCCCTTTTCCCGGCTCTCTGTATCCGTGTCGAAGAGGGACAGCTGCTCCGACTCGCTTTCGTCGGTCAGGTTGATGGCGGTGATGGTCAGGAGGCGGATCGGATCGGAAAGCCGCCAGGACTGGCGGATGATCTCTATGCTGGCCGCGCGGATCTCCGAGGCCAGGTGAGTGGCGTTGGGCAGCTGCTTTTGACGGGAGATGGTCTTGAAGCCGGGATCCTTGATGTCCACCTTGACGCCCCAGGCCTTCATTTGGTATTTTCGAAGGCGGCTGGCCACCGTGTCCGACAGGCTGGTGACGGCGGTGAGAATGTCGTCCAGACCGGTCAGATTGCGGCGGAAGGTGATGCCGTTGCCGACGGATTTGATCTTTTCCCTTTGATTGTACAGGGCCACGGGGCTGTCGTCCAGGCCGTTGGCGTACTGATGCAGCAAAGGACCCTGCTTGCCCAGCAGGGCTTTCAGGGACGCCGGATTTGCCCGGGCCAGATCCCCGATGGTGGAGATGCCCAGTCCGGCCAGCTTTTCGGCGGTGGCCCAGCCGACAAAGAACATCTCACCCACGGGCTTGTCCCAGAGAAGGGCTCTGTAGTTTTCGCGGGTGATCTCCGTGGTGGCGTCCGGTTTTTTGTATTCGCTGCCCATCTTGGCGAAGATCTTGTTGTAGGAGACGCCCACAGAGAGAGTCAGCCCCAGTTCCCCTTTGATCCGCTGGCGGATGGTGTCAGCAATCTGTCTGCCGCTGCCGAAAAGCCGCTGGCTTGCCGTTACGTCCAGCCAGGATTCGTCGATGCTGAAGGGCTCCACCATGTCTGTGTACTGCTGGTAGATCTGGTTGATCTGCTGGCTGAAGTCTTTGTACTTGTCGTGGTGGGGCCGCACGAACTGCAGACCGGGGCACTTTTTCTTTGCCTGCCATACCGTTTCCGCCGTGACCACGCCGGCGGCCTTTGCCAGCTGGTTCTTTGCCAGAATGATGCCGTGGCGGCCCTCCGGATCGCCGCAGACGGCTACAGGCATGCCGGCCAGATCCGGCCGTTCCAGAAGCTCTACGGAAGCGTAAAAATTATTCATATCACAATGTAAAATCACTCTGTCCATAGGGATATTTTATCACAACTTTGGAAAGTATCAAATAACAATCACATTTCAAAGTACATTTTGTGTTATACTAATAGGGCAAATTTATCTAAAAAGGGGTGTAGGAACATGAATCGTATCATGGTATGTGTAACGGGACAAAAGACGTGCCAGAGATTGATCGATTACGGCAGCGAGATGAAAGAAAATGCTGACGACAAGCTGTATGTCATTCATGTGGCGCCGGAGAATTATCGCTTTCTGGGAAACGATAAAGAAGGAGAGGCTCTGGAGTTCCTCTACGAAAGGGCCAGGGAGGCCGGCGCGGAGCTGACTGTGGAGCGTTCTTCCGACGTCATGTCCACCTTGGTTGACCTGGTGGATAAAAATGAGATCAACCAGGTGGTGGTCGGCGCGTCCGGCGAGGTGGACAGCGAGAGCGGTTTTCTCAGAAAACTGCGCCAGGAGCTGGATGATAGGGCGCATTTGACCGTAGTTCCGGCTGTTTCTTGACTTTTGCGGCTGAGCTGAGTATAATGAAAAGATATTTACGATACATAGAAAAAACTGGAGGTAGAGAAAGTGAGAATATTAACGATCATAGCGGGCATACTGCTTACCATACTGGGTGTGTTCTCAGTGGCAAATGCCGGGCTGTCATTTCTTTCACTCGCCTTTCCTATAGGGGTTGTCCTGGTTCTTGTCGGCCTGGTGGAGTGTCTGGTATATAAGCGGATCATGCAGGACGAGGAGAACAGGCAGTGGGTTCTCATTGAAGGTCTGACGACCTTTGTGCTGGGCATCGTAGTGCTGACCGGCCAGCTGGCCGCGGATATCGCCGTACCCGTAGTATTCGGGCTGTGGTGCATGATATCCGGAATCAGAGGCTTCGTCGTGGTGGCTCAGGAACACAGCGGGGGAGAAGAGCAGGGTCCCATGGAGAAGGACATTGACTTTTACTGGATGGTCTGCGTTAGCGGGCTCAACCTCATCGCCGGCCTTTATACCTTCTTTAATTCCAGGTTGCTGGGGCTGTCGGTGCTGATGATGCTTGGTATTATCTTCGCCATTCAGGGCGCCAACACGATCAAAATCGGGGCGGATATCAGGTACAGCAAACCGGACCTGATCAAAACAAAGGACGAGAAAATCGCCGACGCGGAGGCTGCGGCGCAGAAAGCCCACAAGGAAGCGAAGCGGGCCATCAAGAAGGCCAGAAAGGCCAGAAAGGCCGCTGTGCAGGCTGCCGAGGAGGCTATGGAGTTTCACGAGATCATCAGCCAGCCCATCGGTGAACCGGCTGCCGCTGAAGAGGACAGAGAAGCATAGAGACGACGCGGGATTTCTCCAGAGGGGAAATCCTGTTTTTATGACCTAACCCGATGAAAACGAGCGAAAGCGAAGCTTGAATCGCAGGTAGGTCAAACGCGAGGGTCTCCCAAGAAGGCGAGCGAAAGCGAAGCGTGATTGGGTGAGACCTACGGCGTGGCTAACCCGATGAAAACGAGCGAAAGCGAAGTTTGAATCGCAGGCCTGAGATATATTATAAAGAGAGGATCGAACATGATTGATATTTGTATCATCGGCGGCGGAGCGGCAGGCATGACGGCCGCCATCTGCGCGAAGGAAGCCAATCCGCCGCGGGATGTATTGCTATTGGAAAAGAAGAACCAGCTGGGGAAGAAGCTGCTTGCCACCGGCAACGGCAAGTGCAATCTGTCCAACCAGGCCTGCGATGGCTGCGGAGAGACCCTGGACTTCTTCGGCAGACTGGGACTTTTGACCAGAACCGACAGCGCCGGGCGGATCTATCCTTATACGGAGGAGGCCCGGGCCGTGCAGGGCGCCCTGGCGGCCCGGCTGCAGCAGCTGGACGTCAGGGTGGACACCAGCAGCGAGGTCATATCGGTGGAGAAGGACGGAGACGCCTTCCACATTCGGCTGGCCAACCGGGAGCTGACAGCGAAGAAGGTTCTCATCGCCTGCGGCGGCAAGGCCGGACCGTCCTATGGAAGCACTGGAGACGGCTTCCGCTTCGCCCGCGGCCTGGGACATTCCGTCGAAAGGCTGATCCCGGTGCTGACAGCGGTGGACGTCAAGGAGGATATGGAACGGCTGGCAGGCATCAGGGCCAAGGCCGCCGTCAGCCTCTGGTACGCGGATAAAGAGATCTTCCGGGAAGCGGGGGAAATACAGTTTACAAAGACCGGCATCTCCGGCATCTGCGTGTTCAACCTGTCCAGATACCTTTTGATCCCGGCGGGGCGGGGGCTTGAAGACGGCTTTGACGATTACGGCATCACCGTGGACTTTTTTCCAGATGTGGAACTGACAGAGCTGGAGGCGCTGCTTGAGCGGCGTCAGGCGTCAGGCTTTGACGGAGAGCGACTGCTGCAGTACCTGGTGCGCGGCCCCGTCGGCGGGAAGATTCTGGAGTCGTCAAAAGGCGATGTAAAGCTGTCCGCCAGACTGCTGAAGGCCTTTCCATTGTCGCCGAAGCGGGTGCGGGGCTGGGATTTCGCCCAGGTCACCAAGGGCGGCGTCTGTCTGGACCAGGTGGACCCTGAGACGTGTCAGTCGCGGCTGGTCAACGGCCTTTACTTTGCGGGAGAGGTTCTGGATTACGACGGACCCTGCGGCGGATATAATCTGCAGCACGCCTGGGAAACCGGCATGCGGGCAGGAAGGGAGATGGCAAAATGAACAACCGTTACAGAATACAGCAGATCAAAGTAGACGCAGGCGCTACAAAGAACGATCTGGCGAAAAAGATTTTGAAAAAGCTGGGCAACCGGGATTTGATTCTGACAGATATGGAGATCATCAGAGAATCCATCGACGCCCGGGACAAGAAAGATATCAAGCTGGTCTATACGGTGGATTTCTGCGCCGTGACCCGCCAGCGGCCCAAAGACCCTGTGCGCCTGCCGGTCAACGGGAAATCGGGCTTGACGGAAGCGCCGGACATGTCCTATACGGAGGTGGAGAGCGGCGGCGAAGTCCTCGCCAACCGGCCTGTCGTCGTCGGCTTCGGCCCCTGCGGCATGTTCTGCGGCCTGCTTCTGGCCCGGCGCGGCTACAGGCCTTTGATCATCGAGCGGGGCGGCTGCATAGAGGACCGGGTGCGTCACGTGGAAAGGTTCTGGCAGGAGGGAGTGCTCAATCCTGAGTCCAACGTCCAGTTCGGCGAGGGCGGCGCGGGAACGTTCTCCGACGGCAAGCTGACCACGGGCATCAAAGACCGCCGCATCCGGAGAGTTTTGGAGGAGTTTGTGCGGGCCGGCGCGGACGAGGACATCTTGTACAAGCAAAAACCCCACATCGGCACCGACGTTTTGCGGACCGTGGTGAGGAATATCCGGCAGGAGATCCTTCGCTGCGGCGGCGAGATCCGCTTTGACACCCGCTTTGTGGAGGTCAGGACCCGGAAAAAATGCGTCAAGTCGGTGGTGGTGGAATCCGGCGGCGTCCGGGAAGAGATCCCGACGGAAAACGTGGTGCTGGCCATCGGCCACAGCGCCAGAGACACCTTCCGCTATCTGCTGGAGCGTGGGGTGAAGATGCAGCAGAAGCCTTTTTCCATCGGCGTGCGCATCGAACACCCGCAGGCTTTGATCGACAGGGCGCAGTATGGTCAGGGAGAGGCGGCAAAGCTGCTTCCGCCGGCAGATTACAAGCTGTCCTATCACTGCGAAAACGGCAGAGGGGTGTATACCTTCTGCATGTGTCCCGGCGGTGAGGTGGTGGTCGCTTCGTCTCAGGAGGGCGGTGTGGTCACCAACGGCATGAGCAACCGGGCCAGAAACAGCGGCACGGCCAACAGCGGCCTCTTGGTGGACGTCCGCTGTGAGGACTTCGGATCGCCGCACCCGCTGGCCGGCGTGGAATTTCAGGAAAAGTACGAGCGGCTGGCCTTTGAGAACGGCGGCGGTACATACAGGGCGCCCAAGACTACGTGGGGCGAGTTCCGGGACGGAAAGGCGTCTGCTCGGCCTGTGATCGATTCTCTGCCCGCCTTCGCGGTGGAATCCATGCGGGAGGCCATGCCTGTGCTGGGCAGAAAGCTGGAAGGCTTTGACGATCCGTCGGCTGTCATGACCGCGGTGGAAACCAGAAGCTCTTCGCCAGTGCGCTTTGCCCGAAACGAGCAGATGGAAGGCACTTTTGGCGGCTTCTATCCGGCAGGCGAGGGAACCGGCTACGCAGGCGGCATCATGAGCGCAGCCTGTGACGGCATGAAGGTGGCGGAAAAGATCATCGGCAGATACGCGCCCCTGGAATAAATGAACGTCGTGAGCCGCGGTTTGCTCAGTTTATTGCTAACCGCTGTCATTGGCGGAAAATCACGGCAAATGACTATGATGAAAAAGGGAGCTGTCTGTGTGGCGGCTCCCTTTTTATCAAATATCCATCTGGCTCTGCATCCGGTATATGGCCGCGGCCAGATAGATATCGTAGGCCATAGGCATTTTGGAAAGCTCGCAGTCCAGCAGCTCCCGCGCTTTGTTGAGCCGGTAGAGGATGGTGTTTCTGTGGACAAAGAGCAGCTCCGACGTCCTTTTCACCTCAGCGTCGCAGTCCAGCAGGTAGGCTGTCAGCGTCGTGATAAGCTCGGATTCAGGATCCGCTGTGATCGGGGCCAGCAGGTCGGTATAGTAATGGACCTGTCCGTCGATGGACGTGATGATGTCCAGCACCTTTCCGGCAAAGGAAATATCGCTGCTGGAAAAGGTTTTTTGGCCGGGTAGATCTTTCTGGCGGCCTGCAGGGCTCTGCAGTATGCGGAGAAGAATCCGGCGGCGTCGTCAGACAGGCGGGAAGAGTGATAAGCGGTCTGGATCAGGCCGGGGGATTTTTCGTCGAGAAGGTGATCCAGCTCGTCCTGCAGGATCTGGTGCCTGACCGCGTTGCCGCGGCGGTACAGGATAACGATCATGGAGCCGAACATATCCGTGATGACAGAGGAAGATTCCCCGGAGAAGAGCCCTTTGATGCCGTCGAGAAGAGGGCGGGCGCTTTCTGCTGTCAGAGGCTCCTCCGGCCTTTCTATGAGGATCAGCTGATCGTACGCGTCCAGGTTCAGGCCGCAGCTCCGGCAGACGCGGGCGGCGAGGTCCCTTTCACCCTTGAGCAGAGCGGGGATCAGAGCCTCCGGCGTCTGCAGATTCAGGTTGTAGTTCCAGAGCAGAGAGAAAAGCTGAATGACCTCAGCTACTTCGTTGAGAATGATGGGGCTGAGCCGGCTGTTGCTGGACGCGGCGTAGAGGACCAGCTCCGCGTTCTTCTTGTCAACAAAGGAGGTCTTCAGAACCCGGAAGGAAGAGCCTTCGGCGCTGTCATAGCTGCGCAGGACCTTTTCTAAAGGCAGATAGTTGGCGGCCGGCCAGTAGGCGGAGGCGATCAGGTTGTTCCCGCTGTCGCAGAGAAAGAAGGCGGATTTGGCGTAGATCGAAGCCAGCGTCAGCACCATGGAAGGCGTCCGGTCCTGGCTGGGACTCTGAGAGAGGCGCTGGATGGTGTCCCGCACAAAGAAGTGGTTGACCCTTCGGTCGTTGTAGATGGCTTCTGTTACATCGCTGATCACGTCGCTGTACTTCAGGCCGATATCCGTCTCCGGCATCAAAATGATGGGAAAGCGGCGAAGATCCGCAAGGCGCAGCAGCTTTGGGCTGAGCTGGCCCAGAATCAGGTCAGCGTAGAACAGCACCAGGCCGACATCGCCGCACCGCAGGGACTTTTCCAGTAGACGGCATTGTGCATCTACATCATCTTTGACGCAGAAGAGAGAAGAGATCAAAAGTTCATTTGGCGATAGGATGTCCGTTTCGTCCGTATCGTTGAATTCCAGCACGGAAACGGTGGTAACGATGCTGTCCAGGCCATCGCGGCCTGCAATAACTTTGCCCAGACTCAGGGAAGGGAGTTTCAGGCAGTCTCTGATGGTGATGCTCATAGAATATCCTCCTGTATGCTATCATCGTACCACACAGGGAGAGAATTTGCAACGGCGGACTGCGATTTCTTTATGCACGTGCATAAAACCGAGGCGGTATTTTCGTTGTCTGCTTAAAGACAAAAATTTCTGAACATGCTATACTTCCAGAAAAAAGGAGGTTAGAAATTATGGATAACAATCGAAATGCAGAAACCAATGCGTTAACTCCTATCGCGGCGGAAGAGCGTCAGGGATGGGTATCCCTCGCCTTTGTGCAGGCAGGCGTCTGCGTATGCGCGTCATCCTTTTTAGAAGGCGCGCTGCTGGCCGAGTCGATGCCTCTGTGGGAGGGGGTCGTATCGGGAACGGTGGGAAATCTCATCGTCGTGGTTCTGATGACCATTCTGGGCATGCAGGGCAGCGACCTGGGCATGGCGTCCTGTACCCTGGCCGAATCCACCTTCGGCAAAAGCGGGGCGCGGTACATCGTCAGCCTGATCTTCGCCGTCAATCTGATCGGCTGGTTTGGCATCAACAACGGCATCTGCGGCGAAGCCTTTGTCAACTTTATGAGTCGGGTGGCGGGCGTTGAAATCCCGCTGTTCCTCTCCAATGTGGCATGGGGCATTATCATGCTGGTGACGGCGGTGTTCGGCATGAGAGCCATGGAAAAGCTCAACTTTGTATCGATTCCGTTCCTGATGCTGGTCATGATCGCGGGAACCGTTATCGCGGTCAAAACCTACGGCACCGCGGGCATCAACGACGACGTAGAGCGCACCATGTCCTTTATGGGTGGCGTCAGCCTGGCCTTTGATTTCTACGCTGTAGGCGTGGTTACGGCTGCCGATGTGGCCAGATTCCAGAAGAACAGGGTGGAAACCTTGAAGTCCACCGTCTGGGGTGTCTTCCCCATGTGTGTTATTACGCTGACCTTGGGTGCTGTTCTGACCAAGATCGCGGGGGAATACGACATCAGTCTGGTTCTGATCCAGGTAGGCCTTCCTATCATCGGTATTCTTTCTATCATTCTCTCCACCTGGACCACCAACTCTGCCAACGCGTACAGCGGAGGGCTGGACATCGTTATGACCTTCGGCATTCCTGATAATCGGAGAAGAGAGGTCACTATCGCGGCGGGCATCGTAGGCACCCTGCTGGGCGCTTTCGGCATTTTGGACCACATCGAAGGGTTCCTGAGCCTGCTGGCGTTTCTGGTATGCCCGGTGGGCGGCATCATGCTGGCGGATTACTGGATCATCGGCAAGGGAAAGAAAGAAAACTGGCACTCGCAGGACGGCATTCTGTGGCCGGCGGTGGTGGTCTGGGCGATTTCTACGGCTCTGGCTTACTACTTCGGCGTAGGATATTACGGTATTTTCTTCGCCCTGGTGCTCTATCTCATCGTGGAGCGGTTCGTGCCGTCGGCATCCCGCGGGAGCAGAAATTCAGAAAGCAGATCAAAGGAGGCATAATGGAATGAAAAAACTGAACAAGCAGGATATGATCGACATCCTCTACGGCTGCGCCGTTTTAGGTACTGGCGGCGGCGGCAGCCTGCAGGACGGACTGGCGATGATGGAAGAGGATTTTGCGGCTGGAAAGGAGCTGCTGCTGGCAGACCTGTCGGAGATTCCCGACGACGCGTATGTGGCAACGCCTTACGGCTGCGGCGCGCCTCTGCCGGAAAGACCGGACACGGGCGTAGTCTTAGAGAAGACCCCCGCTATCATGGCCTTTGAAAGCCTGGAACGATACATAGGCGAAACCTTTTTCGCCGTTTCATCTACGGAACTGGGAGGGCTGAATACGGCGGAGGCCCTTCACACTGCCTGCCAGCTGGAACGGCCGCTGGCAGACAGCGATCCTGCAGGCCGCTCCGTGCCGGAGCTGATTCATTCCACCTATTATCTCTATGGAAAACCGATCTATCCGTTTTCCGTGGCGACCAACTACGGAGATGTGGCAGTCTTTGAACAGGTAAGAGATGACTTCCGCGCGGAAGAACTGGCCCGGGCCATGGCGGTGGCCAGCGGCAACGAGGTCAGCGTCTGCGATCACCCGATGACGGGCAGAGATTTTCGGGAGTCTGTCATCGGCGGCGCCATTACTTATGCTCTGGAGATCGGTCAGATCCTCCGCAGGGCAAAGGAAGAAAGCCGCGACGCGGCTTCGGCCATCGCGGAAGCCAAGGACGGGGCCGTGCTGTTCAGAGGCGTGGTTTCCGCCATGCCGTGGGAGAGCAGGGACGGCTTTAACTTCGGCAGTATCAGCCTGGCCGGGACCGGTGAATACGAGGGACAGTCTTACAGAATAGATTTCCAGAATGAGAATATCGCGGCCTATCGTGACGGCCGCCTGGAAGTGACGGTGCCGGACCTGATCTGCATGATCGACGGCAGCGGCGATCCGATGACCACGCCGGACTTCAGCGTCGGCGATGAGATGAACGTGATCGCTCTCCCCGCGCCAAAGGTCTGGACCACGAAAAAGGGGCTGGAAATCTTCGGGCCGAGACATTTCGGCATTGACTGCGACTACAGGCCTTTTGACAAACGGTAGACACGTGCCGCGGAAAAGATCAGAAAAAGAACATGAGACGCTCATGTGAGAAACAGGAGGACCAGGATTGATGGCAAAGGATATGATAGAAAGCTTACAGGAACTGATCGCGGTTCCCAGCGTAACGGGAACGCCGGAGGTCTTTGAGGCATTGGAGCAGGCGCTGGACTGCTGCAGGTCTCTGGGCTTCCGTGTGAAAAACGTGGACGGGAAGCTGGGCTATGGAGAAATCGGTGAAGGGGAAGACCTGATGGGCATTCTCTGTCATCTGGATGTGGTGCCCGCCGGCGGGGGATGGAGCTATGAGCCCTTTGCCGGAACTGTCACTGAGGATGGACGTATCTATGGAAGGGGCGCTGTGGACGACAAAGGGCCGGCCATGGCGGCCGTCTACGCCATGAAGGACGTGCTGGACTCCGGCAAAAAGCTGAACAAGCGGGTGCGGGTCATTTTCGGCATCATGGAGGAAGGCGGTGAATGGGAAGATATGGACTACTACAAGGTCCATGAAGAGATACCTTCCTTTGGGTTTACGCCGGACGCGGATTTTCCGGCGATTTACGGAGAAAAGGGGATTCTGCAGGCGGACCTCATCATGAATGCCAGGGAAGCCGGCTTTGCTGAGATAGCCGGAGGCGACGCGCCTAACATGGTCGCTGCCTGGGCCAGGGGAAAGCTGCCCGACGGAACTTCCTTTGATGAGAAGGGAATCTCCGCCCACGGCAGCACGCCGGAGGAGGGTGAGAACGCCATCACCAGGCTGATGGAAAAGGCGGCGGCCCGCGGATGCCGGTTCGCTCAGGTTTACATGGAAAAGATCGGATGGTGTCTGGACGGATCAAAGTTCGGCATCGGTATCTCTGACGAGGCGAGCGGCGGCCTGACGTTCAACGCGGGGAGAATCGTCATGGAGGAGGATAAGGTGCGCCTGTCGGTGGACATCCGCTATCCCGTGACCTTTGCTGAAGAGGACGTGGTGGAACTGCTCCGCAGGGAAGCAGCTGAGGCCGGATTATCCGTCGAGGTGGTGTCGGCGCTGAAGCCGGTCTATATGGACCAGACGGGGCCGATTATCAGCAAGCTGATGGAGGCCTACCGCCAGGTAACCGGCGACGATACCCCTGCCCAGCTGATGGGCGGTGGAACTTACGCGAGGGCCATGGACAACGTGGTGGCATTCGGGCCGGTGTTTCCGGGGAGAGAGCTGACCGAGCACAAGGCGGACGAGTGGATCCGCGTGGAGGATCTGGAGAAGGCAAGAGAGATCTACCGGCTGGCCATTGAGAAGCTGGCGTGCGAGTAGGGGCTGCGCCGTATGGTACATAAAAGTACCAAAATTGGCGTAAGATGCTGGAGGATAGTGATCGAACACTTTCATGAATCGGCCCTGCAGCTGCGAAAAAATGGCATTGACGCGGGAATCGGGCCGTGTTAAAATTGGTATAAGGAGAAAA
>CALLDR010000027.1 GCA_937997955.1 uncultured Emergencia sp. | reverse complement strand
ACAACACAGCCATTAAGAAGGGCAATAAGTACTACTACAAAGTACGCGCTTACAAAGTGATCGACGATGAAAAGGTTTACACCGACTGGTCAACAAAGGCGTGGAGAACCGTGAAATAGAGGGCTTCACAGAATCCGCGAGGGAACAAAACTCAAGGTGTTTTACGGAACTCAAAGGGATTCGCAGAACTCAAGGGGATTCGCAGAACTCATGGAGCTTCGCGGAACTCATGGGTTTCACGGAACTCACGGAGCTTTATTGAATTTCACGGAATCTCATAGAATCTCATAGAATTTCAATACTATCTTCATAAATCGCAGAAAACCGCAGGGCTTTTTTCCTGCGGTTTTTCTTTTCATATCCATCGTAATATGGTACAATGAAAACTGCAAAAGCTATGTTTTAGCTAAATTATTTTGTTGTCCTATATGGATTGCGAGACATGTTTGGAGGAAAAATGAAAGAACGAACAGTAAAACACAGGGGGCTGGCAGCGGTCCTGGCTGTCGTGCTCGCGGCGGGATGCTGTATCTGCACCACGTCAGCTTCTTACGCAGGGTCAGACGTCATCACGCTGTTAGATTGGAACGATGAGCTGGCGGACGCGCATACCCACAGCTTCACGCTGAAGGTGAACTGCCCCGGATTATTGTACATCGAATGCGGCAACGAGGAGAATGTGCCGTTTAGACTTAAGCTTTTCAACAGAGACGGCAGTCTGTTTGAGGAAATGGGAAGCGGCGACGGCAGCAAAGTGTGGATCGAGAACGACGAGGCGAAAACAGGCACCTATCGCGCCGAAGTCACTTCCTACGGTGACGCGAGCTACACAGTGCAGGCCTGGCTTTATCGAAGCGGGCCCACATATAAAGAAGTGGCGAATAAGGCAAAGAGCCTCGCGACAAAGAATATTAAGTACAAAAATCTGGATGTAGGATATCAGTCCAGACTGTACGGGGCAAGCCTGGTAACCGATGTGGACCTTCACGAAAGGGAACTCTACGCGATGGCCGGGTCATTTGAGCCATATATCGACATAAAGAAGAAAGATGACGGTACAGCCGCCTTGCGGTTAGCCATAAAGGGCATGACTGCCATCTCCTCTGTTAAAAAAGAAAGACTCGATTTTGAAAAAGTGAGATTTTATACCAAAGACAGGACTACGACCTTTGAACTGGGCGACTGCACGTCCAAATACAAATACGATTACTATAGCGGAATCCACACGACGACTGCCTCCTGGTGGGCGACCCTGTCAAGTGACAGCAAGCAGAGGTCGGCCCAGCTGGATAAACTGATCACCATATTCAAACACAAAGGGGTCAAGGTCAAAGTATATGAACCCGGCGGCGCTTACATTTGGTGTGAGCTGAGCGAATCCTACCGCAAGAACTGGCTGGCGACATTCCAGAAATATAAAAAACTGCTGGCTATGTACAGCTGAATCAGCCGGAATAAAATGAATCAGCCGGAATAAAAAAGGCTGCTGCATGATGGTGCGGACATGACGCATCTTTCTCATACAGCAGCCTCATTGTTTCTGTCAAGGCCCCTATTTTACCGGAATTTCGCTGCCTGCCGATGCGAGGATCTCCCTGCGTCCGGTCTGAAGCTTTCTGCGGAGCTTTTGATTGGTGCAGCTTTTGATGGCGGTTACCGTGCAGGGAAGCAGCTGATACTTCTTCCCCGTTTCCGGGTTTTTGGTCAGGACGCGGAGGGGATAGTAAAACTGATCCGCTATGACCACGTCCCCATTCTCATTGCGGGCCAGGGTCAGCGAAAGCAGCAGGCCGTAGGCGGAGATGCGCTTTTTCGTCATGTGAGAAATGAAGTTGCCCAGAGCATAGGCTACAGGGACCTGTTTTCCTTCACTGTTTGTGACCGTGATGACCGGCTGTACTGTATGGGAATGTGAGCAAAGGATGTAATCCGCGCCGGCATTGGCGATTTCCCAGGCAATCCGCTGTTGCTTTGCCGTCGGCTGCAGAGACATTTCCTTTCCGCTGTGAAAATAGATGATGACGAATTCAGCGCCGGCCTCCCGCATTTCAGCGATATCCCGATTCACCTTTTCCTTAGAATAGTAATTCAGATGAATATTCTGCTCTTCCTCTGTAAAATCAAGAACCGTGTCATTGAAGTAGGTGGCGTAAGAGGCAAGCCCGATCTTGAAGCCTTTCTTTTCCAGCATCAGCCAGCGGGCCTCCTTTTGATCGCTGAACATGCCTGTGCGCAGAAATCCGTACTGATCTTCAAAGGCCAGGGTCTCCTTGAGCCCCTGTATTCCCGTATCGCAGTTGTGATTGTTGCCGTTGACCAGAACATCAAAGCCCGCGCCGCGCAGGGCGTCGAGATAAGCCTCCGGCGCGTTGAGGTAAGGCTGGCCATTGATCTTTCGGCGCTCCATCGCCAGCGGATTTGACGTTGAGACTGGCGTCTCCAGATTTCCGATGACGATATCGCCGCTGTCCAGGATTTCCCTGATGTAGTCAAAGGCGTAGCTGAAATCGTATTCTTTGCCGTCAAAGGCGGCTTTTTGCTGTCTGCGCTGACACATCAGGTCGCCGGCAAGAAGCAGATTGAGCTGTTCGGGGCCGGTTTCCTGCGGCTGAACGGTGATCTCCGCGCTTGCGGGCGTGGACGCCTCCGTGCAGGAAAAGAGCAGGGCGTCCAGGGCAAAAACAAACACAAGCATCAGAATGACGGCCGCTTTGCCTCGCGGTGTTTTGCCTCGAGGTGTTTTGCTCCGCGGCATCT
>CALLDR010000026.1 GCA_937997955.1 uncultured Emergencia sp. | reverse complement strand
CCTCTCTATTTTATCAAAGTGAACAACCTATTACAACTTTAGTATATCAGAACAGAGAAAGGGCGCCAGAAAAGACATCAGACTGAAAAGATTCCGGCGGATGGCGCGCAGGGGGGGAGCAAAGGGAGTAAGGAAGCAGGGGGATATGAATCATTATCCTATAAGCCATTACAGCTGGACTGGGACGGCCGGTCAGGCCGCGGGAACCAAAACGGTAAAATAACCGCCATAGGCCCAGGCTGTGATGAGACAGTCCGCAAGCCCATTCCCCGGGCCCATGCTTTGATGACCTATTTTCCCGGCTGGATTCACACAGCACGGGTTTTAGCAGAGCAGTAGTGGCAGCTCTATAATGCGGTTGATGGAGTTGGGCTTTTTGCAGGATATGAGAGGATTTAGCCCAACGCACGCCAGGTCAAGAGCCAGGTCCATAATCCCACAATCCCGTATCAAGGTCATTCCTTTGTAATTTCACGCGCAGGCTCTGAGCCTGACCCTTCTTCCTCTTGCGCGGGACGGCCAATGCAAGTATAATAAATATAATGAGTATAATAATAGAAAGTAAACTGACAGAAATTGATAGAAACGAAAAGGAAACACAAGGAGTAAAGCATATGAACATTCTGGTCATAGACGGACAAGGGGGCCGGCTGGGAAAGCAGGTCATCGAGACTGTCCGCAAAAACTTCCCGGAAAGCCGCATCACGGCTGTCGGCACCAACGCCATGGCTACCGCCGCTATGCTGAAGGGCGGCGCTGACGAAGGGGCGACGGGAGAAAATCCTGTCATCGTGGCATGCCGCCGCGCGGACTATATCATCGGCCCCATCGGAATCGTCATCGCCGACGCCCTTCTGGGAGAGGTGACGCCAAAGATGGCAGCTGCCGTAGGCCAAAGTGACGCGGTCCGAATTTTGATCCCGATGAACCGCTGCGACAACCTAGTAGCCGGCGTTACCAGCCAATCTCTCGGCGAACTGATCGAAGACGCAGTAAGCAAAATCGCGGGAGCCTGTTAGCTCCCGCGATTGTAGAAACTGAAAATGATTGACACCTCTCATTTTCCTTTATGAAAAAACTTGCTAATATATTGAAAAAAGCTATTCCGTCAAGAAATACTCCTCCACATTCTTACTTATGGCTTTTTTTCTAATTTCAGTTTCCTCTAGATTGCCGAACATATATCTTCCATTTTCAATTACTAAATCATGCCCCTCTTCCGTACACGGAACAAGAATTAAAAAATCATTATAATGTCCTACTACTATATAATTATTGGCCTTAATCGTAGCTATATGAAGTTCTTTCGCTTCATTTGCACTTGTCTTTTGTTGCCTATAAATCATTTGCATTTCCGCTATTACGCACACTACAATTATTAGAATAATCCCTGTAACGATAATAATCTTCCATTTCTTTTTTAACTCATCTGATTCTGGAATACTTTCTTCCACTGCATTATTACTACCCTTACCCTTTGTATCTTTTCAGAAAGCCCACATAAATGCTATGAATCCAATCTAATCAAAACAATACTAATCGGGATTACAGATATGGCAAATTCTAACAGCTGTTCTTGTACACTTTCTAGTATTTCTTTAATCGAAAATTGGCAAAACAAATATATGAAAAAAAGCCCTGCAACTAGAAAAGGAATAGTGACCATTCCCAGTAAACATTGTCCTATTTTTTTAATCATACAATTGTATACAAATTTATACAAAATATAGCAATAAATATTGCTTATGCCTATTATAACCGTACAAACAGCTAGGCTTCCAAAAAAACTGTACAGGATATGGTCATAGTTTACTTCAATATATTCAGAAGGAACACCCCAAAAATCATAGAGCCCTTTCATATAGATAAAAGCCCCATCTTAAATATACAATCCACAACTAGTGCGAGTGCAGATAATGTCGCAGCAAAAATTTTCCAATGCCCCTCAATAATTCCAATTTGTTTTTTTATCTTATCATTCAGACTCATACAACAAGTCCTTTCAAGTTCAAATACCCTTCTATGCTTATATCAAATCAACTGCGCCTTCCCTACAGCTCCAGTTCATACATGGTCATGGCCAGCGCCGCCATGCCGGCTGTCTCTGTCCTCAGTATGGTCTTTCCCAGGCTGACCCGCTCGGCCCCGGCGCTGTCCAGCTTGCCGGCCTCGCTGTCCGCAAAGCCGCCCTCCGGGCCGATGACGATGGCCACAGTCTGAGGCTTTGTTTCCAGACCGCGGAGACAATCCTTGATCGTCCTGCCGGTCTCGTTTTCATAGGGGAACAGCACCAGGTCATAGCCCTCAAGCTGTCGTAGCATCTCATCGAACTTCAGCTGCTGCCGGATCTCCGGTATGATACCCCGCCTGCACTGCTTTACCGCTTCGTCAGACACCTTCTGCCACCGCTCCAGCTTTTTGGAGAAGTTCCCCTTCTCCACGACCACCGTCCGCTCCATAAACACGGGGACGACAGCATAGACTCCCAGCTCCACGCACTTTTGAATGATGGTCTCTATCTTTCCGGCCTTCGGAACCCCCTGATACAGGGTGACGCTGATTTCCGGCTCCCGGGCAAATGCCTGTTTGTCGCAGATGGCCAGCAGCACCTCATCTTCGTCCACTGAAACGATCTCTGCCTGATACTCCCACTGCACAGAGTCGCTGACATCGATCACGTCCCCTTCCCGCAGCCGCAGCACCTTTGACAGATGGCGGATATCGCCGCGGTCCGTGATTTTGATGTATTTGCCGCCGATATTTTCCGGCGAAGTAAACAGCCTCATATCCACCCTCCAAAGATCCGTGAAAATACGCCAAAGTAAACCAGGGCAAAGGTGAAGATGATGATGAAAGGCAGGGCCATCAGCTTCTGGTACTTGCCCGGGGCCAGCAGTATGTACAGTATGACGGCGCAGACCACGTCAAAGGCCAGCGGAATGGTAAACACCCTGTAGATGGGCCACGCCTCCGCTGCCAGCAGGGAAATCGGCACAGCCGCGCAGATGCCGCCCAGCCACTCTCTGGCCCGGCTGTTCCACACGATAAAGCCCACCGCCGCTCCGATCAGGGCAAAGACCAGCCAGTACACTATGCTCTTCACCGCCAGGCTGCCGCCGGTCAAAAAGATGTTGCCGTAATAGCCAGCGATGACGCCGACAAAATACACGAAGACGTGAAGCGCCGCCTGAAAGGCCTCCGGCGTATAGGCGGCAAGCAGCGCGCTCACGAATACCCAGATGCCGATGTTGCCGATGATGACGCCGATGACAGTGCCGCCGATCAGGTCTCTGGCAGCCCACCCCATAAACAGTCCCAGAAACAGGGAGAACAGAATGAACACCGCGTCAAATTTTCTCTTACCTCTGCTCAAAATACAATTTCTCCTTTATCTAACATTGATCTCTGACTCTCTACAACTCTCTATTTCTTAGCCACGATGCAGCACCATCCGCCGTCCTCGCGGATTTCCACGATGGAAAAGCCCTTGCTTCGCAGGCAGCCGGCCACCAGTTCCTCCTTCTCCACCAGAATACCTGAGGAGATGAAAAGGCCTTCCTCTGTCATATGCTCCGCCACGTCGGCCGCCAGCATCATGACCAGATCCGCCATCAGATTGGCCACCACGATGTCAGCCCGGTAGTCGATGCCCTTGGTCAGATCACCGTAAGCCGCGCGGCAGACGGTATCCACCTGATTCAGCGCGATGTTTTCCCGCGCCACCTCCACGGCTACCGGATCGATGTCCACGGCCAGCACGTCCCCGGCGCCCAGCAGCGCCGCCGCGATGGACAGGATACCGCTGCCGCATCCTACGTCCAGGACCTTGTCCCCCTTTTTCTGATATGCTTCCAGCATCTGGACGCACAGAGAGGTGGTTTCGTGGGTACCGGTGCCGAAGGCCATGCCCGGATCGATCTCGATGACCAGCTCGCCTTCCTTCCTGCTGTATTCCTCCCAGGTCGGCTTGACCACGATGGTATTGGCGATCCTGGACGGCTTAAAATACTCCTTCCATTTGTCTTTCCACTCGGCGTCGTCATCAAAGCTGCTGACAACGCGCAAACTGCCGAAGTCCGCGGCATCACCGAAATCGCCCCGGCGGACACCCTTTGATAATTCTTCCATGGCAGTCTGGACAGCCTGGATCTGCCGCCGGTTTTCTTCGGTGTCCTCCAGATAAACGGTCACCTTGGGCGCGTCCTGCAGCTTGGCGATAACCTCGTCGTCCAGATAGTCCCAGTCATAGGTCTGTTTCTTGTCCATCAGGTCCTCGATGTCCCGGGGGTCCTCCACCACGGTGTCCGTGATGCCGATGGCCAGCAAAGCGCTGACGACAGCTTCGATGCCGGCAGACGTGGTCTCTATGTCGATCTCTATATACTTCAAAGCTCTTTTCCTCCAAAATTACATGATTGTCGGTATTATTTTAACACAAAAGCTGCCCTCTTGCACGATTATTTGCAGGGGCAGCCGGGAAATGAATTTTCTCCTTTTTCAAAATCCTCTTGACATTTTAAACGTTTTGATGTATTGTTTGCTTATAAATAAACAATTTTAATTTTTGTTTATAATCAAAAGGGGTGCAGGCATGGAGAAAATACTGACGGGAAATGTGGTTTCGCAGCGTTCCCCAGTATGAAATCATCAAAATTATATTAATATTTGAAAGGACGAAGAACTATGCAAAAACTACTCCAAAAAATTGGCTTAGGCGAAAAGATGTCCAAGAACTTCTGGGCGATCCTGATCGTAGCCTTTGGCGGCGCCATCATCTACGGCCTGCCGTACTTCAGATTCGACTACTACGACGTATATCTGGAAACCTATCATCTGACCAACACTCAGATGGGCGTGTTCGGCAGCGTGCTGGGCGTATTCGGTATGATCTCCTACCTGTTCGGCGGCATCGTTGCTGACAGATTCTCCACCAGAATGATCCTGACCGTATCTCTGATCGGAACCGGTCTGGGCGGATTCGTCCACCTGCTTCCGCTGAACTACACCGCGCTGCTGTGCCTGTACGCGTTCTGGGGCGTTTCCTCTCTGTTCGCGTTCTGGCCTGCCTGCGTCAAGGCGGTCCGTATCCTTTCCGGCTCCGGAGACCAGGGCAAAGCCTACGGTTTCTTTGAAGGCGGCAGAGGTATCGGCGCCGCGCTGATGGCTATGGGCGCTGTTGTGGCGTTCAGAGTAGGCATCGGGCAGATCGACGACCAGGCGCAGGGCATGAAGTACGTCATCATTTACTACTCTGTGCTGACCATCCTCATGGGCGTCCTGGCGTTCCTCACTGTCAAAGACGGCAAGATGGAAGCCAGCGAGAGAATCTCCTTCAAGGGCATCGGACAGGTTCTGAAGCTTCCTGCCGTGTGGATCATCGGCTTTGTAACCTTCTGCAACTACGTATTCACCCTTTCCCTGTACTACTTCACGCCGTACGCTACAGGCATTTTGGGAGCGACTGTTACCTTCGCGGCAACTCTGGCAGCGCTGAAGAGATGGCTGGGTACCATCAGCAGCGTCGCCGGCGGATACATGAGCGACAAGATCGGAACAGGCAGAACCATTCTGGTATCCTTCCTGATCATGGCTGCCGGCACCGCGGGCATCCTGCTGCTGCCGACCAGCTCCAAAAGCATCCTCGCCTTCACCGTACTCTTCCTGATCGTATACATCTTCTACAGCGTGAATTACGCGCAGACCTGGGCGATGATGGAGGAAGGCGCTATTCCTGAACAGTACTCCGGCACCGCCGCCGGCATCATCTCCACCGTCGGCTACCTGCCTGAGATTTTCGTTTCCGTCATGGCCGGCATCATGATCGACCAGAACCCTGGCGTCGGCGGTTACAGACAGTACTTCGGCTTCATGATCGGCATGCTGCTGATCGGCGCTGTTATCACCGTGGTATGGATCAATTTCCTGAAGAAGCAGAGAGCCGCGGCGCCAAAAACCACCGAAGCAGCTGCAGCTGTCGAAGCTGTCGAAAGGGCAGAAGACACCGAAGGCGCAGAATAAACTGGCTGACGCAGCGCAAATCAAAGGGAAAATAGTAACGAAAATATCTACGAGAATAACGATGAGAAAGTAAGTGACTATGACGATGGAACACAAACACGACGAAAAAGAAAATCTGCTGTTTGAGCGCGTTTATGTTGAGACGCCTGTTGACACCGACGGCGACGGCAAATACGACCTGATCGCCGTCTACATCAGGCGGCCCGCATCCACCCTTCGCGGGGAAAAAGTACCCGCCATCTATGTTGCCAACCCTTACATGCTGTCCTGCAACGAGGACTGGTATATCCCCCACGACGTAAACCGGGAAGTACAGGTATACCCGGCTCAGAACATCACCGAGGAGGAGATCCGGTACGACTTCTCCCAGGAGCCGGTTTACCAGGCCGCGGAGCCGCGCGAAACCCGCGGATACGCGGAGACATCTGTATGGGAGGAGGACGTGGAGCTGGAAGGCATCAACCCGGTCTACAGCTACTTCAACGACAGAGGGTATGCCTCCGTCTTCTGCGGCGGTCTGGGCACGCGGGGTTCTGAAGGATTCACCCTGACCGGCTCCCGCGAAGAGATCATGGCTTTCAAATCGGTCATAGACTGGCTTTGCGGCCGCTGCCGGGCGTTCACCAACAAAACGGACAACATCGAGATCAAGGCGGACTGGTGCACGGGCAAGGTGGCCATGTCGGCAAAATCCTACCTGGGGACCATGTGCATCGGCGTCGCCGCTACCGGCGTGGAAGGCCTGGAAACCATTATCCCGGAGGCCGGCATCAGCAACTGGTACGACTACTACCGCTGCAACGGCCTGACTCTTCCGGCTCTGGACTGGCAGGGAGACGACCTGGATATCCTGGCGAAATACTGCTTCAGCAGAGCCAAGGATCCCGAGGATTACGAGAAGATCAAAGAGGCCTACGCCGCGGAGCTGGACAAGCTGGTCCAGGGAGAAGACCGGGATTCCGGCAACTACAACCTGTTCTGGGATCAGCGCAACTACCTGAACCAGATCGGCAATTTCAAGGCATCTGTATTTATCATCCACGGTCTGAACGACTGGAACGTAAAGACCAACCAGTGCATTCCCCTTTTCCAGGCCCTGGAAAAGCACGGTGTCGAAAGAAAGCTCCTGCTCCATCAGGGAGAACACGTCTACGTATACGCCCTGAAGGACGCCGGCGTCCTGCCTATGCTGGAACGCTGGCTGGACCACTATTTAAAAGGCGTCGACAACGGGGCGGAGACAGAACCGAAGGTACTGGTAGAAAACAATCATGACCAAAGCCGCTGGATGACCTCCGATACATGGCCCCCGGCAGGCTGGACCCGGGAGGACTTTCCGATTTCCCGCAGTTCCGGCACGGCAGTCATCATCGACGACCTGTCCTCTACTGCCTATGACAAAGCCAGGGACAATCAAAAAGAATGGCTGGATCAGCTGGTGCTGGCGGAGGATGCAGACGCCCCGTACCGCTGCAGGTTCCTGTGGGAGCCTTTCAGCGGCGGCTGCGGGTCCCGCAGATCTGACAATCGCGGCATGAGCGGCATGAGCGACATCCGCAGTGACTGCAGCATCAAAGGCGAAGACAGCGCCGAGCTGCGCATCAAAGGCGAAGACAGCGCCGAACTGCGCATCGCAGGCAGCGTCAAAGTGACCTTTGACGCCGTCATAGACCAGGGGACGGCGATCCTCAGCGCCATGCTGGCAGATCTGGGCGAGGACACCCGTCTGACCGCCGAGCAGGTTCCTGCAGGCGATGACGGCACCTTCGTCTTCGGCACAGAGACCGAGCCGTCCAGCTACAAGGTCATCAGCCGGGGCTGGCTCAACGCGCAGAACCGCTCCTCCCTTTGGAGCAAGGAAGAGATTATCCCGGGACAAAGGCTGACCTATTCCTTCGATATGGTTCCTACAGACTACAGTCTGAAAAAGGGCCATAAGCTGGCTCTGATCCTCTACGGAATCGACGCGCAGCAGACCCTGCGTCCGGATACAGTGACAAGGATCGAAATACCCCTTGACAGCATCCGGGTGCAGGTGCCGCTGCTTCGTTAGAAGTATATGTACAATTCTACAGCAGAAAGGAGGCTGCCGAACCGGGGCCTTCTTTTTTAATAATGCAGGAAATATCGATTTTTCGATATTTCCGGAATTTCAAGAAAAGCACCTTGCGAAGCGTCGCCCCTCGCGGGCGACATGTGTGCATAGGAGGCTTTGCCTCCGTCATGCACACTTTTCTTACAGGAAAATCACTTGATAATGAAAATAAAATATGATAATGTAATATTGTTTCTTTGAGTATTTTAGCGTTTGGAGAGGATTTTATGGAATTTAAAGAACTGACACTTGCCGAGCTTTCCTGCGGCTATTTCCGCGCGAAGGAAACCGGCAGGCTCACCTGCATCTTCTGCGGAGAAAGCTTTGAGGAGGGCATCGTCTACCCTTCCCGGGGCAGGAGCGTCACTGCGCAGAGAGCTGTGGCAGAACACATCTTTGATCAGCACGGGGGCGTCTTCCATGGGCTGATTCAGCTGGACAAACAGATCAACGGCCTGTCTGAAGCCCAGAAGGATATCCTTACAGGCATGTATGAGGGCACCGACAACAAGGAGCTTGGAGAAGAGCTTCGCATCAGCGCGGCCACGGTCCGCACCCACAAGTTCAATATTCAGAAGATGAAGCGGCAGGCGCAGATCCTGCTGGCCATTCTGGCCCAGATCGAGGATGAAGATCTGGTCGCCGCAAGAAAGCAGCTGGAACCGGACGAAGCGAAAAAAGACGCGCTGGAAATTCCACAGTCAGACCAGGATTTCCGCCGGAACATGCTGCACCCGTTCTTCACCCAGTTCGATTTAAAATAGCAGTTCAGGAGGTAGCGCCAAATGGCCGGTTATTACAGCAGATTAGCGGAATTTAAGGAGCTGATCAGCAACATAGAATATTTATCATACACGCAGAACTCCCTGATTTACTGGGACAAGCTCACCTACATGCCGCCCGGCGCCATCGCCTACCGGGCCAAGGTCCTGTCTTTCCTGGCCGATGAACAGTACAAGCTGATGTCCTCACCCAGGTTCAAAAGCCACGTAGCCTTCTTTGACCATCACAAAAAAAACGACCCCCTGACGGAGTCCATGGTGGCCCAGATCCGCCAAAGCTCGGAGTATATACGGAAAATCCCCGAAAACGAATACCAGGCGTATATTCAGCTGATCGCCGTATCAGAACAGGTCTGGGAGCAGGCCAGGGAAAAGCAGGACTTCTCTCTCTTTCAGCCCTACCTGGAAAAGATCTTTGCTGCCTTTGAAAGCTTTACCCGCTACTGGGGCTATGAGGACGACCCTTACGACGCGCTGCTGGGCTACTATCAGGACGGGCTTACCACGGCCCACATAGACAGCCTGCTGGCGGAGTTGAAGCCCTTTCTGCTGGAGCTGTACGGCAGGATCCAGAAAAACCAAAGGTCAGAAGCCGTGGCCTCCCCTTCCATTCTGCCGGTCATGGACGGAAACAGGCAAAGAGCTCTGTGGGAGCACGTGCTGGGAAAAATGGGATTCAGCTTCTACACCGGCCGCATCGATATCGGCTCCCACCCTACCGTCCTGGCCAATTCCCCAGACGACGTGCGCATCGTCAACGCCTACAGGGAGGAGGACACCGCCTTTGGCCTGTTCAACGTACTCCACTCCGGCGGCAAAGGCATCTACCAGCAATCCATCGACAAAAACCTGCTGGGAACCCTGCTAGCCAAGGTTCCGTCCTTCGCCCTGGAGGAAGGCATCGGAAGGCTCTACGAGAACATCATCGGCAGAAGCCGCGGCTTTTCCGTCTTTTTTGCCCGCGAGTTATCCGCATTCTCAGGCGGACAGCTGACCATCGACCCGCAGCAGTTTTACGAAGAGGTCAACGGAGTGGCCCCTGCCCTGATCCGTATCCAGGCGGACGAGCTGACCTACCTTCTGCACATCATCATCCGCTACGAAATCGAACGGGATCTGATCAACGGCCGGCTCACCGTAGCCGACCTGCCAAAGGTCTGGAACCAGAAGTATCAGGCCGTTCTGGGCATTACCCCGTCCAACGACGCGGACGGCGTGCTCCAGGACATACACTGGGCCGCCGGCTACGTAGGTTATTTTCCGACTTATTTGGTGGCAAATCTGGCCGCCGCCCAGCTGGCCGCCGCCGCGGAAGCGGACTGCGGACCTCTGGACCGGCTGATCGAAAAAGGCGATTTCGCCGTCATCAACCAGTGGCTCAAGGAGCATATCTACACCTACGGCGCCCAGTATTCCACCAATCAGCTTTTGCAGGCCGCTACGGGAGCCGAGCTGTCCCCTCAGGCCTACATGGATTATCTGTTGAAAAAGTATACGGAGGTGTACAGGCTATAGGGCGATCAGAACTGGCTCAAAGCCGGTTCTGAACTCAAAAGATATCCTCGTATTCGCTGAGATCCACCTCTTCCCCTCTGCGGCGTTTTTCCACGCCTTCCAGAATCCGCGGATAGGTCCTTCTGTTGATCGGATAGCGGCTCAGAATCAGGGCCACAGCGATCATGCACAGTCCCGGAAGCAGGCAGTAGCTGTTGCTGATCCACAGCAGAGCTGAGGCCGGCTGCGCTGCCGCCGCATCAGCGAACCCAGCCTGCTGCAGGATGATGCCCAGCAGCTGGACGCCAATGGCGGCGGAAAGGGACTCGGACAACGCCTGCAGGGAGATGACCTCGCCGGAGCGCTGTTTGCCCGACGCCAACTCCTCCGCCTGGCACACGTCGTAGATCATGGACGGCATCAGCTGCCAGTAGCAGGTGTTCCCTACGGAGAATACCGCGCTGACGGCGCACGCCTCCAATACGGTTTCCACGCCCAGCAGACGCGCCGCGATCAAAGCGGCGCCGCTGGCAGTCAGTCCGCCTGCAATAGCGGCTTTTTTATCGGTTTTTTCCGCCAGCTTCGCCACAAATGGCGTCATAGCGATGCCGAAAACCGTCATGAACAGGGTAATACCGGAAATCTCAACGGCGGAAAGCCCCATATTATATGTATAGTAATAGACCATGTCCGAAAGAAATACGGTATTGGCGATCAGATAGATTAGACTGCCGCCGATGAGATATTTGATGGGGCGCAGCTTGATGATGGTCCCGTAGGAAGCGAACATCTTTTTGATGTTGGCAAAGGTCAGGACCCTGGCTTTGTTCGGATCCTTCACAAAGCCAGACACGTCGGATTCTTTGATGGTCAGGGAACAGATCAAAAGGGCCGCGCCGCTGGCAGCTCCCACAGTAATGCCTACGGCGGACCAGCTGGCTGACAGGCTGAAGCCGATCCCCATCAGGACTGCTACCAGAATGGTAGGCATGACGGTACCCAGCCCCTTGCCGATCTGGTTGAACACATAGGCATAGGATCGAAGAACCGTCCTCTCGTGGTAATCCTCTGTCAGCTCTGATCCCCATGTCATGTACGGCACAAAGAAGATGGCGAAGCACCACCAGAACAAGATGGTCATCAAGCCGTAGTAGAGGACCTTTGCCGTATACGGCATTTCGATGGAGGTAAACAGCAGGCTGGTAACGACGGCGGCCGGCAGGGCGGCGGCCATGAGAAAAGGCTTTCTCTTGCCGAACCGGGTCTCTATATTGTCAGAAAGGAAGCCGCTGATCGGCCCGCAGATGGCCTCCCAGACACAGCCCAGGGCCAGGATCAGCCCCGCTGTCGCCGGTTTGATCCCGACCACCGTGGTTAGGAAGAACAGCAAAAAGGTCTCGATCAGAGTGAACAGCGCGTTATCTGCCAGACCTCCGATGCCGTAGGACAGCTTGGTTCTGAATTTTAATTTCATATATATCACCTCAAATTCCAGAAGATGGGTCTGCATAAGATGAATGAGCACAGCAGAGTGAGCATCTTCTGACTCTATCATAAACCCTGGTATTATACCAAGGTCAAGAGGTTTCAGGAAAAAACTTCTAACTCTTATCCAAAATTTTCCGCCGGAACGCCCCGGCGCAGCACATTTCCCTTGTCCAGCCTGATGTCCGCCGCTGCCAAGAAAAAAGAGACGGATTCCTCCTGTCTCTTCCTTCTTCAGTCTATTCTCAAATGGGGTTCTTCAAAATCCCTTTACTTTATAGAATCCCTTTACTTTATTTAAAAAGCTCCTTCATCTTCTCGGCAAAGCCGGATTTTTTCTGGTAGCACTTGGTGTCCACCGCTTTGCCCATGTCCTCGATGGCCTTCTTCTGCTTCGCGTTGAGCTTTGTCGGCACTTCCAGGATAACCTTTACATAGAGATCGCCCATGCGGCCGTTACGCACGTTGCGCATGCCCTTGCCTTTGAGGCGGAAGACCGTGTTCGGCTGGGTTCCCGCAGGCACCTTATAGGACACCTTTCCGTCCAGGGTCGGCACGGTGATCTCGTCGCCCAGGGCCGCCTGATTAAAGGTGATCGGAATATCCAGATACAGATTGTCTCTGTCTCTCTTGAAGATCTTGTGCGGTTTGACCGTGATCACCACGTACAGGTCGCCGTTTGGTCCGCCGTTTTCGCCCGGCTCACCCTGGCCGCGGATCGGAATCACGCTGTCGTTGTCCACACCGGCGGGGATTTCCACATTGATCTTGATGGTCTTGCGGACTTTGCCGGTGCCGCCGCAGTCAGGACACGGCTTTTCGATGACCGTTCCCTTTCCGCCGCACTCCGGACACGGGCCTGTGCTCTGGAACTGGCCAAAGGGCGTCCGCTGAACAGTATGTACCTGTCCGCTGCCGCCGCAGTTGCTGCAGGTCTTCTTCTCCGTTCCCGGCGCGGTACCCTCCCCGTTACAGGTCGGACACTTCACATATTTATTGATACTGATCTCTTTCTTTGTTCCGAAAGCAGCCTCTTCAAAGTCGATGGTAATGGCCTTCTGCAGATCCCTGCCCTTCATCGGGCCGTTGCGCCTGCTGGCGCTGCCGCCGCCGAAGCCGCCGCCAAACATGTTGCCGAAGATATCAAAGATATCCTCAAATCCGCCGGCGCCGCCAAAGCCCGCGCCGCCGCCGAAGCCCGCATTCGGATCTACGCCGGCATGGCCGAAGCGATCGTACTTGCTCTTCTTATCCGGATCGGACAAAACGCCGTAGGCCTCATTGACCTCTTTGAACTTCTCTTCGGCATCCTTATCCCCCGGATTTCTGTCCGGGTGGTACTTCATAGCCATCTTTCGGAAGGCTTTTTTTATTTCTTCATCGCTGGCGCCCTTTTTCAGGCCCAGGACCTCATAATAATCTCTCTTTTCTGCCATAGTCTTTCACCTTCCATCGCTTTCTCATTGATAACGCAGAAATTTGCCCGCGGCGGGACGGACCCGCCGTGAGCAAATCGCAAATTTCATTCAAACAGCTTTATTTGTCGTCGTCCACAACCTCATAGTCCGCGTCTACCACGTTATCGTCCGCCGGACCTGCGCTGCCAGCGCCGCCAGCCGCGCCTGCGCCCATGTTCGGGTCAAATCCCGCGCCGCCCGCTGCCTGCTGGGCCTGTGCGGCCTGCTCGTACAGCTTGGTGGAGATCGCGTGGAACTTCTCAGTCAGGGCCTCAGTCTTCGCTTTGATATCGTCCGGATTGTTGGCTTCCAGCGCGCTCTTCAGAGCATCCTTGGCTTCCTCTACGGATCTCTTCTCATCGTCGGAGATCTTGCCTTCCAGTTCCTTCAGAGCCTTTTCAGTCTCATATACCAGGTTTTCGGCCTTGTTTCTCTCTTCGATCTCAGCCTTCCTCTTTCTGTCCTCTTCAGCATACTGCTCTGCTTCCTTGACCTTCTGGTTGATCTCCTCGTCGGACAGGTTGGTGGAGGAAGTGATGGTGATGTTCTGCATCTTGCCGGTTCCCAGATCCTTCGCGCTTACGTTTACGATGCCGTTGGCGTCGATATCAAAGGTAACCTCGATCTGCGGAATACCGCGAGGCGCCGGCGCGATGCCGGTCAGCTGGAAACGGCCCAGGGTGATGTTTCCGGCAGCCATCTCTCTTTCACCCTGCATTACGTGGATGTCTACAGCGGTCTGGTTGTCAGCCGCAGTGGAGAAGATCTGGCTCTTCTTTGTCGGAATCGTGGTGTTTCTCTCGATCAGCTTTGTTGCAACGCCGCCTAAGGTCTCGATGGACAGGGACAGCGGTGTAACGTCCAGCAGCAGTACGTCGTTGACCTCGCCGGTCAGAACGCCGGCCTGGATAGCCGCGCCGATGGATACGCACTCGTCAGGGTTGATGCCCTTGAACGGCTCTTTGCCGGTCACTCTCTTGACGGCTTCCTGTACAGCCGGGATTCTGGTGGAACCGCCGACCAAGATGACCTTGGCGATATCGCTGTTGGTAACGCCCGCGTCAGCCATAGCCTTCTTCATCGGTTCGATGGATTTATTTACCAGATCAGCAGTCAGCTGGTCGAATTTTGCTCTGGTCAGATCCATGTTCATGTGGAGCGGACCGTCCGCGGTCACTGTGATGAACGGCAGGTTGATGTTGGTGGTCTGAGCGCTGGAAAGCTCTTTCTTCGCCTTTTCAGCAGCTTCCTTCAGTCTCTGCAGGGCCATCTTGTCGCTTCTCAGGTCTACGCCGTTTTCCTTGGCAAAGCTGTCTGCCAGGAAGTTCATGACCGCGTTGTCGAAGTCGTCGCCGCCCAGGTGAGTGTCGCCGTTGGTTGCCAGTACTTCAAATACGCCGTCGCCCAGCTCCAGAATGGATACATCGAAGGTACCGCCGCCCAGGTCGTATACCAGGATCTTATGGGAGCCTTCTTCCTTGTCCAGGCCATAAGCCAGGGAAGCCGCCGTCGGCTCGTTGATGATTCTCTTTACATCCAGGCCCGCGATCTTGCCGGCGTCCTTTGTCGCCTGCTTCTGCGCGTCGGAGAAGTAAGCCGGAACCGTGATAACCGCTTCGGAAACCTTCTCTCCCAGATAGCTTTCCGCGTCAGCCTTCAGCTTCGCCAGAATCATCGCGGAGATGTCCTGCGGTGTGTACTTCTTTCCGTCGATCTCTACAGTGTAGTCCTCGCCCATGTGTCTTTTGATAGATGCGATAGTTCTCTCCGGGTTTGTTACAGCCTGTCTCTTGGCTGTCTCGCCTACCAGTCTCTCGCCGTTCTTCGCGAAACCGACAACAGACGGGGTGGTTCTGTTGCCCTCAGCATTGGCGATTACGACCGGATCGCCGCCTTCCAATACGGATACGCAGCTGTTTGTTGTACCTAAATCTATACCTATTACTTTTGCCATTTTAAATTCCTCCTTTGAAATATACCATTTTGATGATCGGCCTGGGCCTTTCGCGGCAATACGCAAAACCGCCAGGCTTAATTGTTTACTTTTACCATGGAAGGTCTGATGACCTTTTTATTGAGTAAATACCCCTTCTGCATGACTTCGGTCACTTTGCCGCTCTCGTAGTCGGCGTTGTCCTCCATCATGACCGCGTTATGGAAATTAGGATCAAAGTCCTGTCCAAGCGCATCTATTTCCTCCAGCCCTGCTTTTTCAAGCACCCCGGTGAGCTGTTTGAAAATCATTCTCATGCCTTCCGCGAAGCTTTCGTCTGCCGCCTCGTGCATCAAAGCCCGCTCAAAGCTGTCTATGACGTCCAGCAGCTGGGTCACCAGTTTCTCGTTGGCGTAGGCGTAGATATCGCCTTTTTCCTTCTCGGCTCTCCTCTTGTAGTTCTGGAAATCTGCCATAAGCCGCAGATACTTGGTGTTCAGCGCTTCGTCTTCTTCCTTCTGCTGGGCGTTCTGCTGTGGGTTCTGGCCCTCATCGCCGCCTGCCGAAGCCTCTCCTTCCTCTGCAGGATCTATATTCTCCGCTCCTGCCGCGTCGGCTGCCGCTTCATCCTCGGCTGCCTCCGCCTCTTTCAAATCGTCGTTCAGATCTTCTTCTAAATTCACCTTTTTTTCTTCGTTACTCACGATCCTTTTCACCGCCTTCTAATTGAAATGTATTGTTCAGATTTTCTGTCAAATATTCTACGATCGAAGTGATCTCACCGTACTTCATCCGGGTCGGACCGATAACGCCGATCTTACCCACCAGCTTGCCGTCTACATGATAGGTTGCCGTAATTACGGAACAATCATTCATCAAATCGTCGGCATTTTCATCGCCGATGGTGACGATGATGCCGTCTTCCCTCTCGATGAGCTTCTTCGTAAAGTCTTCCTTCTTATCGAGCAGTGACAGGAAGCTTCTCGCCTTCTCCAGATCGCTGTACTCGGGAATGTCGAAGATGTTGGTCAGGCCGTCCATGTAGAGGTTGACGTTGAGCATCTCCTCCAGCGTCCTCATGAAGTTCGGCATGATATTCTCCGCCAGCTTGCTCATGGCCTCGATGTCGGATTCAAAGCTGGCAATAATATGGTTCCGAAGGACGTCGGTGATCTTCTTGCCGTTGTAGTTGTAGGTCATGTTCTTCGCCAGAAGCTGCAGACCTTCTTCCGTATAAGGAACCCGCATCCGCAGGGCCGTATTGGAAATCTTGCCGCTCTCCGATACGATCATCAGTACCACGGTATTCTCATCTACCGGCAGCAGATTGATGAACTTCAGCGTATCTTCGTTCTTGGTCGGCGTCATGGCGAAGGAGGTCAGGTTGGTGATCTCAGACAACAGCTTTGCCGCGTGTCTGATGGTCTCGTCGAATTCGTTGACGTTGGCTCTGAGCCGCTCCGCGATCAAATTCTTTTCCGTCGGGGAAAGCTCGTGCTTTTCCATCAGGCTGTTTACGTATAATCTATAGGCTTTATCTGAAGGCACGCGTCCCGCCGAAGTATGCGGGTGGGTCAGATAACCCATTTCCTCCAGGTCACTCATCTCGTTTCTGATCGTCGCCGGGCTGATGCCCAGTTCAAATTTTTTGGAAAGGGTTCGCGAACCAACAGGCTCTGCAGACTTGACATAATCGCTGATGATCGCCTGCAAAATCTTCAATTTTCTTTCTGTTAATTCCATAGCTTTCACTCCTTATTAGCACTCACTCGCTTCGAGTGCTAATCACTATATATAATTTACTACGGGACGGCAGGAATGTCAACAGTATTTTCAAATATTTTTTTGTATTTTTCGTGATGGATTCGCGCTGCCAGGAAGCGCGGCAGCGGCGGCCGTGCCAGAGAGCAGATGACGATCAAAAACAGCCTTGCCAGCGCCGCACTTTTGTGATACGCTTTTGACAAGGGCAAATCACAGACGAGGAAGACATGGCCAGGCATGGCTCCCTTTGTTCACACAGGAGGAATATATAAGATGTTAGAAAAATCAAAAGCGCTGCTCGAAGAGTCCCGCAAACGCCGCTCCTATCGGTCCTTTCTGCCGGACCCAATCGACATGGAAGTGATCAAAAACTGTGTATTGACGGCCGGTACCGCGCCAAACGGTGCGGACAAGCAGCCGTGGCACTTCTCCATCGTCACCGACCCGGACATGAAGCGCCGTATTCGGGAGGAATCTGAAAAGGTGGAAAAGAAGTTCTACGACGACATGATCACAGACGAATGGCGTTCTGATCTGGCAAAGCTGTCTGTCAACTATGAGAAACCGTTCCTGACTCAGGCGCCGTGCCTCATCGTCATCTTCAAGGAGCAGTACCGGGTTTTAGAAGATGGAACAAAGGATAAAAATTACTACGTCAACGAATCCGTCGGCATCTCCATCGGCTTCCTGATCCACGCGCTTCACAACGCCGGACTGGCCAGCCTGACCTACACGCCGGCGCCGCCGGCTTTCCTCAGGGATCTTCTGGGCCGCCCGGAGGGCGAGGTTCCCGTCATGGTTCTGGTCGTGGGAAAACCGGATCCTAACTATGAGCTGCCGAAGCTGAAGAAGAAGACATTTGAAGAGATCGCGGAGATCATTTAAACTGATACGTCAAGGCGAGACTGACTCAGGCGCGAAATGCCGGCCGAAGGTCCCGCCTTTTTCATTCTTCTATAAACTTCACAAAGCGGCAGCCAATTTCACAAAGCACCCGCCAACTTCACAAAGCACCCGCCGTCTATGGAATGTCTCCCTGCGCCGCAGCCCCTGCTGAGTCTCTGCAATCATCAAAAAGTCCGTTTTTTGCTGAGTCCTGTCATTTTGCCCCTGTTTGTTTCTTTCCGCGTCAGCTCACCCTTTCTGATAAAATCACCTGGCGTTTTATAATGCCGAGTTTTCCTGGCGTTTTTTTGAACATTTGCGGCGAGGGCAGAATGAAAATTCTAAAGAACTAATAAAAATTCCCGCCTGTCAGAAGGCCCCTCCTCACACCCAAAGGGGGGTATTGCCTCAGCGGCGCTTTTGCCTAAACTTGCAGATTACAAAAAAGCCCTAAAAAGCTACAAAAAAATACTAAAGATCGACAAGGGGGTTGACATGGACCTGCTCAGTGGAGTATACTCGGCCTGCCATCGCGATTGGAAGAAACTGTGAAGCAAAACGCAGCAGCTTGACGGCGGAGGGTCCTGAACATGTATCGTTTCCGAATGAATATACAGGTTGACGGCGCGCCTCCGCCCGCTGTATAATCAAAGAAAGGGGAGAGATACTTTTGTATCCAGAAGAAAACAAGATAAACCTGAGAGAAGAGAACACGCTGTCAAAGGCTGTGCGCCTGGCACAGAATAAGGCTGCCTACGATGCCGCCTGCAAACGGATTTTGGCGGAAAAGCGGATCCTGGCATGGATCATGAAGGAATGTGTGGAAGAATACCGGGACTGTTCCCTCGAAGAGATCGAAACCAAGTACATAGAGGGAACGCCTCAGCTCGGAGAGGTGGGCGTGCTGCCGGACGAAGCCGGCGGCGTTCCTTCCGTACCGCCTGTGATCCGCGGAGAACAAAGTGAAGACAGTACGCTGACAGAGGGTACCGTGGTTTACGACATACGATTTCGGGCCATCGCTCCCCGGGAAGATGGCTGCATCACTCTGCTGATCAATGTAGAGGGGCAGAAGGACTATGCACCCGGTTATCCGCTGCCTAAGCGGGGCATCTACTACTGCAGCAGAATGATCTCGTCCCAATATGGAACCGAGTTCACCCATGCCCAGTATGAAAAGATCAAGAAGGTATACAGCATATGGATCTGTCTGGATCCGCCGAAGCATCGGCAGAACACCATCACGCGCTACAGGCTGCAGGAAGAAAACCTGGTGGGCGCCGTGAAGGAGCCGAGAGAGAATTACGACCTGATGACGCTGGTCATGGTCTGCTTGGGAGACAAGGAAAAAGGCGGGAGCAGGCTTCTGCAGATGCTGGATGTGCTGTTCTCGAGAAGGCGGACCCAAAGTGAGAAACGAAAGGTCCTGGAAAGAGAATTCAACCTGCCTATGACGCAGGAATTAAGCGAGGAGGTGTCGAAAATGTGCAATTTCAGCGATGTTGTAGAACGTGAAGCGACAGAGAGAGGCCTGGCGAAGGGTATGGAGCAGGGCTTGAGAGAAGGCATGGAACAGGGAATGAAAGAAGGCTTGAAAGAAGGTTTGAAAGAAGGTCTTGAAAAAGGCCGTCAGGAAGAGAAACTGACAACTGCCCGCCACATGAAGGCAGACAATCTGGACATCGACCTGATCTGCAGGTACACAGGACTGGAACGATCCGTAGTCGAAAAAATATAACAGATATATATCAACTGGCTGTCCTAAAGCAGGCCCGTGCTGGATAAGGCCTACCCTCGTCTTAGTCAAGCATGGATTTCGATCTTTTTAATGAGAAATATCCACCTGACTGTTTCTTTATCTTACAGCCCACCGTCAGCTCACAAAAATCATTTCCCCCAAACGCAGCGCGGGTCCTGCATTTTCTGCAGGACCCGCGTTTAATATGATTATGGGTAGTATCCGTATGGTCAAAGCTTATTCTTCGGAAAACATCGGTGTTGACAGATAACGTTCACCGGTATCCGGCAGCAGCGCGACGATGATCTTTCCAGCGTTCTCCGGGCGCTTTGCCAGCTCTGTCGCGGCGTGTACAGCCGCGCCGGAGGAAATGCCTACCAGAAGGCCTTCTTTTCTCGCCAGAGTGCGGCCAGCCGCAAAGGCGTCCTCATTTTCCACCGTGATGATCTCATCGTAGATGCTGGTATCCAGCGTTTCAGGAACAAAGCCTGCGCCGATGCCCTGGATCTTGTGCGGTCCAGGCGTTCCCTTGGAAAGCACCGGAGAACCGGCAGGTTCTACCGCTACAACCTTCACATTCGGATTCTGGGATTTCAGATACTGTCCGACGCCGGATACTGTACCGCCGGTGCCTACGCCGGCAACAAAGATATCCACCTTGCCTTCTGTATCTTCCCAGATCTCCGGACCTGTGGTCTCTCTGTGGATCTTCGGATTGGTAGGATTGGTGAACTGGCTCGGAATAAAGCTGCCAGGCGTAGCCTCAGCCAACTCCTGCGCCTTTGCGATAGCGCCCTTCATGCCGGCGCCGCCGTCTGTCAGAACCAGCTCTGCGCCATAAGCCTTCAGCAGATTGCGGCGCTCAACGCTCATAGTTTCCGGCATGGTCAGAATGATCCGATATCCTCTGGAAGCTGCCACAGCAGACAGGCCGATGCCCGTATTTCCGCTGGTAGGCTCGATGATGACAGCGCCCGGCTTCAGCAGGCCCTTCTCTTCAGCCTCGTCGATCATAGCCAGGGCGATTCTGTCCTTTACGCTGCCTGCAGGATTGAAATATTCCAGCTTGGCCAGCAGCGTCGCTCCCAATTTGTTTTCCTCGCTGTAATTGTTCAGCTTCAAAAGTGGTGTTTTTCCAATTAAATCTGTAATTCTTTCATATGCTTTCATCTTTGTATTCTCCTTTTCATCTTCAACATTTACATTTTCGTGTATTCAGCCCGCGGGCTGTCTCTGCTCCTCAGACGCCATGCCGGCCTCTGCCGCTGTTTCTGCCTTTGTCTTTATCCCTTGTTATCTCTGGCTCTAACTTTGGCCGCCGGCTTCCTGCCGCAACATCGATCATCTATATAGAACAGTGTCATTTCGTTCCCTTCTCCTTCTCATCTCTAACTTCCTATTTTCCCATCGGATTTATAGGTTTATATTAGCACGCTTTCACCCATTTGTCAACCGCTTTTTTAGATTCTTTTCAAATTCTTTTTAGATTTTCTGCCCCGCCTTTTCCTTCCCCGCTTTCTCTTGTCCCCGCCTTCTCTTTGCCCCTTCTCTTGCCGCGGCCGCGGACGCCCCGGCGCCCCGGGATACCCTGTCAAACGCGAAAAACCGTGACAAAAGCTTGACAACCCCGGTCCACATGGTGTATCCTATATTTCATATAATTCTAATAGGAATAATGCGTATATAATATATAGGAGGAAGTGCAGATGTTTACAAATATTTCAAACTGGACAGACGATCAGCTGGCATCTTTGATCACCACAGATCGATATGATGCCGAGCTCTTTGCCGCCGCGGACAGCCTGCGCCGGGCCTACTATGGAGAGGACGTCTATATCCGTGGGTTGATAGAATTCACCAATTACTGCAAGAACGACTGCTATTACTGCGGTATCCGCCGCAGCAACCGCCATGCGGACCGCTACCGACTGACCCCCGAAGAGATCATGGCGTGCTGCCGTGAGGGCTACGCTCTGGATTTCCGAACGTTTGTACTGCAGGGCGGAGAAGACCCGTATTTTACCGACGATATGGTCTGTCAGATCGTCTCACAGATAAGAGAAGCTTTTCCCGACTGCGCCATCACCCTTTCCATCGGCGAGAAATCCCGTAAAAGCTACGAGGCCTATTTCCGCGCCGGCGCTGATCGTTATCTTCTGCGCCATGAAACGGCAGATGCCTGCCACTATGCCATGCTGCATCCTTCCGTCATGGAATCAGAAAACAGAAAGCGCTGCCTCTGGGACCTGAAGGAAATCGGGTATCAAGTAGGCTCCGGCTTCATGGTCGGCTCTCCCTTCCAGAAACCGGAGCATCTGGTCGCTGATCTTCGGTTCCTGCAGGAGCTGCAGCCGGACATGATCGGCATCGGGCCCTATTTAACCGCCCAGGACACCCCTTTCAGCTCCTACGGCAACGGCAGTCTGGCGCTGACCCTGCGCATGGTGGCGATTCTGCGCCTTCTGTTCCCGTACGCTTTGATCCCGGCGACCACAGCCCTCGGCACCCTGTCTCCCCAGGGGCGGGAGCTGGGCCTCAAGTCAGGGGCCAACGTGGTGATGCCAAACCTGTCGCCCGTATCCGTGCGCGCCCTTTACCAGCTCTACGACAACAAAATCTGCACCGGCGACGAATCGGCCCAGTGCCGGTACTGCCTGCAGAACAGAGTAGAGAGCGCGGGCTATACCGTCGTTACCGATCGCGGCGATGTAAAAAAAGAGCGCAGAGATATAAAAAAGAGCGCGGCGATGTAAAATAAAAGGCGACGTAAAATGAGAAAAGAAAAAGAGGTATGATTTCATGAAAACAAACAGTGCATTGATCGCCATGAGCGGCGGCGTGGATTCCAGCGTCAGCGCGTGGCTGATGAAACAGCAGGGCTTTGACTGCATCGGCGTCACCATGAAGCTGTTCCACAACGAGGACGTGGCCATTCCGCGGGAGCACAGCTGCTGCAGCCTGGACGATGTGCTGGATGCGGCAGACGTGGCCCGTTCCATCGGTATCCGCCATTACGTGTTCAATTTTTCCGACCGGTTCAGAGACGACGTGCTGGAGCCCTTCGTCAGCTCCTATGAAAACGGCGTCACGCCCAACCCATGCATCGACTGCAACCGGTATTTAAAGTTCGACAAGCTGTTTCACAGAGCGAAGGAGCTGGACGTCAATTACGTGGTCACCGGCCATTATGCCAGGATCGAGCGCGACGAAGAGACGGGCCGCTATCTTCTGAAAAGGGCCGTGGACGATACGAAGGACCAGAGCTACGTCCTCTACGCCATGACCCAGGAGCAGCTGGCCCACACCCTCTTTCCTCTGGGCTCCATGACCAAAGAGGAGACGCGGCGGATCGCGGAGGCCCAGGGCTTTGTCAACGCGAAAAAGCACGACAGCCAGGACATCTGCTTCGTGCAAAACGGCAGCTACGCAGACTTTATCACCCAATACACCGGCAAAACCTATCCGCCGGGAGACTTCATCGATGAAGACGGCCGCGTGCTGGGCCAGCACAGGGGCATTATCCGCTACACCATCGGTCAAAGGAAGGGCCTTGGCCTCGCCCTGCCGCAGCCTATGTACGTAAAGGAAATCCGCCCTGAAGACAACACGGTGGTCCTCGGCCCCGAATCCAGCCTCTATTCCCGTACCCTGACAGCAAAGGACATCAATCTGATCTCCATGCCGCGTCTGGAATCCCCAGCCAGGTTTAAGGCCAAGGTACGATACGGCCATCAGGCCCAGTGGGCCCAGGTCGTCCAGACCGACGACGATACCCTGCAGGTCACCTTTGATCAGCCCCAGCGGGCTATCACCGCCGGCCAGGCCGTCGTTCTCTATGACGGCGATATCGTAGCAGGCGGCGGCGTTATCCAGCAGACCGGCAGCCACGGCCATAGCCATGACCGGTAAGCGCGGGCATCAGCCACAGCCGGCAGATAGTTATACAGATATTTTCACATCGTAGTCCAAAACCATTTTGGACTACGATTTTTTTCCCAAAACATCTAAATCTTCTCCCAAAATGGCACTTTTATAAAAATCTTGCGTATGATATAATTAAATTAATTATGCACGAAGAAAGGAGACAAGTTTATGGATTTCTCAAGAGAAATCAAATCTGTTATGGACCCTTTGGCGCGGGATATCTCCGCCCTTTGCCAGATCAACAGCGTTGAAGCAGAGCCCAAGCCAGGCATGCCCTTCGGCGAAGGTCCCGCGAAAGCCCTTCAGCTGGCGCTGGAAATGGGCCAAAAAATGGGTTTCCGCACAGAGAACTTTGACAACTGCGTCGGCCATATCGAATACGGCGAAGGCGAAGAGATGGTCGGTATCCTCGGGCATCTGGACGTAGTTCCCGCCGGTGACGGCTGGGACAGAGATCCATGGGGAGGCCAGATCGAGGACGGCAGGATCTGGGGCAGAGGCACGCTGGATGACAAAGGCCCTGTTTTGACCTGTCTGTACGCCATGAAGATCTTAAGGGACCTGAACGTGCCCCTGAAGCGGCGCATCCGCATGATCCTGGGCACCAACGAGGAAACCGACTGGAAGTGCATGGACTATTATCTAAACGAAGTAAAGCCGGAAATGCCGACCGTGGCATTTTCGCCGGACTCCCACTTTCCGGTGACCTTTGCCGAGCTGGGCATGCTGCAGTACACGCTGACCAGGGACATCGACGAGGATCTGAAGATCGAGGGAGGAAGCGCTTTTAATTCCGTTCCATCTTCAGCAAAGGTGACCCTGCCTGCCGCTATGGAAGAAGCTTTGAAGCAGGCGGTGGCGGACAGCGAAGACCCGTCCATCTACACCATCGAAGCGGCGGACGGCAAGGTACAGCTCCGCACCGAGGGCATCGGCGTCCACGCCAAGGACGTACACGAGGGAAGAAACGCCATCAGCTATATGATGGATGTGCTGGGCAGAATGCCGGTCACAGGCCAGCTGAAAGAGATCGTCGATTTCTACAACGACCACTTTGGCCTTACCGTATTCGGAGAAAAGATGGGGATCGCCGCCTCTGACGACATCTCCGGAAACCTTACCCTGAACGTGGGAAAACTCACGGCCGCTGACGGAAAGCTCTCCATCAGCTGCGACAGCAGGATTCCCGTCAGCATCCCTGTGGACGACGTAGAGAAGGCCGTCATGGAAAAGCTTCAGGGTACGCCTTACACCTATACAGCGGCGTCAAAAACTGATCCGCTCTATGTGGCAAAGGATTCCGAGCTGGTCACGACGCTGATGGACGCCTACAGAAAAGTCACAGGCGACACGGAAAGAGAACCGATGGCGTCCGGCGGCGCCACCTATTCCAGAACCATGGATAACTGCGTAGCCTTCGGCTGCCTTCTGCCGGACCAGGTCGACACCATGCATCAGGCTAACGAAAGCCTGGAGCTCGACAAGCTGGAAATCTGGCTGCGGATCTGCCTGGAGGCCATCTATCAGCTGGCGAAATAAGCGACTCCCGTACATTGTACATTCAGTCCGATTTATTGAGCCTGAAATATCCGGCCTGCTACATTCAGAAAAACGGACAAAACAAAACTCAATTGATTTAGGAGGTATTTCATATGAAAAAATTCAGAATGCCGCCTGCATTGATCATTGTAATGATCTTCCTGTTCATCGTGGGAATTATGACCTGGTTTATACCGACATCTGTGGTCGTCACCAACGATGCAGGCGAAAGTGAGATCATCTACAACGCGGCCTTTGATGCAGACGGAAACGTAATCGAAAACGCGGGGACCGACCCTGTAGGTCTCTGGGACCTGTTCCTGGCTCCCGTCCAGGGCTTCGCCAACGCTGCCGACGTAGCCATGGCAATTCTGGTCTCCGGCGGCCTGCTGGCCATACTCAACAAGAGCGGCTCCCTGGACGCCGGCATCAGCGTGCTGATCAAGCGATTCAAGGGCAATACCCTGATCGCCATCTTGATGATCGTCTTCGCCCTGATGGGTACCGTTTACGGCGCGTGGGAAGAGCTTCCGGCTTACGCAATTATCATCATTCCACTCTTTGTTAAAGCCGGCTACGACGTTATGACAGGCATTCAGGTCATTCTCATCGGCGCTGTCTGCGGCAACATGGCCGACGTAGTAAACCCGTACGCCATCGGCGCTGCCGTCGCCGCCATCGGCAACGATGAACTGTCCCTGGGCTCCGGCATCCTGCTCCGTCTGGTACTGCTGGTCGTCCTGCTGGCCTTTGGTATCTTCTCCGTGACCCGCTACGCCAACACGGTCAAGAGAGATCCGTCAAAGTCCTGCCTGGCCGGCGTGGAGGGCGTACATACGCAGATCTCCTCCGAAGATTCCGGTTCCTTAAGCGAAGAGGACACGGACATGACCGGCCGTCAGAAGGCTTCCCTGGTCGCCTTCGGCATCGTCATTCTGGCCTGCGTGCTGGGCTATGTTCCGTGGGATTCCATTCCTGTCGGCAGCCAGACCATGTTTGAATATGTGAACATCATTCAGACCAAGATCGGCGGAACCTTCCTCGGCAACTTCGTCGGCACCGATAACTTCACGCCGTTTGGCTGGTGGTACTTCAACGAGTTCTCCGTAACCTGGCTCATCGGCGCCATCATCATCGGCATCATCAACAGAATGGATCTCCACACCTGGGTCGGCACCTTCATCGAAGGCTGCAAAGACCTGATGGGCGTCGTCATGGTACTGGCGGCATCCAGAGGTATCGCCATCTTCATGGGCTCCAGAGAATCCGGCATGAGCATCACCTTTATCCACTGGATCCAGAGTTTCCTGTCCGGCGTGCCTCTCTGGGCGTTCGTCATCGCGGGCGTGCTGGTATACATCTGCATCGCTCTGTTCCTGCAGTCCACCAGCGGCGTTTCCGGCATCACCATGCCGATCTTCGGCGCCCTGGCCTTCGCGCTGTTCGCGGGCTCCGCGGCAGGCTCCGTAGGCGGCCAGGTTCTCCTGATGTCCACCTTTACCTGCGGTATCAACTTCGTATGCAGCTGGTATCCAGAAGCGACCAACATGGGCATCATCGAGATGGCAGGCGTTCCGTACAATATCTTCGTGAAGCAGCAGTTGAAGATCTCGCTGCCTCTGATCATTATTGCCACGGTAGTCATCTCCGCCGCTCCGTACATCGGACTGGTATAGCGGGCGCGGGCTTCCTGCCCCTGCCCCGTGCAGCCAAAAGATAAAAAGATAAGATAAATCAAAAGACAGATCAAACGGCAAACAATACAAACCGAAAAAACAAAAAAGTCCATAGAAAGAGGGACCGGCCCGCTGCGTGTCAAGCGTCGTTGTCAATTGTCAAGCTCAAAAGCGCGACAATACAAATGCGCGAAACGCGGCGAGAGACTGGTCCCTCTTTTATTTCCTCTATATATTTATTGATATTTACTGCGGCCCGCCCCCGTTTCTGCCTGCGGTCTGCCCGCAATCCGCCCGCGGCTTATTCGCAGCTTATTCGCGGCCTATTCCGTCGTTCCCTTCGGCATGTTTGCGATGTACTCCCCTTTGACCGCCGGAACATAGTAGGTGCCGCAGTCCACATAACCTTCCAAAAAAACGTCCCCGCCGTCTGCCGTGTCCTCTCCTTCATCGGCGGCCCCCGCAGGCAGCTGCACGTCAAAGGCGTAGTACGGCATGAAGATATTGTACCGCTCCCCCGCCAGGTAGACCAGGCTGACGCGGCGGATGTACTCCGTTCCCGGCATGTCGTAGCCGCAGTCCGTCACGTATTCTCCCTGGGCCAGCAGAGCCCTCGCCTCTGACTCCGTAATGATCGGATATTCCTCGATCTTCTCACTGCAGGCCATGTGATCCCGCAGCAGAATCCCGCTCAGATTCCCCTGGTCGTCCAGCTGGAAAAAGACCCGCTTCAAATTATAGCTGACGATCTGCGACTGTATGTCGTCCTCCTTCTCGCATCCGCTGATGACCCACTTCTGTTCCCCATCGCGCCAATACGACTCCACACTGCCCCGGCCGTCCTCAAAGCCGGTCAGCTGGCTGTATTCCGACAGGAGCCATGCCGCGGTCTCCGCCATATTCTCATCGCTGCGCTGCTCTGCCGGTATGCGGTATTCCTCCGGCAGCTCCACGCTGTCCGCGAACCGGATCAGGGTTTCGTGATCCAGCGTTACCTGAATCGACCCCTGCTCCGTCTCCGCCCAGGCGTCAAAGCGGTCTCCGCTCCGCCCGTAGTCCGCGCCGTCACCGCCTACGACCACGTCCTCCGGCTCCATCTCCATGTCCACCGCGGCCGCCGCCGTCATGACGCGGTCCGAAAGCTCCTCCGCGTCCACGGCCTTCTCAGCCCTGTCGCCGCTCCCATCGCCGTCATCTTTCGCCACCACAGCGCCGTACGCCTGGTTGCTGTACACCGGCAGGGCCTCCACCTGGGTATCCTCCGTCCACGGGTTCGCGTCAGTCCTGACGCTGTCAGAAGCGGCAGGCAGCTTCTTAGTCCGTTTCTCGGCAGGCTGCGCGTCCTGCTTCTCCTCGATGGTCAGAAGAGGAAGCTTCGCCGTCTTTTCCTGCGGCAAAGGGTTTCCGACGGGGTCTTTCTCTGACGGCATCAGGCTTGCCCATGTGACGACCGCGACGATCAGACATGCGGCCAGCACGCCGCCGTACCGCCAGAGCTTCCGGCGTCTTTCCCCGCGGCTGCTCTCCGCCCGTTTCTTCGGTATCCAATCAGATTGCGCCTGGCCGGTTCGCGATTGCTCCGTCGGTATCCGGTCAGATTGCGCCTGGTCGGTTCGCGATCGCTCCGTCGGTATCCGGTCAGATTGCGCCTGGTCCGTCTCCGCCCTGTCCAGCGGCACACAGGCCGCCGCCTCCTCTATGAATTCATCTTCTATATCGCCTATCGCTGATAAGAATTTCTCCACTTCCCTCATAATGGGATATCCTCCTTTTCCAGACGTGCCTTCAGGTCCTTCCTCATGCGGAACAGCATGGTCGCCACGCGGTTTTCCCGCAGGGACAGCTCCGCCGCGATCTCTTTGACCGGCATCAGGTACCAGTATCGTTTGACGAAGATCACCCTGTTCACCTTGGGAAGATCCCTGAGGAAGCCGTTGATCACTTCCGTCAGGATCTCTTCATCGATAAAGTCTTCCACCTGGCCTCTGCTGGAAATACAGTCCTCCAGCTCTGCCAGCGCCGCGTCCACCTGGCCGCCGCCCCGCTTCTTGGCGCTGGCTCCCTTGTGCCTGTTCAGCGCCAGATTGCGGGTGATCTTCCCCAGATAGGTAGACAGCTGGGCCGGCCGCTGAGGCGGAATCGCGTTCCACGCCCGCAGCCACGTATCGTTGACACATTCCTCCGCGTCTTCACTGCTGTACAAAATATTGTACGCAATATGGTTGCAGTACTTCCCGTACTTCTCTGCCGTCGCGGAAATCGCGCCCTCGTCTCTCTGCCAATACAGATCGACGATCCTGCTGTCTTCCATGGCCGTCTCCTTTCCTAAGCCCTTCTGCATAAATACACCACTTTTTCCCTCAAATATTTCTCAAATCTTTTACTTTGTTATGCTCATTTTCTTTATTTTAACACAGAAAAAACAGTATGTCAGCAGGTTCTGCGCACGCACGCAAAAATAAGTGGACTGCGGCTCCGTTGATTAAGTTGGGTTTTTGCACTGGATTTGCCTTGAAAAACAGAAGGTTTAGCCCAACTTTGCCGGAACTGCTGCTGCCTGTGCCTGCCCTGACGAACCTGCGCCAGCAGCAAAACAGCATGCCGGCGGCAGAACCGCTGGCATGCTGTTTTGTTGTCTAATGTCCCCTATCCCTAGAAATCTATAAAGTTACCAAGAAAGATGATCAGAATCGCGATTGGACAGACATATTTTACGCTCAGTTTGAACCACCCTCTCAGGAAAGGGCTCTCGATGTTGGCCGTCTTTTCGGCTTTGTCGATGCCCCAGATCCAGCCTACAAAGATGGAGATAGCCAGTGCGCCAAGGACCACCGTGTAATTGCTGGTAAAGATGTCCATTTTGTCAAAGAGGTCCAAACTCATGATCGAAACGGCGCCAATCACGACATCGCCAGCCATACAGATCGCAAGGGCCTTGCCCCTGGTGCACTGTAAAAGCTCCATCAGTGTATTTACAACTGCCTCTGCCATACCGATAGCAGATGACAGCGCCGCGCAGAAGAATCCGATATAGAAGGTAGTTCCGATGATCCTTCCGCCGGCAATAGCATTAAAAGCGTTGGGCAGTGTTATCATGGACAGGCCGGTTCCCGCGGCGGGCTCCAGGTCAAAGGCAAAGCAGATCGGGAAGATCATCAGGCCCGCGAAGACGCCGGCGATGATGATAGACACGCAGATGATGCTGCTGTCCTTGACCAGCTTTTCGCCTTTGGTCTTGATGCAGCTGCCGAATACCATGGAAGCCAGCATGCCGATGCCGATGGCGAAGAAGGCCTGGCTCAGAGCCGCTGTCACAGAAGAAAAGCTGAAGCTGGAGGTATCCGGCTTGAACAGGAAGGCAAGGCCTTTCTCAGCGCCGGGCAGCCTGACGCCGATCACGATGCAGACGACCATGATCACGCCCAGAAGCGGGATCAGCACTTTGTTGATCTTCTCAACGCCTCCCTGCAGCCCCCGGCTTACAATGACAGCCAGCACGACCCAGCAAATGGCGGCTCCGATAAACATGGTCACGTGGTCCTGATTCAGCGCGTCAAAGGACTGTGCCACTTCCTCCGCGGACATGCCGTTCAGATATCCCGTGGCCGACCTGTAGATATATACGATAATCCATGCGTAGATGGGGATCGTGTAGGCATTGATCATCCATCCCGCGAAGAGATGCAGATACCCTGCAAGGTGCCACTTGGAGCCCTCCGACTCAAGGGCTTTGTAGGCTCCCACGGCGGACTTCTGAGAGCTGTAGCCTATGCTCATTTCAGCTGTCAGCAGCGGTATTCCGACCAGGAGGATCACGACGATGTACACCAGGATAAACAGCGCGCCTCCGTTTGTTCCGCAGACGTAGGGAAACCTCCACAGGCTTCCTACGCCTACCGCAAAACCGATCATCGTCATCAGGAAGCCGAACATGCTTCCAAATCCGCCCTTTTCATTATTGTTACTCATAGCATCCTCCTACGGCAGGCAAGCCGCTATTTCGCCCAGAATTCTTCCAGGGTCATGTCTCCGTAAATGACTTTGTCGCAGGTTTCGTACAGGTTCTCACACGGGGTGATGCCCTTTTCGTCCGCCTCCTTCAGGTTGTTGTAGGTGCCGGACGGCATGATCTCGTCGATTCTCGCGATCACGTCCTCGTACTTGGCCTTCGCGCCATATACATATTCATAGTAGCCGCAGATAACGCCGGCCGTGTTGTGGAACCACTCTGTCTGGAACAGGATGCCTCTGTCGGCGATCACCTTCGCCAGACGCTTCTCTTCCTCCTGGGAAGACGCCTTCAGCTGGTTATTGGCAGAACCCCAGATGTATTTGCAGTTCAGTTTTGGAATTGTCTCGTCGGAGAACACGCCGCCGATGGCGCAAGGTACCAGAATATCACAAGGCTGATAGTAAGCGGTTTCCAGCGGAATGATCTCGATATCCTTTCCCTGATGCTTTTCAGCGAAGTCCATGCAGGCTTTCTCCGAAAGGTCCGCGATGTACAGCTTGTCCACTTCTTCCAGCAGGTGCTCGCCCATATACCAGCCTACCGCGCCCAGTCCGATCAAAGTAGCTGTCTTTCCCTTCAGGGAATCGGTGCCTTCTTTGTACTTCAAAGCGGCTTTCAAAGTGACATATACGCCGTAAGCTGTCGGTTTTCCAGTCTCGCCGAGGACAGAATACTTCGGTCCGCTGGTGTACTGCATGGAAAAGTTCTCGTTCTCCACGTCGGCCAGCTCTGTCGGGAAGTTCATGTCCGGTCCTGTCATGGTGCGGCATCTGTCGATGCAGAAGCCCAGGAAGCCGACATGCTGCAGGTTCGTAAGATCGATCGGGTCCATGGTCACGGTCTGCTTACAGCCGCCCATGTTGATGTTGGCCGCGATATCCTTGTAGGTCATGCCGCGTCCCAGGTTCAGACCGTCGATGATGACCTCGACTTCCTCTTCAGACTTATTGTGTCTGCGGATGCCGCCGGCCAGAGTCGCCTGATATCTGTTGTTGATGCCGACCTTCCGGCTGTGCTGATGGCTCATGAACAAGATGTCGTATCCTTCGTGGTAATAGCCCTCGATACCGTAGTGCTTTCCCTGTCTGATCAGATCCTCCACCTGGTCCAGATAATCCTCCAGGCCGTATTTCGCGAAGAGCTCTCTGGTCTGGACCGTGTTGTAATACTTCACTTCATCAGTCATAAGACTGCCGTCGTAGAACTCCTTGTTGTAGCGGGACCAGTCAAAATCCGGTTCCCACTCTTTCATAAATGCCGTCTTAAACTGATCCGTCCTGTAATCGTACTGAATCTTAAAACTGGTTAAACCCTCTGCCTTCATAGGCACTGTCAAGCTTCTTACTGTCATTTCTTTTCCTCCTCCATCATTCACGGCACGAGCCTGCAGCCTTTCTATCAGCCTCACGCAGTATCATGCGCCTCTCTCCTGTGCACCATGTTATATGCACTGTGCACACTTTTTATGTCTATAAAATACCACCTGACGGCCATTTTGTCAATAGGTATTTTCAAAATTCCTCCTCTTCTCTCTGATTTTTCTGATTTTCCAGGTCTTTTTCCTTAATCACCTTTTCATAGTGCTT
>CALLDR010000025.1 GCA_937997955.1 uncultured Emergencia sp. | reverse complement strand
TATAATCACATATCAAAATCACGGAGGGCATACGCTATGATTAAAAAATTTGCCAAATACTATAAACCACATATGAAGCTGTTCATTCTGGACATGATCTGCGCTTTCATCGTGGCCTGCTGCGACCTGTTCTACCCGGTTATCGCGAAGAACATCATCAACGACTACGTGCCTAACCAGAACATCCGCCTGTTCGTCACCTGGGCGCTGATCCTGCTGTTCATCTACATTATGAAAGCTTTCCTCAACTATATCATTCAATACTGGGGCCACATCGTCGGCGTCAGGATCCAGGGAGATATGCGCCGGGAGCTGTTCCGCCATTTGCAGAAGCTGCCCTTCTCCTTCTTTGACGAGCACAAGACCGGCTCTATCATGAGTCGCATGATCAACGACCTGTTCGAGGTTTCGGAGCTGGCGCATCACGGCCCGGAAAACCTGTTCCTGTCCCTGATCATCTTGGTGGGCGCGTTCATCATGCTGAGCCAGATCAACCTCGTCCTGACCTGTATCACCTTTGCCGTTCTGCCTTTCATGATCTTCTTCGCCTTTAAGACCAAGGATATGATGAACAAAGCCTTCAGCGAAACCCGGGTCAAGACGGCGGAGATCAACGCCAGCGTGGAAACTGCCATCGCGGGCATCCGTGTATCAAAGGCTTACACGGCAGACGAACACGAAAACGCCAAATTCAATATAGCCAACGAAAACCTGAAGCGCTCCCGCTCCGGGGCCTACAAGGCGATGGGCGTCTTTCAGTCCGGCATGACTCTGTTCATGGACCTGCTCTATCTGGTCGTGCTGGCCTCCGGCGGACTTTTCTTCTTCTACGGAAAGATCAACGCCGGAGAATTTGCGGCTTTTCTGCTGTACATCTCCATGTTCCTCAATCCGGTCAACAAGCTGGTATCCTTCTATGAACAGCTGCAGGAGGGCATGACAGGCTTCCAGCGCTTCCTGGAGATCATGGCCATTCCAGAAGAGGAAGAGACGTCAGAAGGGCTTCTGACCCCGGACCATCTGGACGGCAACATCTGCTTTGAAAACGTCACCTTCACCTATGAACGCAGCGACGACAAGCAGGACGATGAAGAAAAGATGCCCGTGATCAGCAACCTGACCATGGACATCAAACAGGGAAAGACTCTGGCCCTGGTCGGACCGTCAGGCAGCGGCAAGACCACCATGTGTCACCTGATCCCCCGCTTCTACGACGTGGACTCCGGCAGGATCACCATTGACGGCACGGACATTACAAAGATGAGCCGATACGCTCTTCGCAGGAACATCGGCATGGTCGCCCAGGACGTCTTTCTGTTTAACGGCACCATCCGAGAAAACATCGCCTACGGCAACCTGGACGCTTCCGATGAAGAGATCATGGATGCCGCGAAAAAGGCCAACATTCACGACTATATTATGACCATGGAGGACGGCTACGACACCCAGGTAGGTGAACGGGGCATCAAACTTTCGGGCGGTCAGAAGCAAAGAATTTCTATCGCCCGCGTCTTCCTGAAGAACCCGCCGATCCTGATTTTGGACGAAGCCACCTCCGCCCTTGACAACTCTACGGAAATGCTGATTCAGCAGTCTCTGGAAGAGCTGGGCCGCGGCAGAACCTCCATCATCGTGGCCCACCGGCTGTCCACCATCAAAAACGCCGATGAGATCATCGTTCTCACTCAGGACGGCATCGCGGAGCGCGGCACCCACGAAGAGCTGATCGCCGCAGGCGGCATGTACGCGGACCTGTACCAGTATCAGTTCCGGGAATAGGGCCTACGACCGCCCTATTCCTATTCCTACTTCTATTCCTGTTTCTATCCTTATTCCCACTCGATCAGCAGCTTTCCCCGATACCGCGCTTCCAGCTTTTTCAGCACGTCTGCGGAAAGTTGATCTGCCTCTCCGCTGTTGGTGATCCGAATCCGCAGGACGTTTCCCGCGCTGCAGATATTTCCGATCATATCCATAAAGCTGTTGATGATCCTAACAGGCGGCGGCACATCTCTGTATTCGCCCAGCCTGAATTGTATATAGGCCAGATCCTGCCTTCTTTCTTCCGTCAGATAATCAGAAAGGCTGAAACCCTGGTCCAGCAGACCTCCGATCAGCTCCGCCATCAGGTAATACGGAACTTCTCTCATGCACTCACAGCGAACTGAAAAATCGCGCTCTTGCTTTGGAATTCGGTGTCTTATTTTTTCTGCCATTTTTTTCAGGGAATCAGAAGGCTCTACTCCGATATCGAAAGTCAGTTTTACATAGAAGTCGTGATAAAACTTCCGTGCCTCTTGATAACTGCCTGACTGCATCAGGATCCGGATTTTCAACAATGCGTTGTCCTCATCATAAGGGTCCAGTTCCTCATATTCCCGCAGCGCATCCAGGCACTTGCCCCACGCTTTCTGCAGCTCATAGATCCGAATCATTTGCTTCAGCAGCTCCATTTTCTTATGTTCCAGCACATATCTCTGCCTGATCACCAGCTCTTCAAAATCGTCGCAGCCGGGATAAAACACATCTTCCAGAAATTCTCCCCGAAACAGCTTCCAAAGCTTCTCCAATTCTTTAACATCTTCTACAGCGCTGATATTTCGGTCCATGATCTCACAGATATCGCACCAGTAATCACACATATTGTTGATCCAGCACTCTTCCTTTGAAATCATAAAAAGCGGCACATCATGATCCTCATGAAAAATCTTCTTCAGCTGCCACAGATTGTACCGCAGATTGTATTTTGCCGCGTCCTCACTGCTCTCCGGCCAAAGATATCCGATCAGTTCCCTTCTTCTGACCTTTCTTTTCCGGTGAAGCATCAGCACCGCCAGAATCGCTGCTCCCTTCTTGCTGACCTTTGCTGTGATGTCTGTTCCCCTATCCTCAAAATGTAACTCTCCAAGAAAATTGATCTTCAGCATGAATTCCACCTGTTAAATACAATTCTTCCATTTTTAATAGTTACGGCAGCCATCGTGTCCTTCAGCCTGTCCGCAGAAATCAGCTGTATGTTCTGATCCAAAATTACGATATCCGCTCGTTTCCCAGCAGTCAGACTGCCTGCCTCATGTTCGCAGAACAAAGCGTATGCCCCATTACAGGTATACATAGCGACTGCCTCTTCTACAGAAATGCGATGCGCCGCTACAGGATGATTCACAGCATAGTGAATACCTACCATCGGATTCACATCTGTCGTCGGAAAATCAGAGCCGCCGCAGATCACAACACCGCTATCTATGATCTCCCGCAGCTGGTTGGTCTCAGTATAGCGTGAACCCAGCCTTTTTTCATACATGCCTCCTGCACCGCCCCACTCACCTTCATAGGCAGGCTGCATGGAAATGATCAGTCCCAGCCGTCTGGCCCGCTCCATCTGATCCCTGCGCAGCAGCTCGCCGTGTTCGATCCGGCAGCGCAGGGCGCTGACGTCACACGTTTTCGCAGCCTCTTCAAAGGCGCACAGAATAGCTTCCACAGCCGCATCGCCTATGGCGTCCAGCGCTGATTGCAGGCCGTGTTCACAGGAAGAGACCACAAACTCTGTCAACAAAGTGCTGTCCATGCAGAGAATGCCGCACTGACCCGGCGCGTCACAGTATTCAGACGAAAGGGCGGCCGTACGGCGGCCAAGGGTTCCATCCACGTACAGCGTGCCGCCAATACGCGGCAGGCCTTTTTCCAGAACCAGATCCACATCGGTGGTCTGATAAAAAAGCACAGTATCTACCGGAAAGCTGTCCTGATGCTGGTACATATACTCACATTCGCTGGTGAGACTGCTGAACGCCATATGTCCGCCCTCCATAGCTGTTACTGTAGTCAGGCCGCAGGACAGAAGTTTCTTCATCATTTTGTTAATGCCCGCGCGGATTTCCTCTTCAGAAAACGAAGAAGAGATCTTATAGTCCAATCTGGCCCCTGCATGATTTGAAAAAATCCCTGTAGGCATGTCCTGCTCGTCCACCTCCACACCTTCCAGTGTCAGCGGAGCTTTGAAATACAGAATGCCGAACGTATTTAAGATCAAAGTATGGAAATCCTTAGCATATATTACCACAGGAATGTCATTACAATATTTGTCGATCACGGTGCGGTCGGGAAAGACCTTCTCCTCCAGCGCGTCCCGGTCCAGACAGTTGGCAACGATCAGTTCTCTTTCCCGCTTGTCCGCGGCAGCTTTGATCCGCTCGCCGATCTCCCTGAAATTCCGCGCGTCAGAAAGATCGATGAAAACGGTAGTAAGGCCCGCCTCTACTACGTGAAAATGATTATCGATAAAGCCCGGCAAAACAGTGTTTCCTCCAGCGTCTATGACAGCGGCCTGCTCTCCCGTGTAGGCTTCCCATCCATTTCCGCGTCCCACTGCGGCGATGCGATCCCTCTCGATCACCAGCCAGTCTGCCTCACGCTGCTCGTCCATGGTCATGCAGACCGCATTTTTGATGATGATCCTTTCATTCATTTGCATTTCCTTTCACCATACCATAGGCAAAAGCAGGCTGCTTCCCAATCAGAAAACAGCCTGCCTGTTTCTTTTATCAACTTCTCCTGTAAACTATTTTTCCGCCTACCATGGTCATCTCAGGCTGTATGTCTTTGATCTCCATCGGGTCTACCGTAAAAATGTCCCGATCCAGCAAAACAAGATCCGCATAATATCCGGCTTTGATCCTGCCTTTTCGATCCTCCATGAACTCAGCGTAGGCGCTGCCCGCCGTGTATGCGTCGATGGCATCAGAAACAGATACACATTCCGACGGGTAGAAACCGCCCTCCGGTTTACCTTCTCTGTTCTTGCGCGTTACCGCCATGTATATATTCGGGAACGGATTGCACGCCTCCACAGGGCAGTCTGTGCCGTAGGAAACATGGGCTCCCAACCGCTTCAGGCTGCCAAAAGCATAGGACGTAGACGCCAGCTCTTTCCCGCACAGCCCCTCCACAATCTGCATGTCGTAGTCCAAGAAGATAGGCTGCGCGAATACCAGAATGTCTTTTTCCGCAATCCTCCGCACAAGCCCTTCATCTGTGATCTGACAGTGTATCAAGCCGTGGCGCAATTTGTTTTCTCCTTCCACAAAGGCTCGTTCATAGCAGTCCATGGTCTTCTCTACCGCCATATCTCCGATGCAGTGAGTCACCACCTGCAGGCCGTATTTCTTGGCAAGCTGGCAGTAGGCCTCCATATCCGCCTCTTTGATCCACTCAAGACCGTGGTTCTCAGGGTCGTTCACATAGCCCTGGCGCATCAGAGCCGTTCTGGCTCCCAGGCTGCCGTCCTTGAACAGCTTCAAAGGTCCCAGCGTCAGCCAGCTGTCAGCGCCATATTCTCCCTTTGCGAACTCGCCTTCCGTCAAATACTGCTCAAACTGTTGTAAATCGTTGAAGCAGACCTGATGCCTGTACCGAAGCAGCGCCTCCCCGCTGTCATAGACGTCGCGGAACATGGCAAAGGCTGCCGGGCCGTCCATAAAGGTGGTCCCCACATCGTTGCTCTGAACACTGGTAATCCCGCAGGATACCGCGTACTCCATGGTTTCGATCAGCATCTTTCGCCGCTCCTCCATGGTGAAATCCGGAATCAATGACTTTACGTAATTGCATGCGTTGGCCGTAAAGATGCCGTTGGGATATCCGTCCTCCCCGATCAAAAAGTCTCCGTCCGGGAACTGCGGCGAGTCTCCGTCGATGCCCAGCATTTCAATGGCCTTTGTATTGGAAGATACGATATGCCCGCAGACTCTCTCAAGCACTATCGGAAATTCGGTGCTGATCTTGTCCAGGTCGTGGCGGTCAGGCATCCTCTGCTCGTTCGTAAACAAATCCTGGTTCCAGCCGATGGCATGCAGACCGTTCCTCACATGCTCCGGGTGTTCCTCAATAAACGCCCTGCACCGACTTATCATTTCGTCAATGGACGGTACGCCGTCGATGTCCGCCTGGTTGCGCGTCTCTCCCAGCTGCATGAAGTGCATGTGAGAGTCGTTAAGCCCCGGGATCAAAGTCTTTCCGCCACAGTCGGTCAGCTCTGCAGCGGACCCGGCGTGTGACAGGATCTCATCGTTGCTGCCCACAGCCCGGATCAGTCCTTCTTCAATCAAAACGGCCTCTGCGAATACGCCCTTTTCCACGTAAACTTTCGCGTGATGTAAGATAGTTCTCATTCTATTATTTCTCTTTCTTCAGTTTTATATCAAAGATATAGTATACGACTGCTCCAATGATCGGAACGATCAGTCCCAAAGCGCCGTTCACCGGATCTTCGATGGCCGAGATTACAACCAGGCCGGCAAAGATGGCTGCTGTAACGATGACAGAAACCGGATAAAACCACACTTTATAAGGTCTTTCAATGTTTGGATACTTCTTTCTCAGAATCGGCACAGCGATGATCACAAGCACATTGTAAATCATAGCCACAACTACGACCAGATTGGTCAGCTGATCCAGATTTCTCATCAACACCAGTACAACAGACAGGATACCCTGCACGATAATAGGAACGGTAGGCACTTT
>CALLDR010000024.1 GCA_937997955.1 uncultured Emergencia sp. | reverse complement strand
CCCTTCATCAACGCCTCGAAGGCCTTTTGTATCTTCGCCTCGTTCTCCGGGTCTGCAAAGGAGCTGGCCTCATCCAGCACCACGATGGGCGCGTCCTTTAAGATCGCCCGCGCCAGCGCGATGCGCTGCATCTCGCCGCCGGAGAGATGCACGCCCTTGGCGCCGATCACGGCGTCCAGCCCGCCCGGCGTCTTTTCCAGAATATCGCCGCACTGGGCAAGCTGCGCCGCGTGTAATATCTCCGCCTCCGTGGCGTCCGGCCGGGCGGCGCGGATGTTGTCGCGGATGCTCTTCTTAAACAGGCGCACCTCCTGAAAGACGAAGGATATCTGCTCCATCAGCTCCGCGGTGGGGATGCTTCGCACATCCCGTCCGCCCAGGAGCACCGCCCCCGCCTGCGCATCGAAAAAGCGCGGGATCAGCCGGGCGATGGTGGTCTTGCCGCCGCCGGAGGGGCCCACCAACGCCCACGACTCCCCCTGCGGCAGCTGGAAGCTCACATTCGTCAGCGCGGGCCTGTCCGCGCCGTCATAGGAAAAGGTGACGTTTTCAAAGGAAATGCTGCTGTCCGCGGGCTTGCTTCCGCTGTCCGCCGCAGGCTCGGGAAGGGGCGACTCCCGGAGTATCGCCTCCAGCTTGTTCACTGCCTCGGCGGCCTCCATCTGTGCGTTGACCGCGTACATCAGCCGCTCCATCATAAAGGCAAGCTGGGGCGCGAAGAAGATGTAAAACACCAGATCGGCCAGCACCGCCCAGCCGTCCGCCCCGCCTCCGGCGAGCAGCATCCCCAAGGGCATGAGAAGCAGGAACATGGCATTCAGAACCACCGTAAACAGGGTGTAGGGCATACGGCACATCATGGCGTAGCCGCTGGCAAGGTCGCGGTAGCTGAGAATGGCGGCATGAAAGCTCTTGAAGGAGTAAACTGTCTGCTGAAATACCTTCACCACCGGGATGCCCCGGACATACTCCGTGGCCTCGGCGGAAATGCGCTCTCCGGCGCGCTGGTATTCCTCAAAGAACTTCATGCTGGTGCCCGTCATCATGCTCATCAGGCAGACAAGCCCGATAATCATGGGGATCAGGCAGGCAAGCCCCATGCGCCAGTCAAAGACGAAGAGCAGTCCCACCGCCAGTATCGGCGTTACGATCCCGCCCACTGCGTCGGGGATGGTGTGGGCAAGGAGCGTTTCTGTCAGTGCCGCGTTGTCGTCGATCTGCTTGCGCAGCCGCCCCGTAAGGTTGGCGTTAAAGTACCCCAGCGGCAGGTCAATGAGATGGGCGGCCGCCGCCTTTCGCATATTCGTCGCCACCCGGAAGGCCGCAAGGTGCGTGCACATGAGGCCGGCGAAATAGATCGCCGCGCTCAGAAGCGCCGCCGCCAGCGCATACCAGCCGTAGCGGGCAAGCCCTGCCGAAACGCCGCCTCCCGGCGTTAAAATGCCTCTGGCCGCGTACCAGACAAAGACGAATGGGAAAATGCCGGCCGCCGCCGAAACGCCGGACAGCCCGCAGCCCAAGACGGACAGCCACTTATGCCCGCCGGCATACGCCAGCAGCCTGCCCAGCACCGGCGGCTGCTTTTCTTTTTTCTGTTTGCTCATATTCCGTGTTCCTTTCTTAAAATATATGGATTTGTCGGAGGATGCGCCGCATCGGTTAGAGGTGACTAACCGATGGTTATTTTTTTAAGGCTCATTCGAGCCTTAAAAGTCCGCTCCAGCCGGAGTGGAAAAAGATAGCCAGTTCATCGACGTATTTCATGGCTTCCTCTCTCGGCATATCGTGGACGATGGTTTCGCACACCGCCGTAAAGTAGGCCCTTGTGATCATGTGATGAAGCTGACGGGTCATGCTCCCGGAGAGCATACCGTTTTTTCTGAGGAGGGCGTAGTATTCTTCGGATCGATCGACCTCCAGCTCTACCAGCACCTCGATGAAATCCGCATAGCCCGTTCCCTCCGCCCGGCAGAGGATCAGTTTGAATTCGTCAAAATGGTCGTACATGAACGCGACAAGCTCGTGCAGGTGTTGGGTGGAAAGCTCCAGGCTGTCTTTTGCTCTCCCCTCCGGGACAAGGTCAAAATAATCACCCTGTGCCGCCTTGAAGCGGGTGAGCAGCTCACTTGCGGTCTCGTCCACAAGGTCTTCAAACAGAGCGGTCTTATCCGGGTAGTAGCCGTAGAAGGCACCCTTCGTGAAGCCCGCCTCCGCGACAATTTTATTCAGAGATGCGTCCTTAAAGCCCTTCTCCAGAAATTCTTTTTTCCCAACTTCGAGGATCCTCCTCTGGGTCTCCGTACGTTCCATTTCCTACGCCTCCTGATATACCTCCGGTATATACCACTGGTATATTATAGCCGCACTGAAGGAATCTGTCAAGGGGTTCGCGTGTGTTCCATTCAGCTCATTCGCGTGTGTTCCATTCAGCTCATTCGCGTGTGTTCCATTCAGCTCATTCCGCGTATCGCCCGATCATAGAACGGCGCATGGATACCCCAAATCTTCTTTTTCATACACTTCCGATCACCGCTTTAGCGACCAGTGACCCCCTCCATCAATTCCCTTGGGGAAATGTTTCTGATCTGCTCCGGCGGGATGTGCGCCGGATATCTGCCCTTTTCCAGAATATCGGTCAGGTACTGATTATCCAGGATCATATCGTCCCGAATGAGCTGCCAATTCGCTTTTTTCCTGTAAAGAATCTTGAAAATCAGAAAATTCACCACTGGCCCTATGACCGGCGCCTGCACGCCAAAGCTCTCT
>CALLDR010000023.1 GCA_937997955.1 uncultured Emergencia sp. | reverse complement strand
CAGGTAAAATCAAGCAATATTACCTTAAAAATCTTTTATTGTTATATTAATTCTTGCAAAACTTTTATTTCCACAACGAACAAAACGGCGTCAGGCGGGCTGGCGTACAAAAATTTTCATATGCCACAAAAACCACATAAAAAGACGCCTGCCTCCATCGGGGAAACCTGCGTCTTTGGTCTTTGCTCTTTTGTCTTTTCGCTATTCTGCTTTCACTATTTTACTTTTACTACTTCACATTATATATGAACTCGGCGCGCCGCTTGGAGCCGTCCAGGTGCTTGGCCATGGCCTCTTTCGCTCCCTCGACATCTCGATTTTTGACAGCTTCCAGCACGGCTTTATGCTCCTGAAAGATTTCTTCCAGGTAGTCACGCTCATCGAAGATCACCTTTCTGGTCTGGTCTATGTACTCCTTATAAGACCGCAGCACCTGCGCCATAAACCGGCTTCCCGAGGCGTTATAGATCACCGCATGGAAATCCGAATTGATCTCCAGGACCTTTTTGCCGTCCTTGCGGGCAGTATAAAACTCCATCAGGTCGCTCTGCTCCTGCAGCTTGTCGATCTCCGCCTGGTTAATCCTGTTCACAGCCCATTCCACAGCCAGGATTTCCAGAGCCTTTCTGACCGCGTAGAGGTCCTCAATGTCCCGCCGCGTAAATCCCTTGGCAAAACAGCCCCGGTTCGGGATGTAGTCGATCAGTCCCTCATTTTCCAGCTGTTTAAATGCCTCGCGGATCGGCGTCCTGCTGACACGAAGCTCCGATGCGATCTGATTCTCCTTGATCTTTTCCCCAATCTTGTATTCCCCTTTCAGAATACGCTCCCGGATGATATCCACGATCTCATCTGTCAAAGAGAAAGAATTGGAAAAATTACTGCCTGTCATATCCTGCTCCTCGTACTTGAAAGATTCTCCTCTATATTATTTATATCACTATAAAATGTGATTTTCAAGCACTTGTGTGTGGAAATCGAAATCTTTTATCTGCAGGTAGTATTCCGCAGAATCGATCAGCGCCTTCATCGGGCACAGACCGATGATCTCAGTTCCGGTGACCACCACGCCGTATCTGGCCGCTTCCGCCTTGACCAGCTCAGTCACCCTGTACAGCGGCGTCTGCTCAAAATTAGTCATGTTGATGGATACCTGCGCGTACTTCTTGCCCGTCGCTTCATCTTCGATATCGAAGCCCATGGCCTTGACGCATTTCAGCCCGCCGTCCTTTTCTCTGATGATCTTGGCGATGTTCTTCGCGATCTGCACGTCCTCCGTATTCAGATTCAGATTATACGCTACGAGAGGAGGTCTCGCGCCTACAGCCATAACCCCTGCCGTCGGATGGATCCTTCTGCCGCCGAAATCCGGTTCCCAATCAGGCTCCTGAACCTTCTCAGCCATGCCTTCAAACTGGCCCTTTCTGATCTTGACCAGGTTCTGTCTCTCCGGTCTGGTGGCCGAGTACTCATAGAGGAACACAGGTACGCCGGCCTCTTCGGCGATCCTCTTTCCGACCACCTTTGACAGCTCCACACAGTCCTCCGTCGTGCAGTCCTTGATGGCCAGGAACGGCATAACGTCCACGGCGCCCATTCTCGGATGCTCTCCCACATGCTGAGTCAGATCGATGAGCTCAGCCGCCTTCTTCACCAGCTTGACGCTGGCTTCCTCCACACCCTTGGCATCGCCGATGTAGGTGATGACCGTCCGGTTGTGGCTCTCGTCAGAAGAATAGTTGAGCAGAGTGCAGCCCGGCGTCGTCCTGATCTGGTCCACGCAGGCCTCAATGACCTCCGGTCTCCGACCTTCACTGATGTTAGGAATACTCTCAATAATCTGTGCCATTTTTTCAATCTCCTTTACTCGTCAAAATTTTTTTATCAAAGAATTTCCGTCCCGCGCTGTCTGTACGTCACAGGGCTGCGGCGTTAGATACCGCGTTTACAGCGACGCCGCCACGGTCTCATACAGGCTGCTGGCGATCTCGTCCGCCGCGTCGTACATCTTTTTGCCCGCTTCCGCGAAGAACTTTTTCTGCTCCTCGTCCTTGACACCCGGCAGGTTGATCAAAACATTGAGCCACGCGCCTTTGATGCAGCCGGTCAGATTCAAAACCGCCACGCCCAGATCGCTGGCCGCGTTGGGATTAGACTTTCCGATCATGGTCTTCGCCAGCATCAGGCCCTCATAGCCCAGCTCCATGGTCCGAAACGGCACCTGGGTGGATACCAGGGTTCCGTCGGCGATCGCCTGCTTCCTTGCAGCCTTTTCTTCCTCCGTATCCTTCGGCATCTTGAAGGCCGCGGCCACCAGGTTGAAAGCCTCCGTGTCCTTGTCAACGGAATCTACCAGTTCCTGGTACAGCGCCATGCCCTTTTCCTTGGCTTCCCTGCATACGTCCTGATAATCAGCGTATTTCTCCTTGCCCAGGGTCAGATCCGCCACCATCATAAACAGCGCCGTGCCCTGAGCTCCGGCCAGGGCGCTGACGCTTCCGCCGCCTGGGGCCGGCGCGTCGGATTTCAGGACCTCCAGATATTCTTTTACCTGCATATCAACTAATTTCATTATACCAACATTCCTTTCTTAATGACCTGTAAGGCCAGATTTGAACCAAATCGATAGCAAAGCATATCCATGTCGGGGGCATCCCAGATGACCAGATCGCCCTGCTTGCCCGCTTCCAGCGTTCCCACCAGTTCCCCCTTGCCGATGGCGCAGGCCGGATTGATGGTGACAGCGGTGAGCACCTCCTCCGGCAGCATCCTGTACTTGATGCACGCCAGATTCATGACGAACTGCAGATTCAGCGACGGGCAGGAGCCCGGGTTGAAGTCCGAAGCCGTCGCTACAGGAATACCCAGCTCGATCATTTTCCGGGCCGGCGCGAACTCCGCGCCCAGATAGAAGGAGGTAGCCGGCAGGCACATGGCGGTGACGCCGCCCTTTGCCATAGATGCCAGGCCCTCGTCGTTGATGGCGATCAGGTGCTCACAGCTGGCCGCGCCCATTTCGCCTGCCAGAACGCTGCCGCCGATAGCTTCGATCTCGTCAGCGTGGATCTTCAGTCCAAAGCCCAGCTCCTTTGCCTTTTCCAGATACTTCTTGCTCTGCTCATAATTGAACACCGAGTCCTCTGTGAACACGTCGGCATAGTCGGCCAGTCCCCGCTCCTTCACGTAAGGCAGCATCTCCTCGCACACCATATCGATAAACGCGTCCCCTCTGTCCTTGTATTCCTCTGGAATCGCGTGTGCTCCCATAAAGGTGGATACGATATCCATAGGGTGATCCTGGTTCAGTTTCTTCAGCACTTCCAGCATCTTGACCTCGGTGTCCAGATCCAGGCCGTAGCCGCTCTTCGCTTCGCAGGTGGTCACGCCCATGCCCATCATCTCGTCCAAGAAGCCTTCTGTCTTGTCGTACAGTTCTTCAAAGCTGGCGGCTCTGGTCTTTCTGACGGTATCCAGGATACCGCCGCCTGCCCGCAGGATGTCCAGATATCCCGCGCCCTTCAGCTTCATCGGAATCTCATGCTGCCGATAGCCGCCGAATACCATGTGGGTATGTCCCTCTACCAGACCCGGCGTCACCAGCCTGCCTTCGGCGTCAATGGCGGTATCGGCGTCCTCGCTTCCGCCAGGCAGCCTGCCGCCGTCCGTAATCTCCCGGATAACGCCGTCCTCAATCAAAATAGCGGCTTCGCGCAGCTTCAGGTTTTCGCCCTGCTTCTCTCCGCCGTGGCTGAAGCTGCCTACGGGAGTCTGCAGCAAGCCGATATTCTTTACTAATAACGTTGACATATAGAATGCTCCTTTTATCTCTGTTTTCACAATCGCCGGCAAAGCGCCCGTTTCATTGGTCTTTTGCCGGTATTTCCTCAAAAAAAACTGACAAGAAAAATCAGTCCTTTTGTTTTTGCCAGTTTTCCGATGAAGGATACAGCCGGGCGGCGTTTCGCCGCCCGGACCCTGCAGTCCACCATTTATTTTACGAACTTGTCGACGGTCTTTTCCACCAGATCGTCGTCCGCCAGGAACGGAATCGTGATGTGTCCCTTTCCTGCGTAGTTCTTGTTGTATTCAACAGATGTAGACAGAGCGTTTTCGTTTCTAGCCCAGTTTCTTCTGGCGACGCCGCCCATAACGTCCCACATCATAGCGGATTTGATGATCTCATCGACCCTTTCGCTTCCGTCCAGCAGCAGGCCGAAGCCGCCGTTGATGGCCTTGCCGATGCCTACGCCGCCGCCGTTGTGCAGCGCGCACAGGGACATGCCTCTCGCGGCGTTTCCAGCGAAGCACTGTACGGCCATGTCAGCCATGACGTTGGAGCCGTCCTTGATGTTGGAGGTCTCTCTGAACGGGGAATCGGTGCCGGATACATCGTGATGGTCGCGTCCCATCATGATCGGGCCGCACTTGCCTTCCCGAACCAGCTTGTTGAAAGCCAGAGCGATATCTCTTCTGCCTTCCGCGTCCTGATAGAGGATTCTGGCCTGGGTTCCCACCACCAGCTTGTTCTTCTTGGCGTCGCGGATCCATACCCAGTTGTCTCTGTCCTGCGCTCTTCTCTCCGGATTGATGCAGTCCATAGCCGCCTGGTCTGTAGCGTCCAGATCCTCTGGCTTACCGGACAGGCATACCCATCTGAACGGGCCGTAGCCGTAGTCAAAGAGTACCGGGCCCATGATGTCTTCCACATAGGAAGGCCAGATGAAGCCGTCTTTATCATCGTAGCCGTTCTTGGAGATCTCTTTGATGCCGGCGTCGTACATAGCCTTCATGAAGGAGTTGCCGTAGTCAAAGAAGTAGGTTCCTCTTTCGGTCAAAGTCTTGATGGCGTTGTAGTGTCTGCGGAGGGTCTTGTCGACTTCCTCGCAGAATTTCTCTCTGTCCTCGTGGAGCAGCTCGGTCCTCTCTTCAAAGGTGAAGCCAACCGGGCAGTAGCCGCCGTTGTACACGTTGTGGCAGCTGGTCTGGTCGGACAGCAGGTCGATGTGGAAATCCTTCTCCACTGCCGCTTCCAGCAGATCTACGATATTACCGTGGTAAGCGATGGAGATGCTCTCTCTGGCCGCGGTCTTTTCCTTTGCCAGCTTGAAGATCTCGTCGATGTCGTCCATGACCACGTCTACCCATCCCTGGTCGTGGCGGGTATCGATTCTGGACTGGTCAACCTCAGCAAAGATGCCCACAGCGCCCGCGATGTTGGCGGCCTTCGGCTGCGCGCCGCTCATGCCGCCCAGGCCGGAGGATACGAAGGTGTGTCCTTCCAGATCGCCCTGCTCCGGTACGCCCAGATATTTTCTTCCCGCGTTGAGAATGGTGTTAAAGGTGCCGTGAACGATGCCCTGCGGTCCGATGTACATCCAGCCGCCGGCCGTCATCTGTCCATAGTTGGCGACGCCCATTTCCTCCGCGATCTCCCAGTCGTCCAGGTTGTCATACTGGCCGATCATCATAGAGTTGGTGATGATGACTCTAGGCGCCGTCGGCTTGGAAGGGAACAGTCCCAGCGGATGGCCGGACTCGACGACCAGAGTCTGTTCGTCGGTCAGCTCTTCCAGATACTTTTTGATCAGTCTGTACTGGAGCCAGTTCTGGCACACCTGGCCAGTCTCTCCGTATGTAACCAGCTCGTAAGGGTAAAGGGCTACCTCAAAGTCCAGATTGTTCTCGATCATGACCTGGAACGCCTTTCCTGCCAGGCACTTGCCCTTGTACTCGTTGATCGGCTTTCCGTAAAGCCTGCCCTCTGGTCTGTATCTATACGCGTAAATTCTGCCCCTGGTGGTCAGCTCCTCCATGAATTCCGGCGCCAGCTTCTCGTGAAGCTCTTCCGGCACATAGCGAAGGGCGTTCTTCAGAGCGATCTTCGTCTGCTCCTTGGTCAGTCTGAATCCTCTGTCCGGCGCTCTCCTGATGCCCTCTGCAAACTCAGGATAATCCGGATATTCGTTGCCCAGCTTGATGGTCATAGCGCCCTCAATGGCTTTGTTGTCTAACATGGTAGTTCCTCCTTTGATATTGTATCATATTGCTGCCGGAAAGTACTTAATTTTTCCAGGCAGCAACGGCATTTTTCCTTTATGAATTAGGACTTTCTCCCCATTCTCCAAATGATCTTATTTCAGCCTTATTTCAGCTCGACGACCTTTTCTACTGCGTCCAGCAGACTGCCGTCTTTGATCATCTCGTCGAATTTGACCAGCTCATCGTGCATCAGCACGTCCTGATCGATCGGGTCAGACAGGCTTCTGATGTAATCATAGGCCGCCCTGGTCGCAGGCGCCAGGCTGCTGATATCGCTTTCTCCGATCTCCTGTCTCAGCCAGATACCCTGTGCTGCCGCGGCCAGCTCGATGCCGATGACCTTCTGCGCGTTGTCCAGCACCATGGCCGCCGTTCTCGCAGATGTGGTTCCCATGGAAACGTGGTCTTCCTGGTTGCCAGAGGACGGAATGGAGTCTACACAGGCCGGATGGTCGTAGACTTTGTTCTCTGATACCATGGACGCTGCCGCATATTGGGCAATCATGAAGCCGGAGCAAACGCCGCCGTGTTTGGTCAGGAAGCCTGGAAGTCCTTCGGAGAGGGCCGGGTTGATCAGGCGCTCTGAGCGGCGTTCGGATACGTCAGCCAGTTCAGAGATGGCCATCTTCATGAAATCGAAGGCAAGAGCCATCGGCTGTCCGTGGAAGTTTCCGCCGGAGATAACCTCATCATCATCTGGGAAGACGATCGGGTTGTCGGTCACCGCGTTGATCTCTCTGGATACTGCGTCATATACATACTGGATCGCGTCTCTGGAAGCTCCATGGATCTGCGGGATACATCTCAGGGAATACGGGTCCTGCACCTTGGTCGGCTGTACGTCCATGGCGTTCTTGCTGCCCGCCAGAAGCGCCAGCAGGTTTTCCGCCACATCTTTCTGTCCCTGATGTCCTCTCAGGTCCTGCACCTTATGGTCATAGGCCTTGGTGATGCCGTGAAGGGCTTCCGCTGTCATGGCCGTAGCGATATCAGCAACCTTCAAAAGCTTCATAGCGTCCCACAGCACGTTGACGCCTACGGCTGTCATCATCTGCGTGCCGTTGTTGAGGGCCAGACCTTCTTTGGCGGCCAGCTCCACCGGCGTAATGCCTGCGTCAGCCATGGCGTCCTTGGCGTCTACGATCTCGCCCTTGTATTCTACCTTGCCCAGACCGATCAGACCCAGCGCGATGTGAGACAGGGGAGCCAGGTCGCCGGAAGCGCCCAGGGAGCCCTTTCTAGGAATCTGCGGATGAATGCCCGCGTTGAGCATGTCTACCATCGTCTGAATGGTAGACAGTCTGATGCCGGAATTGCCTCTGGACAGGGCGTTGCAGCGCAGCAGCATCGCCGCTCTGACATACTGTCTCGGATATGGTTCGCCCAGCGCGCAGGTGTGGCTGATGATCAGGTTTCTCTGCAGATCCGCAGTTTCCTCCTTAGAAATGAAAACATTTGCGAATTTTCCGAAGCCTGTGGTCAGGCCGTAAATGATCGCGCCTTCCTCTAATTTCTTCTCTATGTACGCTCTCGCCTTGTTGACCGCTTCTTTCGCGTCCGGTGCGATCTCAACCTTTTCGTTGCCGCGGCAAACGCGGATGACCTCTTCTACTGTAAGGTCGCGTCCATTAATCATAACTGCCATCGTAATCTCTCCATTCTTCTTGAATATTTATGCATTTATATGCATATCCATAAAACAAAGTCCTAAAATTTATCTTGATTACTATTATACAATTTTTCGCCTTCCCTGACCATACTTTTTTGAGAAAAAACCGAAATTTTTAATAGTTTCAGCCCTTATTTCAGAAAATTCTTTACCATTATTTGTATATATTTTTACGCATTATCGCTTCACCGCGTTGCCGCTTTACTCTGTATATTTATTAAATGGTTCGCCTTCGACACATGAAAAAAATCCAAGACCATTGAAAATTCTGACTTTCACGCTCCTCCGCGCCTTGCACCTTCAAAAAAACATGTCGAAAATGCCATGATTCAGAAAATTTTATTTTAAATCTTATAAATATGCACCCTCGCCTCCCCGCCTGTCCCCGCAGGAAAAGGCAAAAAAAGTCGCCGGAAATTCTCTTTCCTCCTTGTACGAGTCCTGTCCTTAGTGCTATAATACTAGGTAACATTTTCAATTTATATGGATAAGGGGCTCTATATGATTAGAAAGAAAAGACTCATAACAGCAATTTTAACGCTTACCCTGGTCATCACCTCGGCCTTCGTCTCCACATCGACCGTCAGCGCCGGCACCTATACGGGCACATACTGGCTGAAGGTCAACGAGCAGCGCAACGTGGTGACCGCATACAAAAAGGTGGACGGCAAATGGAAGCCTTGGCGGGCCATGCTTTGTTCCACCGGTGTAGGCGGCACGACTCCGCGGGGCACCTTCTACACCCAGGGCAAATGGAACTGGGGCGCTTTGATGAACGACGTGTACGGGCAGTACTGCACCCACATCACCAGCGACATTCTGTTCCACTCCGTCTACTACACCGAGAACTACAACAAAAAATCCCAGCCTACGGCCCAGTTCAACGCCCTCGGCTCTTCTGCCTCCCACGGCTGTGTGCGGCTTTCGGTCATGGACGCCAAATGGATCTATGACAACTGCCCGGTGGGAACAAAGGTGACTATCTACCGCAGCAGCGACGCCGGGCCTCTGGGAAAACCGGCCGGCATCACGGTGTCTCAGAGCCGCTACCAGTACTGGGACCCGACGGACCCGGACCCATCCAATCCGTACTACAAGCTGAAGAAACCGGTGATCACCGTTTCTTCCAAGAAAAAGCTGGAGGTTCAGTACGGCTCTTCCTATAACCTGAAGAGCTACGTTTCCGCCAAGGATCCCAACACCTTCATGAGCCTGACGAGCAGCATCAAAGTCTCCAAGGTCCAGAAGTGGTCCTCCTCCAAGGGCAAATACGTGTCTGCCAGCTTCTCCACGAAAAAGCTGGGAACCTACAAGGTGACCTACTCGGTCAACGACCCGTACAGCGGCAAGGCCTCCAAGACCATTAAGATCAAGGTGGTCGACACCAAAGCGCCTGTGATCTCCGGAGCCAAGGACCGCACGGTGACCTGGGGCGACAAGGACGCGGCCGCCGGCGTGACAGCCAAGCAGGCTACCGCCAACAGGACCAGCGCCATCAAAGTATACATCAAAGCGCCTGGCGCGGAGAAATACAAAATCTATACCTACAAAGAAGCGCAGAGCTACCAGTTCTCCAAGAAAGGCACGTACTCTGTAAAATACCTGGTCAAGAACAAATACAGTCCGTATAAGACGGCCAGAAAGATCGTCACGGTCAAGTCGGTGGAAAAAGCGGTGAACAAGGATCCTGTCCTGGTCCTTCCGGAGAATCTGGCCGGCGCGGTGACAGCCTCCGGCGGAACACCTTTGACCGTGGATCCCGGCAGCGCCCTGGACCTGATCACCGGCGTCAAGGCCACCCACAATGCCAAAGATGTGACCAGCCGCGTCAAAATCGCCGTCAAAGGCCCTGCGGACACGTCATTCCGCGCGCTGACCGCCGCCCAGGCAAAAGCGTTCTGCTTTGCCGATCCGGGCGACTATCAGATCCGGTACACGGTGAAGAATCAGTACACGCCGTACCAGACGGTGACCAAGATCGTGTCCGTCCGCGTGCCGCAGGAGGAACCTCCCGCGCCTGCGGAAGACGCGTAAGAACATCTCGGGACTACCTCGTAAACAGCTTGGACACAGCTCGGAAACAGCTTGAATCCAATATATACAAAACGCCCGGCTGAGACCGGCGCCGCCATGTTATGGCACGCCGCAGCCGGGTTTTTTGATGAGGTGTTTTCCTGCGAATGGGTTGGCTAAGATACTTTCTCCAAAATGATTTCGCCAGACATCCCTGCCGCCTTCACCAGGAATACCCTAAGGCCCTCGGGCCGCCCTGTTCAGCACGGCATCCTCAGAGCCAATATCTATTTACGGTTTCAAAAAAGGACAAGGACCGGCAACCAGTGCCGGCCCCAAAACAATATGACCAAAAAACGATGTACGCTAATTTGTTATGTCTCTATTATCCCTCAAAAAACCGATTTCGTCAATAGCGCTTTGTTCTGGTCAACCTTTTTTGTAATAATGTGTTCAGTTTTTACAGTACCTTT
>CALLDR010000022.1 GCA_937997955.1 uncultured Emergencia sp. | reverse complement strand
AAATATTGTCGTTACGTAAATTTGTTGCCGTTTAAATGAAAATCATTTAGGAGGAATGAGAATGTTTAATCAAACCATGCACGAACTGGGAAGCCAGCCTTCTATCATCCGTGAACTGTTCGCCTATGGTCTTCAGCAGGCAAAGATCGTCGGTCCTGAAAACGTATTTGACTATACGCTGGGAAATCCGAGCATCCCTGCTCCAGCCAAAGTTCAGCAGTCCATCAAGGACATTCTGGATGATACGGATTCCATCAAGATCCACGGCTATTCCATGGCCGGCGGTTTTGATGAAACCCGCGAAGCCATCGCTGCCAATCTGAACAAGAGATTCGGCACCGATATCAAGCCTTCCAACCTGTTCGTAACCTGCGGCGCGGCTCCTGCCCTGATTTCCGCCATCAAAGCGCTGGTGGCCGATGAGAAATCCGAAATCATGGCCGTTGCGCCTTTCTTCCCGGAATACCGTCCTTTCATCACTAAGAACGGCGGAAATCTGGTCGTAGTTCCTGCTGACAGAGAACACTTCCAGATCGACTTAGCAAAGGTTGAAGAACTGATCACCGAACACACCCAGGCTATCATCATCAACTCGCCGAACAACCCGTCCGGCGTCGTATACACCAAGGAAACCCTGGAAGCTCTGGCAGCTATCCTGACAAAGAAGGGTGAAGAATTCGGACATCCGATCTACATCATCGCCGATGAACCTTACAGAGAACTGGTTTACGGCGGCGTAGAGGTCACCTTTATTCCAACCGTTTACAAGAACACCATCGTATGTTATTCCTGGTCCAAGAGCCTGTCTCTGCCAGGTGAGCGTATTGGATATGTATGCGTACCGGATCAGTGCGACGACGCCGCTGAGATCTTTGACGCCATCGCAGGCGCAGCCCGCGCCAATGGACATGTCTGCGCGCCGACACTGCCGCAGATGGTCATTCAGCGCTGCGTAGACGAAATGCCTGATTTAAAGGCTTACGACGAGAACCGCACTCTGCTGTACGATTCTCTGACAAAGATGGGATATAAATGCGCGAAACCTGACGGCGCTTTCTACCTCTTCGTAGAAGTTCCAAATGGAGACGGTATGGCGTTCTCTGAGAAGGCCAAGCTGGATCACAACCTGCTGGTCGTTCCTGGCGAAGGCTTCGACTGTCCGGGTTACATGCGCCTGTCCTACTGTGTCGCAAACGACATGATAAAGAGAAGCTTACCGGCATTTGAAAAAATGATGGAAGCGTATAAATAATTCATTTGCTTACTACAAATAAACCCCTATAAAACTTTAAGCTTTATCGTAAAAAGGATGTCCCAAAAGACATCCTTTTTGCATGGTATTTATATGGTATTTATTAAGTATTCTTTTGTCACAGCTCCCTTTACGCCATATCCTTCAGGAAGGCTTTGTAGCATCTGACGGCCTCGTAGATGTCCGCCTTGCTGGCCGCTTCCATCGGCGCGTGCATGCACAGAAGCGCGATGCCGCTGTCGATGACCTCCATGCCGTAGTTGGCCAGGATCCACGCGATGGTCCCGCCGCCTCCCGCGTCTACCTTGCCCAGCTCAGAGGTCTGGAAGTTCACGTTGTTGTCCGCCATGACCTTTCTGATCGCCGCCATATACTCCGCGTTGGCGTCGCTGGATCCTCCTTTGCCGCCGGAGCCTGTATACTTGCAGAACACAGGGCCTTTGCCAAAGTAGGCTGTATTTTTGGTTTCAAACACGTCGGCGTACAGCGGGTCAAAGGCCGCGTTGACGTCGGAGGACAGCATCTTGGACGACGCCAGGCAGCGGCGCACAGCCAGGTCTGTTCCGTGGCCGCACAGGGCCAGCACTTCAGCCGTCATATTCTCAAAGAACCGGGACTGCATGCCGCTGGCCCCGTAGCTTCCGATCTCTTCTTTGTCCACCAGGATACAGCAGGACGTCCGCTTCGGCGTCTCTTCCATCTCCAACATGGCTCTGAGAGATGTAAAGGCGCAGATCCTGTCGTCGTGGCCATATCCCAAGATCATGCTGCGGTCAAAACCCAGATCCCGCGCTTTGCCGGAAGGAACGATTTCCAGCTCCGCGGACAGAAAGTCCTCTTCTTCTACCTGATACTGGTCTGTGATCAGCTTCATGACGCCCGCCTTGACAGCCTCCTTCTCCGTGTCAGGCAGCGGTCTGCTTCCGACGAGCAGGTCCAGATTCTCGCCCTCGATGACGGCTCCGGCCTTCTTCTCCATCTGTTTTTTGGACAGGTGGACCAGAATATCGGTGATGGTGAACACCGGATCTTTGTCGTCCTCTCCGATGCGGATCTCCTGCTTACTGCCGTCCTTGCGGACGATAACGCCGTGGATGGCCAGAGGAATGGTCACCCACTGGTACTTCTTGATGCCGCCGTAATAATGGGTGTCAAGGTAGGCGAAGCCGCCGTTTTCGTAGAGCGGCACCTGCTTCACGTCGATCCTCGGCGAATCGATATGAGCCCCCAAGATGTTCATGCCCTTGGTCATATTCTCCTGACCGATATGGTAGAGGACGATGGTCTTGTCATTGTAAACCGCGTAGACCTTGTCTCCCGGCTTCAGCTCCTGCCCGGCTTCGATGGCCTTCCGCAGAGGCTTATACCCTTTCTCCTCCGCCATGGATACGGACAGAGCCACACATTCCCGCTCCGTCTTGCCCGCGTCCAGGCACTCCTTATACCAGTCCGTCACCTGCTCCAGCCGCGCCAGATCCTCTTCTGTATAGATCTCCCATAAGGTTTTCTCGTTCATGTTGTCAATATCCTTTCTGAATCAGTCTCTGCCTATTATTGTACCACTAATACGCCTCCCGCAAAAGGATATATTTCGCAAAAGAACAGCAAAATCCAAATCAAAAATCAGAATGAAAAATGAAAGCCCAAAATCAAACCCGGCAGACTGAAGGCGCAGGCTCTCAATGGCCCGGTCCCAGGGGCCGCCGTCCCCGCCGGTCACGCGGTACGCAGCCGCTCCGACACGGTCTCCCGGTTGATCCGCCGGAAATAATACAGCGGGATCAAAACAGCCAGAGCCGCCGTCACCGGCAGGACCAGCAGGCTGGGCAGTATACTCATCTGATAGTCAAAGTAGAAGATCTTTCCCAGCACCTCCATGACCAGCGGCCTGATCGCGGCCATGCCGGCAGTATCCGCCAGGAGCATCGCCGCCCCCAGATGCAGCAGTCCCTCCGCGGACAGTATGGCCGCAATCTGCTTTCTGGTCATGCCCACGGCCTCCAGCAGGGCCAGCTCTCTCCGCCGCGTCAGGATCGATACGGAGGTGGTGCTGAAGAAATTCAGCACGGCGATGACCATGAGCACGGCCGACAGCAGTCCCAAGATCATGTAGTGCTTTTTCGCAAAGGTCCTGCACTCCTCCAACAGCGCCATCCTCGACTCTATGTGCAGCGTCTTCCCGCTGCCTGCGGCTTCTTGTTCCAGACACTGGTCAAACGCCGTTTCACTGCCGTCTCTGACGTCGATCCCCGCCAGCATGGCGTTGGGACTGCCGCCCAGAGCCAGATATTCCTCTTCGGGCAGATAATAGGTGCAGTCAAAGACCGTAACCTCACCGTACCGATAGGTGAGATCGTAGGGCATCCAGCCCACGGCCAGAACCGTGTAGACCTTTGACTTCCCGCCGGGCAGCCGCAGCTCCACGGTATCTCCCGTTTCATAGTATTCGCCCAGGCCGTGAGGAGCATCGCCGATAATCACATAATCCCCTGAAGAGAAGTCCTCATAGGTATACGTTCCTTCCAGAAACTGCATGCGGGCAAAGGCGGCCGGATTCAGCCCCATAACGTGGCCCCGGGAATGGCCCTCTTCCAGCATGGCCCACTCCTGCTCCAGCTTTGAGGCGCTGACATACTGGGTCTCTTCCGCCTTTTCCAGGATAGATTTCAGATGGCCGTAGCCGGTTTCGTCCAGCTGGTGGTCGATATCGGTATCGTAGATCAACGCCAGTTCCTCCACCTCTTCGCGCTCTGCCAGTCTTTCAGCCAGCTCAGGTTCCACCGCTTCCAGGCTGGCCGTCCGCCGGTCATCGGTCAGGCCCGATACCTCAAAGTCATAGGACGAGTAGATATCGAGAAAGGCATCGTAGACAAAGCTCTTTGATACGGAATAGGCCGTGTTCATCAGCACCAGAGACAAGGTCATGGACAGGATCACCAGCACGGCTTTTTTCCAGTCCCTCCGAAAGCCGGACAGGGCCATGGACAGAGGGGATATCCGCCCGACGCCCTTTGATCCGCCCTCGCGGCCGCCGTCCATTCCCAAGCGAAGGGCTTCCACCGGGGACAGCTTTGACACGATCCGCGCCGGCATCTGGCAGCCCACCCAGACCGTCAGCGCCGAAAAGAGAGCCGATGCCAGAAAGATCAGCGGATGCATGCTGCTGACCGGTTCTGCCGCGGTCTCTGTGCCGTCTGACAGCAGATAAGGCGTCATGACCCTTCCTGCCAGCCAGCCCAGGCAGAGACCCAGAGGAATCCCGGCCAGAGACAGAGCCAGTGCCTGGCGGCGCACCACCGCCTTCAGCTGCTTTCCTGTCGTTCCAATGTTCTTCAGCAGTCCGTAGACCCGGATGTCGCTGCTGACAGAGATGCGGAACACGTTGTAGATGATCAGATAACCGGCGAGAAAGATGATCAGAAGAGCCGCGCAGACCAGGTCCCAGCGCACGGCGTCTTCGGAAAAGTAATCATAGGCTGAATTTGCCCCGATCTCCGCTCCCGATGAGAGCAGGTCATATTCCAGCGCCAGAGCGTCTTCCTGCCCGTACAGGTCTGCGATGCTGTCCAGCCAGAGATAGGCGGCGTAGTCTTCGGTCTCCGCATGGCTGCCGCAGTAATCCTTCGATACCCATATCCGCTGCTCCTCTGCCAGCGGATCTCCTTCCCAGATGCCGCAGAGGAGAAAATCGTCCTCCTCCCGGCCATGGCCTGTATCGTAGGCCAGATGCACCTTTGTTCCCAGCTCATGGGGAAGCCCCAGCAGATCCAGGGTCATGGCGCTCATGGCCGCTTCGTTTTCCTTCTCCGGCATACGGCCCTCCGACGGCGTGCAGAGAACGGCCTCCGCGCCTTTGGCGTCCGCCCAGGCGAGGATCACGCTGTCCCCCGCAAGCTGCTCATTGACTGCCGTACCCAGCACACGACTCCGACCGCAGGCTTCTACCCGTTCGTCCTTTGACAGCAGCTCCAGCTGCTCCAGGGAAAGCCCCTCAGCCCATATGTGGCTCTGGTTCATGAGCATGCGCATCTCCTGGTTCTGCTGCGACTTGATCACAGACGCCGCGGCGGTAAAGAGGGCAGTGAACATGAAGGTGGTCATGACGATGGCCAAAACCGCCATCAGATTCCGGCTGCGGCCATGGTCCATGATCCGCCTGGAGAGAAGCCTCATGGTCCTTCTGTTGTCTACCTTAATCAAGGTCCTCACCTCCGCTGCCTCCGCTGACGATGCGCCCGTCTTCAATGCGCAGAATCTGGTCCGCCATCTGGGCGATCTCTTCGTTGTGGGTGATCATGACCATGGTCTGATGGAACTGCTTGCAGGTCACCTTCAAAAGGCCCAGCACATCCTGACTGGTCCTGCTGTCCAGATTGCCCGTCGGCTCGTCGGCCAGAATGACAGACGGCTTTGCCGCAAGGGCTCTGGCGATGGCTACCCTCTGCTGCTGTCCGCCCGACAGCTTGGAAGGCATGGCATTGACCTTGGACTCCAGGCCCAGAACCTGGATCACGTGGCTGATGAACGGCTCGTCGATCTTCTTTCCGTCCAGCCCCAGAGGCAGCAGGATATTCTCCTTCACGTTCATCATAGGCACCAGGTTATAGCTCTGGAAGATGAAGCCGATGTTTCTCCGCCGGAAGATGGTCAGCTCGTCCGCTGTCAGCTTTGACAGATCGCTGCCGTCCACGAGGACTGTGCCGCTGTCGGGCCGGTCCAGGCCGCCCAGCATATGAAGCAGCGTGGACTTGCCGCTGCCGCTGGTCCCCACGATGGCTGTAAACGTGCCCTTCTCCGCGGACAGGCTTACGTCGTCCAGCGCTCGTACCAGAGTCTCTCCCCTGCCGTAGGTCTTGACCAGGTTTCTGCATTCCAATATTCTCATAACTGAAAAGCTCCTTTCAAACAAATATAGTCTGTACGTTTCTTTCATACAGACTATACCGAAGAAAACTCTCAAAGTGGTTTCTCAATGATCACAGTTTTGATACCTTTGATCGCGGTTTTTGATCACAGTTCTGATTTCAGTTTTCCTATCACAGTTTTCTGGCTGCAGTTTTCTGCTCACAGCTTTGACAGATTTGACACCTTTGGCAGAAAAACAGAAAAACAGCTGCCCTGCCCCGGCTTTGATGTGACCTTGATGTAGCCGCCCTGACATTCCACGATCTGACGTGCCAGATAAAGACCCAGACCGACCCCCTCCTCCTGAGCCGCCTGACGGCTGCGATAGAACCTGCCGAAGATCCTGGGAATCTCCTCCTCGGTTATGCCGCTGCCGCTGTCCTTCACGTCGATCCGCGCAAACATGGAATAGCCGGTCACGGACAGCTCCACCCTGCCTCCGGATCCCGTGTACTTTACGGCGTTGTCCACAAGGTTAAAGCAGGCCTCTCTGGTCCACTTGCCGTCGCAAAGGGCCAAAACCGGCTCCTCCGGTTCTTCCAGGCGCAGCAGGATATCCTTTTCCGCCGCCTTTGCCGCGGCCTGCTCCGCCACCGATTCCAGCAGGCGGAAAAGGTCGCAGGGCACCGGTTCTGTCTTGATGATGCCGGTCTCCAGGCGTGAGGACTTGACCAGAGACGTGATCAAAAAGTCCAGTTTTTCCGCCTGTTTCCGCACCGCTTCCGCCTGCGGCTGCTGGGGCATGCCCTCAAGCCCCTCTTCCAGCAGCTGACTGTACAGCATGATGTTGGAAAGGGGCGTCACAGTCTGATGGGAAATATCCGAAATCAGCTTCTGTATCTGATCCCGCTCTGTCTGCAGGTTTTCCTCCGCCAGCATGCTTTCCTGCAAAAACTGGCACATATCGTTTTCCATGGCGGACATCAGGCTTTCGTCCATGGAACCGGGCTCAAAATGGCCGCTCCTGGCGTCCTCCAGCATGTGCTTCAGCCGTTGCAGTGTCCTCCTCTGCCGCCTCTTCTCGTATATGACTGCCGCTGCCAGCGCCGCCGAAGCCGCCGCCAGGATCCATACCAGCCAGATCATCGTCCCGCTCCCCGGCCGGCGGGCCGGTCTTCTCCGGTGAACTGTTCTTTATCTGCACGACGCCCCTCCCCGGCGGAACGGCCTTCACTGGCAGAACGGCCTTCACTGGCGGAACCAGCCTGGCCACTGAGACGGTCCTCGCCGGTGAACCGATATCCGATGCCGTAGACGGTCTTCAAATACCGGGGCTCTGATCCGTCTTCGCCCAGCTTATCCCGCAGCCGCTTGACAGTCACCGTCAAAGCGTGTCCGTCCACGTACTGGCTGTCTCCGTCCCAGATGCTGTCGATCAAAAGCTCCCGTGTCACGGTTCTGCCCCGGTTTTCCGTCAGAATGCGAAGACAGCGGGCCTCCGTTTTGCTCAGCTCCACCAGCTCGCCGTTTACCCGGAAAATCATGCGTGAAAAGTCAAAGTAGAACCTGCCGTCGTCCAGATCGGGCCCAGTCCCTCTCTGCCTCCCGCCGGCCGCCGCCCCATTTCTCAGCTGGACGGCCACTCTGGCCCGCAGAACCATCAGGCTGAAAGGCTTTGTGATATAGTCGTCGGCTCCTGATTCCAGGCCGGTTACGATGTCCGCCTCCATGTTGTTGGCCGTCAGCAGGATAACCCTGCAGGAAAGCCCTTCTGCCCGGATCTGCCGCAGCAGCTCCAGGCCGCTGCCGTCTGGAAAGTTTACGTCCAGAATCACCAGCTGCGGCTGTTCCCTTCTGACCGTCCGCGCGGCATCCGCCACTGTATAGCACTGGAAAAACGTCCGGTCCCCTTCCCTCAGGCTCAGCCGAATACCTTCGGAAAGCTGCCGGTCATCTTCCGCGATCAAAATCTTTGTCATAACCTCACCTCTCTGCTCGAGGCCACTGAAAAGCGCCCCTCTGTCTTTTTGCAGCTGCTACTATCATAACCCTCCGCGCGGCGATTCGTCAACCTGATTTCAAGTATGCCGCGGAGCTAAAACGTGAAAATTTCTCCGGGATCGGAACAAATAAGGCGGGGTGTGTAAAGCAGTGGGTTTCGTAAAATCGCCGAGACGATGGCAGAATACGAAACGATCCAACTGAAATCCGGCCTGAGGTTTCGTAAATCCGCCGAGACGATGACAGAATACGAAACCATCCTGCTGTAATCTGGCCTGAGGTTTCGTAAATCTGCCGAGATGCCGACAAAATACGAAACCATCTTGCTAAAATCTGGCCTGAGGTTTCGTAAATCTGCCGAGGCAACGACAGAATACGAAACCAT
>CALLDR010000021.1 GCA_937997955.1 uncultured Emergencia sp. | reverse complement strand
GCGGTCAAACAAGCTTACTCCGAGTTTTTGATCAAAAAAATTCGCGGGGGGGGGGTGGTATTAGTGTTATTTGAAATTCGCATATTAGAATCAGTCTTATATTCACTTGTGAATTTTTTGCCCTATTTCTTCCTCGCCCTGTATCCGTTTACAGGGAATTTTCGCTTCTCCAAAAGGACCAACGCCGCTTTGTTTGCCCTCCTAATCCTCTGGGAAATCGCCGTCAGCGTCTGGGCCTCTGTCTTCTCGACGCACAACGCACCCGTTTCCTTTATGAACACCCTTTGGTTCGCGGCGGTCTTTTTTCTCGCCGTCAAGGAGCACCCGGGGAAGCAGCTGTTCGTCCTGCTTATGATATCCAATTTCGCCAATCAGACCGTCTTCGCTGCCAAATGCCTGGAAGGCTTTTTGTTCCCCGCCCTCGCCCTCGAAAGCAACCGGTGGTCCTTTTCGGTGTCCACTATCATCGTACAGCTCTTATTCATACCCTGGTTTTTCTGGTTTGAGAAGAAGCACTTCAAGGAGGCGATCACCCTGCAGACCCAGGAACGGATATGGCGCTTTCTGTGGCTGATTCCCGGCATCTTCTATCTGTTCTGGTTTTACCTCGCCTATCTGAATCCTTTGTCCGGCATACAGCTGGCGCTGAACCCGGTCTACACCGCCTTCGCCATTTTTATCAACAGCGGCGCGCTCCTGATCTATTACGTCGTCGCCAAAGCCGTCGAAAGCTTCGCGCTCAATACCACGCTGCAAAAGCAGAACGACCTGCTGGCCGTCCAAAACCTTCAGTATGAGCATTTGAAATACCGCATGGACGAAGCGAGGCAGGCCCGTCACGATCTGCGGCAGCATATGACCGTCCTGCAGACCTTCTGCGAAAACAAAGAATATGGCCAGCTGAGCGCTTATCTTCAGGATTGCCTGAAGTCCCTGCCGACAAATTCTTCGATTACATACTGTGACCACTTCGCGCTGAACGCCCTCTTGGTTTACTATGATCAGATCGCGCGTGAAAGGAAGATCGATCTCCATATCCGGACATGCATACCGCAGGATATTCCTGTGAGCGACACGGACCTGACGGTTTTGTTCGGCAATCTGCTGGAAAACGCCTGTGATGGCTGTACCACAGTTCCCGAAGATATGCGTAGCATACAGCTTTGGGCGGAAACGCCGAATCAGGGAACCCTGGTTTTATCCATGGACAATACCTTCTCCGGCGCCATTCAGATGAAAGAGGGACAGTATATGTCCTCAAAACACGAGGGCACCGGCATGGGAATCCAATCCGTTCAAAGTATCGTAAATCACTACAACGGCACTGTCAGATTCACATCAAAGGGAAATATATTCTCTGTGTCCATAGTTCTGTATTTTCAGCAGAACAGATGATTTCACAGCAAACGTGTTGGCAGCAGAAAGGGGCCGCGCCGGCTTGTCCGGCGCGGCCCCGCGCAAAAAATCAAAAAAAGAGCTGTCGCATCAGTGGAAAATCAAAATGTAAATCATAATGAAAATCCTTGACGCGACAGCTCTCAGTGATGAAAATTGATGTATTTATATTAAAAGGAGTCTTGATTTCATTTTTCTTCTGTCATTCTCAGAATGTAGAACCCGTCGTCCAGAGCATCAATGATGATGTTGCCTCTGTCGTCTACGACGCAGTCCTCGGTGGTGGCGTTCCGCGGTCCCGGGAACCCTGGGAAGTAGGATTCTTCCGGCTTTTTATCCGGGTTCGGCGGAATGAAATAGGCCAGCTCTTTGATGTAGTACGGATCGCTGACATCGTACACCCGCAGGCCCGCGTGGAAGTAGCAGCAATAGACTCTGTCCCCTCTCTGCTCCAGCCACGGTTTTCCGTCCATCGGCTCGTGAAGGTTGTGCGGGCCGAAAGGTCCCGCGTTGACTCTCTGCATCACGTTGAAGTTCTGATACGGGAAGTCTTCCGGCACCTCCGGATACGGGAACTGGGCGATCAAAGTCGGTCTTGCCGGGTCGCTGACATCCACCATGTGGATATTGTTCATGGCCTGCGGCGCCAGCACTTTATCTCCAGGGAAGAACTGGAACCGCTCTCCCTCATTGGTAACGACTACCAGGTCTCTGCCCGGCAGCGGCAGCGCCGTATGAGTTCTGGCTCCTGCCAGCTCGCTGCAGAAGGTAGGCATGAACCGCAGGTTTCCCAGACATCTCGGCCGGGTCATATCCTCCACGTCCAGCACGTAAAGGCCGTCTCCGCAGTAGCCCAGATAGGCTTTACCGTCTCTGACAAATGGAGGGCCGTGCATCCAGCCTTTGTCCATGAAGGCCGGCACGTGAGGCGCGGTGTGATCCACCGTTCTGCCCGGATATCCGTCTACAAACTGCTCCGGAGACCACCAATTGCCTACTTCGACCGGGTTGACCGGGTCCGCGATATCGATGATCCTGTAGATCATGCCCTCAAACCGGTCAGACTCACAGGACAGGTGCACATATCTGCCGCCGTTGTACATGAACCGGTGAACGCCGATGGAGTGAGGCACGCCGCAGTCCCAGTAGCCCAGGAACTTCGGATTCAGCGGATCTTCCTTCAGGCTGTAGATCCTGATTCCCACTTCGCATTTCATGTTTTTCAGCTCTGCCTGATCGACCAGAGCGTCGGGACCGGAACCCGCGCTCATGGCGCAGATCATCAGATCGTCGGCAATCTGCAGCTTCGGCGTGGTGGTGGTCGGATATATTTCCGGATCCACCAGCTGGAAGTGCTTTACGAACTTTGGATTTTTCGGATCGGTCACATCGCTGATCATGACACCGTTCTTGGTTCCGCCGAAGCAGGCGCCATAGAGATAATATTTTCCTTCTTCCGTCTTGTAAAGCTGCATCTGGAACATGCCGCATTCGCCGTCTAAATTACAGAAGGACAGGACTTCCAGGTTCTTGATATAGCCCTCGTTGCCAGGTCCTTTCGCGTAAAATTTCTCTGTCATCATTTCTCTCCTTTCCTCAATAGTATTATCTGGTTGTCTTCATGATACTATCTGATTGGATCGCCGCGATACCTTTCGTGCTTTTCGCGCGGGGCCGTCCAGGTCGTCCGCCCGCTTGTCTCGCGCTTGCGTCCGTCTGCTTGTTTCGCGCTCCAATCCGCCTCGGTTTCGTATTCTGTCTCTTTGCGGCCCGTTTTACGAAACCTTTCCGGGGCTGGGTTTCGTATTCTGCCGCTTTACAGCCCGTTTTACGAAACCTTTCCGGGGCTGGGTTTCGTATTTCAGGCTTTTTTCGCCTTTTTTACGAAAGATTTTGCCTCTGCAAACCCCTGAAATCCAGGGTCCGTTTCGTATTTTTGCCTGATCGCGGCTCATTTAACAAACCGGCATCGGCTGTGGGTGCGATAGTATCGAAAAGAGTTTCGTATTTTGATCAAAATGCAGGTGATTTAACAAACGTGGCCTGCGGGCGTTTCGTAATTCAGCCTGTCCGGGGCCGGATTACGAAACCTATCCCCGCAGGAGCCGCCCTTGCCGGGCAGCCCGTTACCGCATGGTGATGTATCCGTTGTACTGCGTCATGTTATCGCTTCTGGCGATATCCGATAGGAATATGCTGGATATGCCATAGGACTTGGCCAGGTAAGGGAAGTCCTCGGTTTCAGCCCATGCCGGCTTTTCAATCTGTTTCCTCACCTTTTCCACAGCTGCCTGCCATGCGCTCGGTCCTTCAAACCACATCTCGACCACTCTGTCGAACTCGCAGCCGTTGGCCTCTTTGATGACCTTGCTGGACAGGATTCTGGTCGTCTCCTCGCACGCGGCGAAGGCCGGGATAAACGCTTCGCGGAGCCACTGGTCCCCGGCTTCCCTGGCGCCTTCCGGGAATTTGATCACCATCTGCCACCTGTAGTTAGGTCCGTCCTCGATGGTCCGGCCTTCCCCTTTATAGTCTTCTTCCCACCAGACGGGAACAAAGGCGAAGATGAACGGCACGGTGCCCTTTGACGCGTCTCCCTTGACGGCTCTGGCGTCGTCACCTTCCATGTTTTCGCAGGCAAAGTCTTCGTCTGGAAGGTTGCCCTGCCACTTCAGCACGTCAGGCGGAAAATATTCAGTCAGCGCCTTGTGATGGTCGAACATGGCGATGTTATTGGGATTTGCCAGCCAATAGTGCTCGGTCAGCTGCATTTTGACAGCGCCAAACCGTTCTCCGCCTTCTGGAACCGGCAGAGCGCTGTAAAAGGCGTACTTGGACACGTAAGGCCCAAACTGGGAGATGCTGTCTGGAATATGGTACTTATACAGCCAGTTTTCCAGCTTTACCCTGTAATCTTCTTTGGCACAGTCGACGTAGATCAGGCTGCGCATGGGCTCAAAGCCCAGCATATTCTTTGTCATGACGCTCCTCCTCTATCTCTCTGGCTTGCTGGAAGAAATGAAGTCGATGTACGCCTGTTTTTTCTGCTTGAAGACATCGGACTTCTTCCACTCCATCAGCTTGCCCTCGTTCTCTTTGATATCGTCGCAGTGGATAAATTTGCCGGACAGGGTGTCGTGGGCGTGATGCTCTGTCTCAGGATCAAAGTGGAAGGAAACCTTTCCGTCGGCAACTCTGATCTCTCCTTCCAGACCGCAGGCGCAGCATACGGCATGCATCGCGTCGTCGCTGAGATGGAATTCTCTGCAGTGGCAGTGCGGGCAGATGCCAGGATCGCCGATCCACTTGGCGTTTTCCATGTCTTTGGCGGCATTGGCCAGATCGACACCGATCTGATGGGATCTCTGCACTTTTTCGTCTTCCATGACGATGCACTTGGACCAGGAGAATATTGCGGTGTCTACGACCGTCCACGCAGGAGTCAGGGCCTGGTTGAAGAAGTCGCACTGGATTCTGGTGGACCAGTCAGAACCGCCGACGCCGATGTAGGAGACGACTTTGTCCTTCAACATTCTCTGATCCGGAGCTTTGCCGCCAGTCTCTTCCGCGATCTTGCTGCCGATGATGATCATGCCCTTGTCGTTTCTCGGTCCCATTCTGTCCATGATCGTGTGGAACAGGCCGGACGCGCCTTTTTCAAAGATTGGAATGGACCATACGATGCCGTCCGCGTCCATCATCTTGTCTCTGAGCCATTCAAAATCGTCTTTGATCGGGCAAAGGCCGCCTTTGCCGCTCATCAGGCTCATGACGCAGGCCGTGCAGCCTGTACAGTGCTCGATATGCAGCTGGTTCAGGTTGATAAACTCAATCTCCGCGCCGGCTTCCTTGGCGCCCATCAGCGCTTCCTTGCACATCGCGTCGTTGTTGCCGTTTTTGCTTCCGCCGGAAATTCCTAAAATCTTCATGTTAAACTCCTCCGTTGATTTTGATTGTGGTTTGATTTTTTTGGTTTTGATCGTAGTGTAAGATCGTTGATCTCGATGTGTGTTATTTTTCTGTCAATTAAAAGATACCAGAAAATCTCTCCGTCGTAAAATTCAAAAAACGCATGAGCCCATAACCTGAGGTTATGGGCTCATGTCAGCCGCTCTTGGCCGCCCACGGCAGCTCGCGGACGCTTCGGCGGGTTCTCTTTGACCTGTTATACTGATTTTTTCCTGATGGCCTTTTGATCACCTCTGATCGTGGTACAAATCCTCGTACATTTTGTGATAGAGGTTGATGATGGGGTTCAGATTGTCCTTCCGCCAGGCCGCGACCAGCTTGACCTTGCCCAGCTCCCTGCTGCTGAAAAATTTCAGGTTGGGGCTCCTGGTCTCGATGGAATCGGCCCGGGTGATCAGAATCCCCTTTCCCATTTCGGCCAGCATGTTCATGTGATACAGATCCGGCGCTGTGACCTCCTCCGGCTGAAAGCCTTCCAGCAGACACAGCCTGCGAAATTCCTCCACGAGGATAAAGGATTCCCGCTCGTCGGGAACGATGATCTTCTCCCCTTCCAGATCTTTGATCTTCAGGGAGCGCTTCTTTGCCAGGGGGTGATATACGGGCACGGCAAAGCCCAGCTGCACCTGCTGGACCTCCTCGAAGCGCACTTCTTTGATCAGGCGCGCTTCCTCTTCAAAGGTCACCACCATATCCGCCGTGCCGTCCTCCAGCCAGCCGCGAAGCTGACGGAAACCGCCCGCGATCTTGTCGATCTCGATCTTCGGGTAATTCTCGTCGATGTTGTGCAGCACCCTGGCCGTGATATCGTTGATGATCTGTCCGGCAAGGAGGCCGATGACCAGCTGGCCTTCCTCTCCCGACTCCGCCCGCCGGGCCTTCTCGATGACGCCGTCCAGAATCTCCTCCATCTTCTGAAATTCGCAGAGCATGACGGCCCCCGCCGGCGTCAGCTTCACCTGATTCCTCCGACTATCGCGGTAGAACAGCTTCATGCCGCACTGATCCTCCAGGGAGGCGATATTCTTTGACAGGGCCGGCTGAGAGATGTAAAGCTTTTCTGCCGCCCGCGTAAAATTCAGGCACTTTGCCGCTTCCATGAAGCAGCGGGCCTTCGTATCGATAAACATAGACTACCTCGCTCACAAATTCCAGGACATTTCAAAGCCCCACAGAAACACCAGATAAACGGCGGCTGAAAGGGCGATGTAGGGCACCATGGGAACGGTATCGCTCCGCTTCAGCTTTTTTCGGATTAAAAGCCAGATCAAATGGCCCGCGCTGAGCAAAGTGGTCAGCACAAAGACGGCCATGATCCCCACAAGCCCCATGACCAGCCCCAGGCTTGCGAACAGCTTGATGTCCCCGCCGCCCAGGGTCTCTCTGCGATAGGCCAGGCGGCCCAGCAGGGCAGTAAAGCCCATGACGCCGAACCCAGCCAGTCCGCCGAACAGGCAGTCCTGCCAGCCGCTGTGAAAGGGCAGAAACCCCAGAGCGCTGACCGCCAGCAGGATCACCAGCTGATCCGGCACGATGCGGTACTTCAGATCGGCAATGGCCATTTCCAGCAGCAGCCAAATGGCGCAGAGCGCCGCCACGGCAAACTGCCAGTCGTCCATGACCATCTTGATATTCAAAACCACAAAGAGCATGGTAAAGATATATTTCCACGGGTAGCTCTTGACCCGCTGGGTATATGGGTCCAGAAGCTCCGCGGACGGCTGCTCGCCATAGTCGCACAGCCATTTCGCCGGCATTTTATTAAAACAGTACACCGCGCCGTTCCCTGCCAGGACTCCTGCCAGAATGGCCGCCAGGCACTTGACCAATATGATAAAAGTATCCGTCACTTGTTTTCCCCTCTTTTAACTTTCTTTGTCCTCATGCTTCCCTTCGCACCTCATGCCTGCATTCACTTTTCACGCTTATTTTCGCTTCTCACGCTTACCTTCGCGTCCCACGCATTTTCGCTTCTTTGCTCCTATTTTATCATGACTGGACCGGCGCCGCCACAGCTTTTCGCCTGCCGCGTATATTTTCTTTTGTTCTCAGCAAAATAACGCTAAGAAACTATGATACGTGAGGATACGACTATGAACGATCAGCATCAGGGCCTCGGCCTGTTCAAACTTACTTTCTTTGCCATCGGCACCACCCTGGCCAGCGGGGTCTTCAACATGTTCGGCGACATGGCCAAAAACGGGGCGGGAACTCTTGCCGTCCTCATCGGCTGGACCATCGCCGGGCTGGGCATGTACTCTCTGGCCATGTGCTTCAACCGGCTCAGCATCGTGCGCCCCGAGCTGAAAAGCGGCATCTACGCCTACGCCCGGGAAGGGTTCGGGGAATACATCGGCTTTAACTCGGCCTGGGGCTACTGGATCAGCGCCATTTTGTCCCAGGTGTCCTTCGCCACCCTTTTGTTCGCCGCCCTGGGCCATTTCTTTTCCATCTTTGGCGACGGCAACAATCTGCTCTCTATTGCCGCCGCCTCCGCTTTGGTCTGGGGCTTTACTCTGCTGATCATGGGCGGGGTCCAGGAAGCGGTGACCATCAACACGGTCATCGTCATCGCCAAGATCGTGCCGATCTTCGCGTTCCTGATCTTCGTCATCTTTCTGAGAGCCTTTGACGCGGACGTGTTTCTGGACAATTTTCTGGGTCAGGACACCGGCCTGTCTCTGGGTAAGCAGGTGCTGGAAACCACCTACACCACGGTCTGGATCTTCACCGGCATCGAAGGAGCCGTCGTCATCTCCGGCCGGGCAAAGTCCACAGCCGTGGCGGGAAAGGCTACGGAGCTTTCGTTCCTGTTCCTTCTGATTTTATATGTGCTGATTTCCATTCTCAGCATGGGCGTCATGCCGCGGAGCCAGCTGGCGGGCCTGAAGGACCCCGCCATGGCGGCGCTGCTGGCCTCCATCGTAGGCCCCTGGGGCGCTGTGCTGATCAACATCGGCGTCATCATTTCCATCGCCGGAGCCATGTTCTCCTACACCATCGTAACGGCGGACAGCGCCTACGCTCCGGCTCTGCAGGGCTGCTTCCCCCTCTTTCTGACCAAAGAAAACAGCCGCCGCGCGCCGGTGGGCGCTTTGGTCCTGACCGCAGCGATCATTCAGGTACTGCTGATCATCGTCTACTTTCAGTCCTCCACCTACCAGGCGCTTTACACGCTGGCAACCAGCGCTATCATGATCCCCTTTGTCCTGTCGGCGCTGTACTGCCTGAAGACCTGTTTTGAGGACAGCCGGTCAGGCCACAACAATGTCTGCTTCAAGACCTGGCTGATCTCCATCGTCGGCTCCGCCTACGGCTTCTACATGCTCTTCGCGACCGGCATTTCCAACATTATCATTTCCGCCCTGATGTTCGCGCCCGGTTTCCTGTTCTACGCCTGGAGCCGCATCCAGAACCATCAAAGGATCCTCGCGTCCAAAGCTGATATGGGCGCCTGCATCGTCATCGCGGCCACGTTTCTGTTCGCCTTGATCTGGGGATAAACGGGGCGGAAGGCTTGCGGCTGGCGCGGCGGGGAACAGGACGGGGCGGCGGCAGCCTGCGGCAGGCGACGGCCGGTGGGACGGCTTGTGATAGTTGGTGACCCCTGGCGGCCACCCGCCAGCGGCTGACAGCGGCTGGCACGGCGGGGTAATCGGCTGACAGCGTCCGACAGACCCGCACTTTCTTAAAGCTACAGTTCGTACAGGTCTCCTGTGCGCTCTTTTTCCTCAAAAGATCCCCTGCCAGATCTAAATCTTCCGTGATCTTTTGTTCAAAGGATCTTCCCACGGCAGAATTCCCACGATAAAAGGGAGACGCCTCTTTCCCTCGATCTGGATTTAAATATCCTTTCGGCGTCCGGGTCAACTGCTTTTCGCCCTGGTCCATCAGTTTTTCTTACATGCCAGTTCTTCCTCAACGATTTTTAAAAGGTGGTTTATGGTCTCCTCCCTGTTTTTCCCTTGTAATTTTTAACAAAACTATACCATACATTTGAAAGAAATTCAAGATTTTCTTAACAATTCTTACATAAAATTTTCCCATCTATCAAAGGCCGCAGCGTCCGCGCTGCGCAAATCAAAAAGACAGGAAGCCTCCCAGTCGGTTGTCTGGCTGCTCCCTGTCTTTCTTTCATCGTTGGTTTTATCTGTTTATATCTCTCTTCCTGTAAGCCCTCATAGCTGTGATGACGGCTATCAAAGCGATAAACGCGCTGCCCAAAAGGGTGATCCACAGCATTGGCGCTGTCTGATCTCCCGTGTCCGGATTTCCGGTTTCACCGGTCTGCGACGGATTGTCAGGATCATCTGTCCCGGTCCCATTCGGGCTGCCCGGTTTGTCAGGATTATCCGGATTGTCTGGGTTGTCCGGATTATCCGGGTTGTCTGGATCGTCCGGATTATCTGGGTTATCCGGTTTGTCTGGATTATCCGGGTTATCCGGATCGTCCGGATTATCTGGGTTATCAGGATTGTCCGGGTTATCTGGGTTGTCTGGATTATCCGGGTTGTCCGGGTTGTCTGGGTTGTCAGGATTGTCCGGATTGTCCGGGTTGTCTGGGTTATCCGGTGGATTGTACGGCGGATTATCTGGCTCGATGCTCTCGTCTGTCACCTGCACATAGACCGACCGGGAGAAGAGGCCGGACAGGTCTCCGTTCTCCCGCCAATCTTCGTAATCAGCGCCGGTCTCTTTGTGATCCTTTCCGTATTCGTAGTCCTGGAAGATCTCCAAATAGGACCAGCCAACATCGGTATAAAGCCGTCTGGTCTTGGAAATATTCGTGCTTACATCACCTTTCCCTCCGCCGTCATTGAGCGTATAGTTGAAGAGGGTGTTGGCTTTCTCGCTGGTGTCGTATTTCAGATACGCCGTGAGGGCTTCTATATGTTCCTTCGTGGTGCTGCCCTCGCCCACGGCGTTATTTTTCGTGATATATTCCCACGTTTCATAATTCGCAGCTGTCACATCGCTGAATTTATTGCTTTCGCCGGAACGCTTCAGCTGTGTATAGATCCAGGTCAGAGTGTTGTCGATCTGGCCCGCTGACGCATACTGATCCAGGGTAGAAACGATATATCCAGGGCCGCGGCCTACGCTGACGCCGTCGTTGGCAGTACCGGCATTGGCGTAAATGGAATTCTTCGTAACCAGCACCATGATCTCATTGGTGTTGAGCTTGTAGCCTGTCGGCGCTGCTACCTCACGAATATAGTACTGACCTTCCGTCAAATTAGTAAAGGTCGCGGTGCCTTTTTCCTTGGCGTCTTCGTCGTCTTTGGTCACCTCTTTCTTAACCGGTGTGATGGTGTACGAGGTTTCGCCAGCGGTAACTTTGATGATTCCGCCGCTCTCAATCGTGTAGGTACCTTCCACGCCGCCTACTTTGGCGGCTCCCTCGTTGTCGCCGTCATCGTCCTTCTCCAGAAGTATCTTTGTTCCTTCAGTATCATCAGCGATGTAGTAAATGTTCCCATCATCTTCCTCTGATACCTGATACATGGCAAAGGTCGCTCCATTGACCAGTTTGCCCTTTTGATCCAGTTTCTGAACGAACATCCGGTTGGTCAAATTCGGAATCTGTATATTGGAGCCGAACACCCGTGAAAACCAAGTGGCGTCGTCATTGTTATCAGAATTGATGCGCTGAGTGTTCTCTGCCGTCGCATTTTCCAGCGAGTCCGCTGTGCTGTAGTAGTAAGCCACGGTATACTCGGTCTTGCCCTTGTTATCAGCATCCAGCATGTAGTAGTAATTTCGGATATCGCCGGGCATACCGTTCAGCTGTGCCTGTACCGTGGCGGAGCTTTTATCGAAGCTGAACACATTGTCGCTTTCCACATACTTCTGAGCTGTATCGATGACAGCTGCGATGAAGTCGTCATCGCCGTCACCTACATCTACAACGGTAAAGCCATCTTTTTGAGTACCGTAAACCGGCGCCCAGCTATCTTGTTTCTTTAAAGCTGTTGCGTTTCCGTCAGCATCCCTCGGTCCGATATATCGAAGCACGACGGCGAACAGAGTGCCCTTCAGGTTCGGGGTTGAATCATCATAGTTGTAATATTGTTTGTATTCGTTTTCATCGGTTGCACCTACCGGAATCAGCTGATCAGGCGCTTCGATCTGCAGGGTAGCCGATGCCTGCGCCCCGGATTCCTGCGGATTGTTGCAGACCAGCAGCTTATGATTGACCACTTCCAGATTGATCTGACTGCCCACCTGGCGATAGCCGGCAGGCGCCGTCTCTTTCAGAACAAAGTGTGTCCCGAACATCTGCTCCAGCTCCGCTATAGTATACGGCATGCCGTACTCATCGACAAAGGTCATCTTGCCGTTCTCGTCTGTAGTGCCGGTATAGAGTGATTTTGCTTCATCAGCGACAATATAGTCTGCATCCGCCGCATATACGTCAAACTTCGCGCCTTCCACGCCGTTTCCGTATTGGTCTACTTTGGAAATATCCGTAGCCGGATACGTACCCAGGTTGTACTTCAGATCCAGATTGGAATCCGTATTGCCCCGCTCCAGATAGAAGAACTTCAGCGTGTGGCAGGAGCCGTCCTCAAAAATTGTATTATCGCCAGTTTTGGTCCAATTTACGGTGTCCGCCTTTCCAGCGGTTACATATTGGTCGTGAATCGTAGTACTACTGCTTGCCCCCTCTATCCCCTCATTGAGGGTGACTTTGCCGGTCGAAAAGTCTATCTTCACGCTACTTTTGTTGTGAATACCTCCCAAGTCGGCGACCAGCACATCGTCGATGAAGATCCACACATCGTCGTCGCCGGCAAACTCAAAGGTCATAGGATCTTCTTCATCGATTTTGGTGTGTCCGCCGTACTTCTGGACAAAACGGGTGGTCAGAGTCATGCCGAAGTAGTGATTGAGTGGCTCATCAATAGATTTCAAGGTTCTTACCTCATCAAAATCGTTGAACGGAAAGAACTGTCCCGGAGGCGTTTGATCAGTACCGCCGCCACCAGTCGTCACGCCCGCTGCCTCATAGAGATTAATTTTGTTATTTGTTTCATCTAATTCAGCAAAATTCTGCTGGCTGCTGTAATAATAATATCCGTCGTCATCGACCTGCAGCAAGCCTTTTACATTTTGGAAGGTTTCCTTATAAAGATTTTCTATCGTCGGGTCGAAGAGATATGCCAGAGATTCAGCGGAATAACTGTCGTTTGAAATTCCTTTCACAGAATTCGCTGATTCTTGCGTCAGATACGGATAGCCGCCTTGCAGCGTATTGGCCACGATATTTTGATGCGGGGAAGCGCTTACAGTCCATGCGTTGATGTCACCCTCAGTATATTCCTTGTAGTATAAATAGAATTTTAATGCATGGCCCTTGTTAATTCCCTTGGTGAGATTAAGATTATCCAATTTACTTGTATCTCCCCAACTATTATTCCCATCCGCAGCACTTCTGCCATCTGCGCCTTCATCCAGCCAATAGTCAAACAGATTGATCACGGAACCGGAGTGGTTCGTGCCCTCTACGGTTTCATATGGCACTACAGCCACCTCGCACAGAGCCTGCCATTCGTTGTCTTTACTATCATTCCACGAGCCGAAGCCTTGAAAAATCTTCCCGGGATCGCCATATGCATTTACGGCATTATCAAAATTGCCCTCTTGCCCCGTATTATCCTTTGACAGCCTGAATAAACCCTCATAATTATCTATTCCAGCTGCAACCGTTATGATAAAACTATCTTTCTCAGATGGCATATCTTCAAGTGTAATCGGCTTCCCGCGATCCCCAATCTTCAAATACTTCGTTATACCGTCAACTGTTGTCGTAACGTAATAGTGATTTGAATTGCCATCACCAACAGATATAAACTTCCACTGAGTGATGCCTGCGGCCTCTTTCTCCTTCTCACTTCTGAGGACAAGCCTGTAGCCATTCGTCGCATCTCCCTGCAAATAGGAGGACACGTCTTTTGCCTCCAAATTGCCGTAGTCTATCGTATTCGACTGCATCGCCGCTTTCTTCGGCACATTGACAATGGCGAAGGTTTTGCCGTCCAAGCTCGCCGAATCCGTCGAGTCTTCCGGCTGTTCCTCATCAGGGTTTTTCTCTGAAGTTTCTGATGGGGTCTCTCCATTTCCGTCACCAGGTTCAGTTTGGTCTTCATTCTGCGCAGAGATCGCGCCATTATCAGATCCTTCTCCGTCGCCCGGCTCCGCCGCAAAGCCAACAAAAGCCGTAGAACAGACTAACATAGCTGATAGGCACAGGATGAAAAACTTAGATAAATGCCTTTTCATTTTCACTGTTCTCCCTTGTTTAAATTTGTGTACAGTCAACTGCACCCTATAATCTTGAACGATATATCAGACTTTATCGTTCAGCTATGTTATAATTCAAACAAGCAGTTTTTTATGTTATACATACTATTTTTCTTGGATTTGACTCAAAAATAACATGAAGAAGCACAAAAGAAATTTGCACGAAAAATCCTACTTTTTCTTTCGAACCTTTGGATTTCCTGCCCGCGCTTTGTTCTCCCCGCCAAAGCCCCACGCGAAAAAACAAAGAAGATGAGCTGAGCGGTTCCGGCAAAATTGTGCTAATCCCCTCAAATCCCGCAAAAGCCCAATTCCGCCAACTTGGCCACTCTGGGCATAGATCCGCAGAGCCATCATACTCATCTTACTTTTTATACTTTTGATACTGTGACAATCCCTAGGGCCTACGCATGAAACCTTCGAACCACTTTTTTCGCGGAGCTTCGCGGTCATTGGCGACTTGCGCCACTTTTTGTCACTCTTTGTGTACCATACGGCACGACACTTGTGC